>NC_012623.1:0-361875 GCF_000022485.1 Sulfolobus islandicus Y.N.15.51 | reverse complement strand
ACATCTCAGTGCTCAGTTCCAATAGAAACTGGTGAGAATCTTTATACAGTATACCAGTTCAAGGACTTACTGAATACTGGAACAAGAGTATGGGCTCCAGATATAGTTAAGGCTGGCGGGATAACTGAGGGAAGAAGAATAGCTGAATTAGCTGCGATGTACGATATAGAATATTCTCCTCATAATATTGCTTCACCAATAGGTACTATGGCTCACGCTCATGTAGGGTCGATTGCAAACACTTTCGGTTTCGTGGAATTTCACGGTCATGATGTGCCTTTCTGGAATGAGATAGTTAAACCTAAGAGAAGGATTATAGGGGATGGTGTAATTAAGCTTACCGAGGATCCAGGATTAGGTGTTGATTTAGATGATGAGGTTATGAGGAAATACTGGCCAGATTATAATTTATAAAATATGTATGAACTTCCTAACTCATAAACCTAGATATAACTTCAAGTTATTTTTTGAAAATGTAATTATAAATTACTGATAAAGTTTTATATAAAGAAAGAATAAAGGGTTTTTTAGTCGTAGAAACCCTTGCTACTTTTAGCTAATTCCTCTATTAAACTATTTGGCCTATACGCCCTATATCCTTTCGAATAGATATCGACTAGATGATTGTAAATGTTCTTTATACCTAGTTCATCAGCCATTTGCATTAAACCCTTGGGGAAATTAAAGCCATAAATCATTACAGTATCAATATCCTTAGCACTTACTATACCATTTTGTATGAGCCGTGCCCCCTCATTTACTGCTAAAGATATTAATCTAGCCGGATCAACCTTACTACTAATTGGTAAATCAACTTTTTTATACTTACCAGCTGCAGGATAATTATAGAATCCTCTTCCAGTCTTAACGCCCAATTCTTTAGCCTCATACTTCCTCTTATACATCTCACACTTAACATCTTCAGCAGTTCCGCTATTTACTATCACATTCCATAAATCAACTGCAACATCCAATCCCACATAATCCGATAGCTCGAAAATGCCCATTGGTAATTTAAGCTTATTCCTAGCAGTACTATCAACTTCCTCAATACTCGCTTCACCACTCTCAACTTCCCTGCAAGCCTCTTGCATTAGCCTCAAAAATATCCTATTGCTAACAAAACCGGGAACTTCAACCTTAAGTCTAACTGGGATTTTGTTCATTTTCTTCACCAAATCTATTGTAACGTTAATGGTCTCATCTGAGGTGTACTTACTAGGAACTACCTCTACGAGCTTCATAATTGGTGGAGGATTAAAGAAGTGCATTCCGATAACTTTCTCCTTCCTCTTAGTGACTTCAGCTATAGTCGATATCGGGATTGATGAAGTATTCGAGGCTAGAAACGCGTGGGAAGGGGTTATATTATCTAAAGTCTCAAACACCTTTCTTTTAAGCTCTATAATCTCTGGCACTGCCTCTATAATGAAATCAGCATCTCGCATTATATCATAAGACGTCGAGAATTCTATTCTTTTCATTACGTCCTCTGGTCTTTCCTTTATTTGCCCCTTTTCATAAAATCTGTTTAATGACTCCATTATCCTCTCCTTTGCCCTATTTAGGAAATCCCACGATATATCCACTACGCTGACCTTGTAGTTGGCAAGTGCAGAAACCTCAGCAATTCCATGACCCATGGTACCCGCTCCAACCACGCCTATCTTTTTTATAGTCATGAGTGATATATAATAATTTTAAGAATTTAAAGTGAAGCTTTATTCCATCATTAATAAATATATACATTTACGATTAGGCGTAAAGCATATATATACTGAACATTGTGTATCATAATATGAGCATTAGAGAGATAGTAAGACTTTTCGGTCCAGCATGGATAGTAATGATGGCGGATGTTGACGCAGCAAGCGTATTAACTGGCGTAGCCAATGGGCAAGAGTACGGATATAGACTGATCTGGCTGTTGCTACTCTTAGCCTTTCCCTTATATGTTATCCAAGAAGCTGCCGGAAGATTAGGTGCAGTAAATAATGGTAAAGGTCTTGGGGAGATTATTAGGGAGAGATACTCAGTTAAAATATCGCTACTAGCCTCTCTTTCTATGTTCATGGTTGACGTGTTCACGTACATAGTTGAATACGTTGGAATAGCAGTCGGGGGATTAGTGCTAGGAGTTCCACCTTATATAACTCTTCCAATTTTCTTTATATTTCATCTAATTATAATATCAACTAAAAAATATGATAAAATAGAGAAATTCCTAATACCGATATCTTTAATTTTGATAGTTGCATTTATGCTTGAAGCTATATTAAGGGGCATCATACCTGGAGAAAACGTATTTTACTTCTCACTTTCCAAATCCTTTACGTTTCTTGTTGCTGCAAATATAGGCGCAGTAGTCATGCCCTTTATGATATTTTACCAAACCTCGGCAACTGCTTATAAATACCAAGATGTAGCTTCGCCAATAGAAACTAAGGTGAAGTGGTCCTCCATAGAGACGTTTATCGGGGCCATAGTATCAGAGCTTATAATGGTGGCTATAGAAATGGCAACTACTGGAATTTCACCATCAGTAGATCCTTTAAATTACAAGGAAATGTCTTATTCACTATCCTTAATTTCAGGTCCAATTTCCCCATATATATTTGGAATTGGCTTAATTAGTGCAGCTTTTCTAGCATTAATAGTGGAGTCTTTAGGAAGTGCGTGGGGAACTTTAGAAGCTTTAGGTAAAAACAGTTTTAGCAACTTTCTACTATTATATATTTCCGAATCGATTCCTTCACTCGCAATTACGCTACTTTTCACCAACAATTACGATAATGTGATAAACTTTGCCCTAACTTTAATGTCAATAGCACCATTTATAGTTATAATCCCCTCGGTATTGATTGGAATTTTAATAAAGGATAAGAACTTAATGATGAACTACAAATATGGAAGAACTAGAATGATCATTTATTGGATTACCGTTATAATTATACTCACTGGGGGAATACTTGCAATAATTTAGGTTCCTTTCCACATTTTTAAGGAGGATATGAAATCTGAAATTGAATATCTACTCTTCCAGCTTAATGGATAACTAAACTTAATATAGCGAGGGGAAGTGTAATCTAGACTTAATAATTCATTATCGTTCAATGTCATCCTTATTTTCCTATCATTAACCTCTATTTCCAATTTTCCAGCTTCCTCTTTACTTTCCAAAAATTCAAAGCCTTTGTCATATCTTAGCATTAAGAACTTTTCTAGATTTTTTACGTTACCATCAACCACAACAGTACCAGAACCTAGTATAATGTGAAATAACCATAATTTTATAACGTTTAAACTTTGATCTATGTCCTTTACGCTATAAGCTTCGTCTCCGAAGTAAGTACAACCTCTCAATGCTATACAGACTTGTTGACCATAGAAGTATACTGTATCGTTTGCCCACTCAGAGTGTTTTTCAATAGATTTATACAGAGGTTCTATGTGAACATAATATTGTGGATCTATCTCAATCATTCTAGAAGGTGGTAAATATTTTATAACTTCTGAAGGTAAATTGAGGAAAGTGATAAAGCTGGGATAGGAGCCATTCCATATGGAGAATGTTCTCTCCGAGATTTTCCTTATTTCGTTAAATGGCTGTGTCTTGTATACTAATCTGTAAAGGTTCTCTGACATCGTATTGGGCAATTTACTTAGTACTAATGCTCTAAATGCGGGAGATATTGCGTTTATATATGGTATGATATCGTTTTCACCCTTAACTCTTTTAACTATGCCATTTTTTATAATGTAAACTTCATCATCATCGCTAATTTGAACCTCTATCTCACACTGTGTATTCACTAGCCCTTTTTTCCATCTTATACACTGTCTATATACCACATTTAAAGTAAGGTATAACCAAATATTAAAATACTAATTATCAACGATGCAATGTGTATTTAGAGTAAAAGGACTTCAACTCGTTAGCGTATTTTACACAATTTAAACTAGATGTAATTGCTATGACTAAGATCCCAAAGGCTAAACCAGAAAATATGAAGGCAATACTCACAAGATTTAACAATAAGAATAACGACGAGAAAATAAGGAGAACTAGTGAAATTTTGTTCTCATTAACTATGTGAGACACTGCTACACTTACTTCCTCGGATAAGAAAATTATTCTATCTACATTCTTAATCTTCTCGTTCAGTATATTTATAGAACCCTTAAGGCTATCCCAGTTGGCTGAGACATATTTTTTCAATTCTTCAATTTTGACGTTAAGTGGACTAGCAATTATCGTACCTTCGAGCATATCTGAAACCTTATCCGATGATAGAAGCTGAACAAGGGATAGTAATGCTTCCAGTTTAGCTAAAAATGTTATTTTATCCAAGTCTTTAGATAAACTCGGTAATCTAGATTCGAGGTAAAACTGCAATCCAGTCGAAATAATCAATAAGAATGCTGAAGTTAATATAATCTCTAAAAACAATATGTTAAGAATCATAAATTTTCACCTATTCTTTCATTATTCTTGTACTATAATATGCTATAGAGTAAATAAATATTATGTTCTAGGTAATTATATATATATTAAGTGGCCTGGACGATTCAGATTTCCTTTGCGAATTCACTTTATTTCGCTCAATAAGAATAATTCTATGAAGAAATAATTGATTATATATTATGTTATTGAGAGTAATGAGGGTTAGTGTAATATTATTACTAAGATGAGAAAACAAGTTAATGAATTGTACTCTAAGGCAATCGCCTTGGCTATCTGTAGAATGCGCCAAGGCGAGTGGAACTTACCAAAACGCCTACGCTCAAGTAAGGAATTAAAAGACTCAACCAAGTTGTTCGACCTTTAACCAACACCAAACTTCCTTAGGAGCAAGAAGATAATTAAGAACACCCAGATTATCAAAAAGTTTAACAGCCAAGAAAAGAATCTCGTTCAACTCCTCCCTTTCACTCCTCTTCATGGAACGCTTCAAATAAACAACACAATACTAACCTCCTAACATTAATACAGAAAGATATAGCCCTATCGAGAGCCTTAACACCATCAGCAACGACAAGAACCGGGTTAAACTTCCCCCACAAATCCACAAGAAGTCTCCTATAATCCTCCTCTTCAGCAAGCACTGCCCGTTTACCTTCCTCAGTAACGCTCAAGGCCACAAGCAAAACACCCCTTTCACCGTCAACGAGTTTAACGTACTTACCATCAACTATAACGTACTTGAAATTTCCTTGAACCCCAAGTTTAGGCAATAATAACTTAACGTTAAGTTTCCCTCCGAGCACAGAGTAGAAGGATAATATTCTTTTAGGATTAGTTTGCTTTCTCTTTGGAGTTCTTCTTCAGTTCTCGTTTTTACTCTCTTCACGTCCTTATAAAGGATTGGGAGGTTATAGTTATCCAGTGTAATTTGTAAGTTATTCTTCTTCCTGTCTTTGTGATGTTGAATCCTTTGATGAACTTGTAGTGTGAGTAGCCTCTTCTTTGTATTTTCTTTCCTCTTGCGTATTTTGGGCTTATTTTTCTGCTTCTTCAAGGGCTATCTTCTCGATCTCGTCAACCGTTTTGTTTAATAATGCGTTTTGTTGAAGTATATTTGGGGCGAGGAGGACCGTGGAGTGGAGGACTCCACGATCGTTCATGAATTGTGCTTCTTGCATAGTATAATATCCTTCTCGTCCCCTATTAGTATTACTTCCTCTTAGTGTACAATCAATTATTCTAATCTCATTTTATAGAAATAAAGTGAATTCGCAATGGAAACCTGAATGGCCCAGTGGCCTTATAATAATATATATTAATATCGTCTAAGAACAATTGTGAATAAGGTTATCGTTAACAAATACGTCATTCGTACTGATTGTAATGATGATAATATCCTAAATGATCTAGTACAGACACTAAGAAAATACAACGTAAAAGCGTATAATTACAAGGTTGAATTTCTACGTGACAAGGTTAGTGTTAGAGTAATAAGAGGAAATGCTGTTTTAAACTTATCAAATCTATATATAAAGGAATTGGAAGATATTCTAAAAGAATCAAAGGAATTATACACTACCAGATTTGGCATAGAATTTCACAATATACCCTCTAAGAGAGAGATTCTAGATAGGCTAGAATCCACTGAGCTTCCTTACTCTAAGGTTGACGTATTTAAGGATAAGGTTAAGATAAGGACAGTAAATGGGTTCACGTTCATTGATGAAACGAATTTAGAGGCAACATATTATTTAAGCCTAATTTTCGATAAGGTTAATTTAAAACCCTTCAATGTGGGTAGAATTAAAAAGGTTAAGGATATGAGAGCCTTGCTTCTCCTTAAATACTATGGAGTAAGGGATTTAGAATTGATTGAGAAATTAATTGATTTAGATTTAAGAATTGAGGATAATGAGATTATAATCGGGGATATTACAATTGGAGAGAAGGGGATATTAAAAAAGGAGGAGGAAGTATCTAAAAAGGAATTATATGAGTTAGTTAAAGTTAATAAGTAATAACGTATTCTTAGAATCGTGCTAAAGTCTGTAACAGTTTCAGCACCTTCAAATATAGCCGTAGTGAAGTATTGGGGAAAAAGAGGAGATGAAAGGTTAAATTTACCACTTAATAACTCATTGTCGATTACATTAGATGACCAGTTATCAGTAATTACCAAAGTTACCTTGAGCGATAAGAACATTGTAATAGTTAATGAAAGGATCTTACCAGAGGATGAAATGAAAGAATATGCTGGAAGAGTCTTGGAAGCCTTTAAGAAAATCGTTGGCAAGGAGTTTCACGTTAAGGTCGAGTCAAAGGCAAAATTCCCCGTTAACGCTGGATTAGCGTCATCTGCGGCAGGAATTGCCGCATTAACCTTTGGCCTGAATGAACTATTGGAATTGGAACTTAAACCTGAAGAACTTTCCAAAATAGCCAGACTAGGATCTGGGAGTGCTTGTAGGAGTATGTTTGGAGGATTTGTTGTATGGAATAAGGGTCTAAGAGAAGATGGTGAGGATTCCTATTGCTATCAAATCTTCCAACATGGACATTGGAGTGAACTAGTCGATATAATTCCGATATTAAGCGAGAAAGAAAAGAAGATATCTTCTAGAAAGGGTATGATAAGATCAGCTGAGACTTCAGAATTAATGGAGTGTAGGCTAAAATTCGTTGAGAAGACCTTTAATGAAGTCATCGAGGCTATAAGGAATAGGGATGAGAGGAAATTCTACTATCTCGTCATGAGACATAGCAACAGTATGCATGCAATAATATTAGATAGTTGGCCGTCATTCTTCTACTTAAACGATACTTCAATAAGGATAATGGAATGGATACAAGAGTACGGTAAGGCTGGTTACACATTCGATGCTGGACCAAATCCCCACATTTTCACTACAGAAAGATATGTACAAGACATCTTAGAATTCTTAAAATCTCTAGAAATAAAGAGAATTATAGTATCTAAAGTTGGAGATGGACCTAAGATATTGAATAGAGAATGACAAAATTTTTTAATTAGAATCTAGCTTTAAGCCCTCATTCTCCTTCACGTCAATAGTTATAATACCTCTTCTTTTCCATGCCTCCCTTACCTTACTCAAATCATTACCCAAAGCGAAAATTGAATCCCCACCACCAGCTCCAGGGGACAAGGCTATTAATGCGCCTTCGTCCTCAGCTATCTTTATCAACTCCTCCTCTTCTTTACTTACTAGTTTAACACCGACTATACGTTCAGCTATATAGTTTAGATACTTCCTCCCTAACCTTACATGCTCTACAGCTTCGTCGATTTTATTTAATTTTACGAGTCTAATTGCCATATTATTCTCCTCATCTATAAGCCTCATAATTTCCCGAAAATCCTCTAAATTACTCTTCTCTACAAATTTCTTGACTAAACCCACAGTTTCAGAACTCTTTCCCGTAAAGCCAAGTACCATATCATAATTACCCAGCTTTAACTTCTCGTAATAGAAGTCCATTTTCTCCAAATCAGTAAATCTCTTGTAAACTATACTTCCAAAAACAGCTGAAGCTATATCAAACCCACTTCCAATTCCCTTTTGTCTCTTGAAATTGGCAATTTGCGCCAATTTATGTATTTCAAATAAATCCAGTTTACCATTGATAGCGTAATATAGGCAGGCGGTAAGGGAAACTGTAGCAGCTGAAGAACTGCCTAATCCCGTTTTTTTACCATCTAATATGAATTCCTTATCGTTATAAAGTTCAATTTCATAGCCTTGAGGAAGTTGGGTAAATCTTTCTCTAAAAGTATCTAGGACTGAATTAATTAACTCATTACCTGAATTTTTAAAATCGCCATAACTAGTGTGGAAAATCAAACTCCTCTCTTGAATTTCTCTTAACCTGCAACTCACTCTCTTATTAACTGCAATTACGTGTGATATACCTCCAAATACTACGCTATAACTTCCTATCCAAAGTATTTTTCCAGGAGCGCTAATCCTTATCACATTCCATATTCCTTATTAGCTTTTTAATCTTTAACTACAATTCTTTGGCAAATGGAATTCCTAAGTAAAAGGGAAAGGCTAGTATTAGTTGCTATAGCCCAATCGGGACCTAGTGGGACCACTTATTCGCAACTTTCAGCATTAGGTTACATCTTGTCCAAAAATACGATACAAGAAACCATTGAGAATCTTTACTTGCAAGGTTATATTAACGTTCTGAAAGATGGAGACGAGATAAGATACATTGCGTCAAAAAATGTGAGAAATGCTATTATTAATTTGGAATTTCATAAGTATAGACTAGCTAAAAATCTAACCGAATTGAAGAAAAAAGTAGAGGATATTAGCAAAATGGAGAAACAACAACAAGCTATAGCTTTCAAGGGTATACTAAAAGATCTGCTTTCCTCCATTTCATCTTCAATAGTATCATTGCTAGATGAGTTACCAGCTCTAACATTGCCAGAATACATGGAGGTTCTGGAAAATCTATACAAGGAGTTTTTGTCAAAACTATCTCCGCTGATACAAGAATCCATGACTGAGGATGAAATAAATACGTTCATCTCTTTGGTAGGTAAATATAGGGGAGAAAAAGACGCTGAGGAAATTAAAAATACATTACAGAAGATAAAGGGAGGAACTGAGAATCAACGTTAGAGTTTTTCCATCTTGAAGGTTTCTCATAAACTTAGAACTACATCTGATGTTCGAGAAGATGTAAGAAAATAATTTTAACTTGTGTTTAGTTTGAAATTTGTCGTTCTCACTTTTAGGCTTTTCGTCCCATTCGCTACTGAGGAACTCCATGATAAAAAATATAAATGATTAAAGAGTAGTAGTAAATGTATGAGAAGGACTAGAGATGATATAATAGGTGATATCTTAGAGGCGATTGATAGTAACATTAATAGGATATCTAGTATTATGAAAAATGTTAATCTTAGCGCATCACTAGCAAAAAAGTATCTGTCAATGCTAACTGATGACGGGCTTATTCAAGAGGTTGATGGTGAATACAAATTAACTGAAAAAGGGAGAAAAGTTCTAGAACATTTTAGAAATATGAGAAAGATTGAGTTAGAATTAGCTACTATAATATATGAGGTAAGAAAAGAACTATCAGCTAACAAGAAGGAAGATCAAGTAAGCCATAGTTAGAAGACCTATTCCTATATCTACTATTTTATATATCCTCTTAGGTATAAGATTGAACAACGAAAGGGATATTATTGAAGCTGCAGAGGCTATTATAAACGACGAAACTATCTCTATGGAATAGAGAAGAGTATAACCAGTTGAAGCAATAACTATAACTAATACTTTAGTTGGAGTTATAACGAAAGCTCCTTGTAGTAATCCTGCCTTATTTGCCCCTATATCTATTTCCTTATTGAATATTGCTTGGACCAACAGTAGAATTGAAAATATAATACCTACTATATCTGAGATCATTTCCAGAAATTTATTATCACCTATAAGAATTACAAGTGGTATTGCTATTATAATGAATCCTGCTGAATGAGCTAAAGCGAATTGGATAATTTTCCATCTACTCCTTAAGAGTCTGGCGGTAGCTACGTGATCGGGCTCAATTCCGTGGGAAAGACCTAGTAATAATGATAGGATTATAGGATCCACGTTTACATCTTAAATAACTACAGTAATATAACTTATTGCTACTCGCGACAAAAAATAGTGGTAATTCCTTGCAAGATAATTAATGAAGAGGATTATAAATTACTAACATATTCAAGACTATATCGAGAATTTTTAAGGTAAGACTAAAAGCAGAAAGCTGTTAAGGTAGAGATTATATCACCTTTCATAACTTCCAGATGGGAAAAACCATTAATTTCTTTCTTCAAACTATCATACTCATAGTGTTAAACTAAAGTGAGAGAAATGAGAGTGCTAGCAATTGGTAACGTGTTTAACCCTTCTGGAGTATCAGTTCACATAAAAAACGTGTTAAAAGAACTAGTAAAGATGGGAGACGAAGTAACGTTATACGTTCCATCATTTCTAGTTAGAAGAAACTATGAGGTGCTAAAGGATTTAGAGAACGCGCATGTTAACGTTCATCATTCCGTGTATGAAGTTAAAGAAGCTGAAGAAGTTGGTACATTACCCTATTTCATAAAATCTCATACCGTCTATTTGAGATGGAATGATTTGGGACAGGATAGAAAATACATTGATGAACTAAAGGAAATTAAACCTGACGTGATATACGATATGCACGAGGACTCAATAACGTTGCGATTATCTTATCATATTTCAAAAAAATTGGATAAGCCATTAGTTAAACTTCTACATGATGAACCATTCAGGAATTCCTTCGGAAGGGGATACAAGAGATTTCTAGGAATCAAGGGTTTAGCCTATGATATCTTAATGTGGATGTTCTACAAATTTGATAAGAGGGCGTTTTTGCGTTCAATAAATGATGGAGTACTAAGGGGAATAGCTGGTGTATCTAAGGCATCGTTTTATTTATCTGGGATTGAAGAGATTGCACGTGACGTGAGATTAAAGGTTTACGAGGTCGGCAACGCTTTCAATAGGGATATTATTTATAAGTATAGGAAGACTAAGGGTAAAGAAGACTATGCAGTGTTCTTTGCTAGATTAGTACCACAGAAAGGCATTAGGGAATTGCCTAGAATTGCTGATTTACTAAATAGTAAAATAGTTGTATTTGGAAAAATTTTCAACGAGAGGGATAGGGCGATTCTAATGTCGCATCCTAAAATTGAATATATGGGTTATAGGCCAATAGAGGAGGTGTATAGTACAGTAGCTAAGGCCAAAGTTTTAATATATCCTTCCCATCAAGATGGTTTTTCCCTAGTTGTTTTAGATACCTTAGCTTTAGGTACTTCGGTCGTAGCATATGACATACCAGCAATTAGGTTCGTTTTTTCCAATTTAAAACCAGTTAGAGCAGTGAGAGAGTATGATGTGAAGGAAATGGCGAAGATTGCAAACAATATATTGAGTATGAAAGATGAGGAATATGAGAGCGAGCATGAAGATGAGAACGTGAAGAAGTTTTTAGAATTACACTCGTCATGGGCAAACGTAGCTAAGGAGACTCATGACTTTCTTTCTGCATTCTTATAAACCTCATTGATAGTCCTAATTTTATGGAAGTTAAATAGAAATTATCTCTAATTAAATAGAGGAAATAGAGCACTGCAATGACCCAGAAAATTCCAGAGATTTTAAAGTAAAAGAATCGCAATATATAAGCCAAATCTGAGAGAATTATTGAAATTACTATCTTATCATAATTATATCTACTAGTTGAGTACGTAATGCAGGAGAAGAATAAGGTCGACATAATACCTAAGGTGAATGCGTGGACGAAATCTCCAAAATAGAGTGATAAAAGGGGGATCACTATGAGAGATAGTAAAGATGAGATTGCACTAGTGTTCTTAAACGTAAATGTTTTTCTGTATATTGTTAGAAAATACACCACTCCGATAAATGGAAATAGAATGGGGAAGAAGTATGACGATATTATAATTAGAAATATTGGTAACTGATATAATCCGAATACTGGCCTCGTTCTTAAATTAACGGAGAACACTCCCACGTTAACTCCTAATATATATAAGAGTAAAGGAGTTATGAGAAGCCAGTAATTTGGATAGAGTAGCCATGTAATTATAGATGCAAATGGCGATGAAAGCACCAAAGCGTTAATTGGCAATTTTTTAGCATTATAACCATAATTTCTCAGATCCAGTAAAGCTTTGACTTCAGTAATTGCTAGTGCAACTGATGCAATAATTTGAAAATAATATATCGGAATTGCTAAAAAGATTAGAGAGGCTATATGTAATGCTAGGTAATTTTTGGCAGGAAAGAATAGTCTCTGTATCATACCAAAGTACAACGCGTAAGCTCCCAACATCATGAAATAGGGATGATATGACCAATTGAGGGGAAGTGATAACGAACCCAAAGCCCAATATGCTATTGCCAAGAATATAAAAGGAATGTTAACGCCCCATGGTTCAATCTCCTTAATTTCACTCTTCTTCATATAGCTAAAATCGAGAACTGAATTAAAAAACCTAAAGCTTATAGATTAGGTTTCAACGAGACTCTTATAACTATTAAGCAAATACCTAGCCAAGTATAGGGCGTCAGTATCTAAATAACCAGCTAGTCTGACCAAGGTTATGTCTGGATTTTGTCTGATTATTTCAATTATTTTTCTTAACTTATAAGGTAAGATATCTTCATCATTTGTTGTTAAAGCCCATTCCTTAAACCTTGTCCAAAATTTTGAATAGTTCACAACATGTTAGTTTATTAGGATACTTTTTAAGCAAAAGTGCCTAATGACATCTTTTTATGCTTTTTTGCAAAAATGTTAATATGAAAATCTTAACATTTGGCGGTACTGGATTCGTAGGTAGCAATTTCGTAAGATACGCATTGAGTAAGGGGCATGATGTACTAGTTTACGCTAGGAATATGAACGATTACGCAAAAGCCTTACAAAACGCTGGTGCAAATATAATTTTCTCTTATGACGATCATTCGAAAGACGTTGATTGTTTAGTCTATTTTATAGGCGCGATGTGGACTAAAGATCCTAAAGAATTTCAATACTTACAAGTAAAATTTCCTACTGAAATAGGAAGGAAGTTCTTTCAAGTTAATTCAGGTAAGTTCGTATATATAAGCAGTATAGGAGTGTCTGAAAATATCGACAGTAAAGAAAGACCTATCCTTGAGGAGAGTCCCCATGGAGAAGGTTTAAAGCCAAATACACTTCATGGAATTACGAAGCTTGAAGGGGAAAAGAGTATATCGAAATTCCCCAATTATGTAATACTTCGGTTTCCAATAATCTACGGTCCATATAGTAGAATCCTTATGTGGAGGATTTTCATGTGGTTGACTTCTCATGGTATTGGCATAAAAAATGATAATATGTTTAGCGTAGTCTCAACTAGAAATGCGTCTAAGGCAATAGAATTAGCTTGTAAATATAAGAGTAACGATTATTTTTACATAACCGATAAGGAACCCGTTAACTTAACAAGTCTTTTCTCCGATGCAGCAAAAGCCATAAATAGAGAAATAAAGTCTTGGTTCCCATTTAGCGTAAAACTCATAGAGCCTTTCAAGTCTTCACATGAGATGTTAAAAATGGCCTATGACGTTCTTTCTAGGGAGTTAGTGTATTCCTATAAGAAGGCCGAAAGGGAATTGGGTTACATTCCAGAGGACGTAAGGGTTGAGACGTTTAAGGAAATGGCAAGATACTATAAGATTATATGAACGTTTAGGATTAACCTTTTTACTATGCAAGTTATTAAAATTCTTATGATAATGTGCACTGTTGTAGATGATTCAAATAGATTGGACTTATTCTCCAGAGGGAAATTCGTAGTATTATTTGACAGTAAAAATAGGGAGATTCTATTTAAAGAGGAGAATCCAGCCCTAAACTCCTCAACGAAAAGGCCATTAGTTGCTAAGGAGTGTGTAAGGTTAAGAGCCGAAATGGTAATTGCTGCGCATGGTTCTCTTTGCTATCCATCCTATTCAATTTTAAGGAAAGCTAATATCAAAATGTTGGTAGGAAATATTGGAGATAGCATATACACAGAAAACCTTCGCGCAGTAAGTAAGTGGGAAGTTACCTACTCTAGCTTCCTAGCAATTAAGGAAAGATTATTCGGACATTAGTGCCTTTTCAAGAAGGCTTAGGGATATATCATATCTATAGGTTGTGTGAAGATGGCCATCATTAAACTCCTCGTAATAGTGATTTATTCCATATTTTTGCAACTTCTTGTGTAAAGTCCTACTCCCATACTGTATGTTGAACTCATCCTTTTTGCCCACATCTATAAATATAAACTTAAGCATTTTCAAATTATCAGCATATTTATCAACCATCCTGACCGGGTCTTTGTCTAGCCATTTTCTCCAAACCTCCTCCAGTATTTCACCAGTCTCCAAATCGAATGGTAACTCGATTTTTTCGTCCTTAGGAGAATAAAATGCTGCCATACCAATTACGTTCAATGTATTCAAATCTTCCCTATGTTGTTTATTCTCCTTCTTCCAATAATTTTCTAACCATTCCTCGGGAGTCTTAAATCTCCTTAACTGCTCAATCGCTTTGGGAAATGTAGGTAAGTAGACGTATTCGAAATAGGAATCGCCCGCGTGGTCAGCTATGGCTTTGATGACATTAGAATATTTCATTCCCAATGCCAGTGCACCGTATCCTCCAGACGAGTGCCCAAATATTCCTATCTTATCGCTCTTGAACTTGTCCTTTAAGAAAGGTATTAATTCCTTTATGAGAAAGTCCTCATACATTCCCACCGCTGAAGAATTTATATACTGATTTCCACCAACCTTAGTGAACATATCTGGAAGGACTATTACTGAACCTTTCATTTTCCCCTCATTAATCAATCTCTCAACCTTTCTCTTCATATCCTCTCCCAATGGATTGTAATTGATTTGGGTTAGAGAAGAAGAGAGGTAGCCACTAAGGTAGATCAATATTGGTCTTCCCTCATATTCTTCAGGGTAAATTATTCCCACTCTTCTCCTATTTGGGTCTTTCAAGGGATTATCTCTCAAGACATTACTTTCAAATTCAATAATAGTTAAGTTCACGTATTCCTTTTCCTTCCCTAAGCTTTAAATCTTCCTTTACCCATTATATCATATGAAGCTTACAGTAAAGGAAGTTAAGGAGCTTTTTAAGCCAAAATTATTACCAATAATTTGGAAAGATGAAAGTAATACCCTGACAATCCTGGATCAATCCTTATTGCCTTTTCAAAAGGTTTACGTGGATTTAAAGGATGTTGAAAACACAGCGTTAGCCATAAAGAATATGCAAGTTAGAGGTGCTCCAGCCATAGGAATCACTGCCGGATACGGAATGGTACTAGCGTTGATCAACAACAAGAATGTAAAGACATTAGATGACGCTATTAGGGAATTAACTAGGGCTAAGACCATATTAGATTCAGCTAGACCTACAGCTGTTAATTTAGTTTGGGCGACCTCAAGAATGTTAACTTTAGCTAAAAATACAGTGGAAAGTGGTAACGCCAAGGCTGTAAATGAACTAATAGAACTAATGAAAGTTGAGGCTAAGAAGATTTTCGATGAGGAGTATGATGCTGAAATACAAATGGGGCTTTACGGTTTAGAGAAATTAAACGATGGTGACACAGTACTAACGCAGTGCAATGCAGGTGGTTTGGCTACTGGTACTGGGTTAGGAACTGCATTGGCTTCAGTGAAATTAGCTAAGGCCTTAGGGATGAGCGTTTCAGTAATTGCTCCAGAGACAAGGCCTTGGTTGCAAGGAAGTAGGTTAACCGTTTACGAATTAATGGAGGAAGGAATAAAGGTCACGTTAATAACAGATACTGCAGTTGGTTTAGTAATGTATCGAGATATGGTGAATAACGTAATGGTTGGTGCTGACAGGATATTGAGAGATGGGCACGTCTTCAATAAAATAGGGACATTTAAGGAAGCGGTTATAGCCCATGAATTGGGTATACCATTTTACGCACTAGCACCAACTTCCAGTTTCGACTTAAAGAGTGACGTTAACGACATTAAGATTGAGGAGAGGGATCCCAATGAAGTAAGGACAATTAGAGGGATACCAATAGCTCCAGAGGACGTAAATGTATATAATCCAGTATTTGATGTTACTCCGCCTAAATATATTACTGGTATTATAACTGAAAAGGGAATAATATATCCTCCATTCCATGAGAATATTAGAAAAATCGTTGAAAGGTAACTTAGGAAAAGTAATTTAAATATCAAGTCAGAATTAACCTTAATGAGAGTTTTAACAAAGATTATCTTGATAGTTTTCGTATTTGAGGTAGTGTTATTCTTAATAGCCTCAAGCATACCTCAGAATAATCCCTCATTAGTATCAGCGTTTAACAGTACGGAAAATCAAGTATTAAACCAATCTTATTTCGGTAAGGTATTAATGATCTTTGGTAACAACGTAAGGGTCGCGTTCTTGGATTTCATACCTGCTGTTGGAATGATCATATTGGCTGTAAGTATATACTCAACTGGGGCAGTTTTAAGTGCGTTTTCATCTAGTCTTAATGTTCCTGGAATTTTGTCCGCCTTAGGCTTAATGACATTACCACACTCATGGCTTGAACTACCCTCTTATGCCGTAGCTGCATCCAGTGGGTTATACATTGTAATTAGACCAAGGGAGTGGGTGAGAGGTCTACTAACCCTCATAATTGTCCCAATAGAGTTATTCTTAGCTGCGTTGGTTGAATCAAGTGAGTTTTACGTAAGCAATCCGTATATATTATGGCTTTATTCAATACCAGCCTTTGTATTCTTGTACTTCCTTTACGAATTCTTACAAAAAAGAGCTGACAAATACATTAAAGTAAAGACACCAGTAACTCAACAACAGAATGTAATTCAAATTCAACAACCAACATACGCCGATTATATAACTAGATACAACCAGAGTTGGAACACTGCAAGCTATTACGAAACTCAAGGTAACTTAGCTGAGGCTATGAGATATTATTGGGAGGCTATTTTCTACTTAATTACGGCAGTTGGGAACAAATTGGGAATGCCTACGTTGACAAAGGAGGATCAAGATAATGTGATAAAATCAGTTGCGTACAAGGTTGGAAACCCTCAACTATACGATATCTATAACGAAGCATTCAAAATTAGGATTGAAAATAGGCTAAGTGATTTCCAAATATTTAAGGAGTATTTATCTCAGTTAGCAAGGTATTTGAATTCTATCTAACTAATAATTTTTTCACTTATCACCTCTATTCCCAACTTTAAGGCTAGATCATAGTATTTTTTAGGGATAGCAAACACTATCAAGAAACTTCTCACTTTTTTAGAAAATTTATTTTTTAGGATTTTTTCTCTAATTAACAACTGCTCTATAGTGGAGTAGTCTGCGTAGTTTTTGGCTAAAAATAAGTAAATCTCATCTCCCTCCTCATAATACATGATTGGTAACGAGAATCCTATTCTTAAAATGCCCTCATCGTCTATCAAAAACTCCCTCTTTATTTTAGCTAATTTAACTCCCTTGCTCTCCAATTGCGGTTTAAACATATTAACTATTAAATATTCAATCTCTTCCTCCTTTCTTGAAATATCAGTGAGGAATTTTAGTACTTGATCTTCTAAGCTCATACTATAATATCATACTCCCCCTTATTAAAAATAATTTCTCAAAATACAATTGCACACAGCTGCACATAACAGTACATAAAAATACATATAGTCTTTTTAAGTAAAAATTAAAATATTATCTTGTGAAAACCCTTTTAGTACCGCTAACAACTTTTATGATGCTTGACGTTATAACTACAGCACTGGGATTATCTAAGGGACTTATGGAAAGCAATCCAATAATTAACGCGTTATATTCATCACTACCATTTCCGATTTTCGTTGTGGTATTCCTTCTAATAAAGGTTGGCGTGTTAGGTTTAATATATGTTCTTTATAAATATACTAAACTCGATTTAGTGCTCATTCTTGGGATAGGTATTTCTCTGTTAGTTTTCATTAACAACGTCTTTCTCATCTCTTAATAAATTATTTACGTATTTCAGCAGTAAATAGACCGCAATTAGGTTCATCATTAAGAACATGATTATACCTAAATACTCTAACCCTTGGGGAGCATATACAGTAGTATAGAGTGATGGACTTATCATTAATATTAAGGAAAGTATACTATCTCCTATCATCCATAGGGCTAAAAGAAGAACCTTAAAGTTTCTGCTAAGTTCCTTTAGAGAAGAACCTATCATTAAACCTCCAATTACTAAAGAAACCTCCTCAATTAGTCGTACAGATAAGATCTCAGCTCCTAAGTTAAAAAAATATGAATAATGCCATAGGAAAGCAATTGAAGCACCAACTATTACAGCTATACTTTTGTCTACGATTTTCCTCCTTATGATATAATATGAAAGAAGAATACCAGCCCCAAAAAGTGAATAATGAGCTAACATATAGGGTATTGGGCTAATGAACATATACTCCTCTGTAAATGGATTAACAGAAACCGCGATAAGAAAGATACAGAAAATAAGAACTGCTATAAAAAAATAATTATTCACTTTTTCACCTTTTATACGAAAAGATGAAGGTAGAATGTACTGAATACTACGACCCATATGGCATCTACAAAGTGCCAATAGTACGTTGCCGCAACCGATCCCCCATATGGTGTTACTCCCTTATAAGCCCTTAATAGTACAAATGCCCACACTACCAATCCCATGATTACGTGGAATCCGTGTAAACTTACTGTACTAAAGAAGAACGCTGTAAACGCTGATTGTTGTGGGGTAAAGTGTATTACGTGCGTAAACTCGTAAACTTGTCCCATTAAGAACGTGAATCCCATTACCGCAGTTAGTATCCCTAGAGCCTTAAACATCTTCATATCTCCTTTCTTAAACTCTTCATATGCTAAATGTGCTGGTATGGAACTTGAAAGCAGTATAACTGTCATTATTACTGGCAACGGGAAGTACTCAACTCTTAATGGCGGTACATTTGCATACGCTATAGGATTAGTAATTGGGCTTGCTACAAACATGTATCCTCCTATAAAAGATCCGAACAAACATATCTCAGCTAATATGAACCATAATACTGCAGACCTCGCATCCCTCATTACAATAGTTCCTAATGAAGGCGTTAAAGCCATACCATTATTCACGCTACCAGCTGAGACTGGTGAACCACCGTCTAGTTGCATAGGCGGAGGTATTTGTTTGAACCATTGATCATATGCCCAATATAATCCAGTTCCTATGAAAGCTAGTAATAATATAATCCCAATTGGTATTAAATTGATGAACATGAACATGAAACCTAAAGGTATAAACGACATTACAATTCCAAGTATGCTGTAATAGGGGAAGCTTACTCCGTGATATTCTTCATAATGAGCGCCATCCAATGACTTACCAAAACTTAATGGTAATTTTACTGGTTTGATGTAGAAATCTGGTAAGCCTATCTGTATGGCGTTCCATGGATCTATTGTTTCCACTACCTTACCCTTTATCCATGAGTATAACAAATCACCAAATGCCATTATTAATCCTATCCCCATTAATACTCCTCCAACATCAGTCATTTGCTGAAATGGTATGTAAATTACTGAGGGGACTGCGGCATATCTTCTAGGCATTCCTAGAACTCCATCAATAATCATACCAGTGGCTATTAGAAATGCACCAGCTACTATCATTATAGTTCCACTTTTCACTAGATCCTCGTGATACCACTTACCAGTAAAGTATGGGAAATAGTAAATCAAACCAGCTAGTAGTGCAAATAGTATTGCGAACACCATATAATGGAAGTGTCCAACCACTAAATAGGTACCATTAAAAGCATAGTCTAGAGGTACTAATGGGAAGAACACTCCGGTTATTCCTCCAACCAAGAATATGGCTATAAACGATATCACTAAAATTGCAGGTGCCTTGTATCTAATCTCTCCACCATATAAAGTCGCAGTCCAGTTGAATACCTTTACTCCAGAAGGCACTGCAATTGCCATTGTTGTTGCAGATGACACTATCTGTGCTACTGTATTATCAATAGCTGTGAACATGTGGTGCATCCATACTCCTAGTACGCTTAGAAATGCTATGGCCATTGACGATAGTGCCAATGCTTTGTAACCGTAAATTTGCCTACCGACCATTCTAGGCAAGATCTCACCAACTAGCCCCATTGCAGGTAACATTAATATGTACACCTCGGGATGTCCAAAGAACCAGAACAAGTTTTGCCATAATACTGGACTTCCACCTAAAGCCTGATCAAAGAACGGTAAGTTCCACAATCTTTCCAGATAGGCGAAAACTAGTCCTGCAGTTAATGGAGGCATTGCGACCACTAGTAATATCGCAGTGGCGAAGAATGACCACGTAAATAATGACATCTTAAAATACGGTATTTTCTTCAGTTTTATAATAGTCATAAGGAAATTAACTCCTGTTAGTGTTGATGAAATACCTGATAATATAAGGGCAATCTCGACTAACGTTACACCTAACCCATAATTCACTGATGTCTCGATGGAGAGAGGCGCATACATATACCAACCTGTATTTATGGGGCCGAACCATGGGGCTATTAGTCCTAAGAAAACTGCTGGAACTAAAATCCAAAAGGATAACGCATTAATTCTAGGCCAGTACAAATCATGGGCTCCTATCATTCTGGGAATAAGATAATTTGCGAAACCCACTGAAATAGGCATTACCATGAAGAATATCATGAAGATACCGTGTAATGACACAGCGTTGTAATAATCTACGGCACTTAAGCTTTGATAAGTTAGCTGGTATCTTATTAAGGCTGCGTTTACTGCACCTGCTAATAGTGCAATTATACCCAGTGTTATATACATTTGTCCAATATCACTTGCACTTGTCGTGTATAATGCTACTTTTAAAACTCTTTTTATGTTCATCATAATAAGTGTTAAAATTTTATTTTTTAAATCTTTCTATTAAAAGCCAACTAACCTAATCAATTTAGAGTTACTTAGATTATTAAATAAAAAACACATGTATCTTATCTACTTAACTTGTTGTAGCATAAGGAGTAGTCACATTTGATGAAACAATTACCACTGCCCACATTCCACTTTGTGCGTGTCCTAAGATGCCACATACTAACATGTAAGTTCCAGCGTTTAATGGCCCCCATAATCCACTATCTAGTTGACCGCTTGAAATTCCGCTGGTTTGATAATTGCTGGTGCTAGCGCCTACTACATATAATATTTTTCCAAACTGCCCAACATCTGGATTACTAGGAGTTGCGGTAGTGTTTTGTAAAAGGATTAAGTTATGGGGCAAGGATTGTTCATTTACGAATTTCACGTAAACTGACCATCCTGCAGGGATATAAATTTTCAGTTGTCCATTGCTAGTACCATTAAAATTAAAAGTTGGTCCACTCGTTAAAACGGCAATTGTTAAAAATACTGTTTTATTTGCAGAATTATTATTCAATGGAATTTGGCTTGAGGTTGAAGTGGAAGTGCTTGTAACTGTTGGAGTAGGTGCTGAGAGTACTTGGTATTCATAGTAAGCGTATACTGAAACTCCTACTGCTATTATTGCAACTAGGATTCCAACGATTACGGGTAGCATAGAGGACTGTGCTTTCATATGCTAAATTCTTGTAACTAAGATTTATAAATTTATTACCTTATGTAGAGTATCATAATCATATTCTATATTAAAGAATGTAAACATAAGTTAATAATGTTATATGATAAAACTTAAATATCTTATCAAGGTATATTAGAATGATGAACAGAAGGACATTCTTAAGACTGTATTTAATAGTAGGAGCTGCAGTTGCAATAGCCCCTTTAATAAAGCCATTAGCGGATTACGTAGCATATTTCTACAATGAATTAGGTACCATGTCAAAGCAATACTTAGTAGTAAATAATACTGATGGATTAGCTGGATTTCCAAAATATAAGATAGCTAATATTAAAGATATACAGCAACAGTTAAGTTCTGGCTGTCCAGTCTACTTCTTCGCTTATCCATTAACCAATGAACCTTGTTTCCTAGTTGACTTGCAAGTGCTTTTAGGTCAACCTGTTCCAGAAATACCAAATCCATACTATGGGCAATATGCGGGTCCACTAGGACAAATGAAGACCATAAGTGGTGTAGGTCCAAATAACTCCATTTACGCGTTCTCTGATGTTTGTGTACATCTGGGTTGCCAACTCCCTGCACAAGTTTTAGTAACTTCTGAAAATAATCCAGGTTTAGATACTCAAAATTCAGTCCTCCATTGTCCATGCCATGGTTCCTTGTACTTGCTAGCCAAGGGTGGTGTAGTTATTGGGGGACCAGCTCCAAGACCTCTCCCTATAATACTATTAGAATATGATCAGAGTTCTGGTGACATATACGCAGTAGGCACTAATGCTCCCTATTTCAGTGCATCAATACCCAGAACTACCCCATCTGATAACCTGCTTTACGATCCTAGATATGACTATAGCGTACCTTCTAATCCGTCTTGCAGCAAGGGTGGTTAGCATGGTAGATGAGCAAAAGGCTGGTTTATTCGATAGATTTATGAAATGGTTAGATGATAGGTTAGGAATTTACGGCCATACTTTAAGACCTGCGCCTAGATATGCTTACTCGATAGATTATTGGCTAGGAGGGCTGGTATTATCAGCGTTCATACTCGAAGTAATAACTGGTGCTTTAGTTGCACTTTACTATACGCCAAGCGATCCATACACATCAACCACTTATTTAATAAGTAAAATACCGTACGGTGCCTTATTATTTAGTCTTCATAGCTGGGGAGCTTACGCCATGGTCTTCTTATTGTTAGTTCACATGACCAGAAACTTCTTTGTAGGAGCTTATAGACAACCAAGAGAAATAATGTGGGTAGTTGGAGCTGGATTAGCTGGCTTAACATTAACTGAGGCTTATTTAGGATATTCACTACCTTACAACTTGATCTCATGGGTTGCAACAACTACTGGGCTAAACTTATTCTCATACATGCCATTTAACTTGGGTTATCTAATTTCACTATTTACTGTAGTAAATCCCGATCAACCCGGTATAATGTCTGGTGTGGATCCTCTAGTACAAAGATTCTTCGTGTTTCACTGGATAGTAGGTGGATTAATACTAGCGCTTATAGGTCTACATCTTTACATATTTGAAAAACATGGCATAACTCCACCAGTATCTCAAGTTAGGCCAGGCTACCCCGAGCTAATAGACGAATACCAAGATAAGATAAGGTCTGATCTCAAATGGGAACTTCAACCGTTAATGAGGTCTATAGGGATGGTGATAATGATATTCCTACTAACCTTTGGTGCGATATTTCTGATAGCAGGAGCGATACCATTTAACATTGCTATTACCGGTGGTACTCCTAAATATATAATGCCTGCATTTAACCCAGTGGAAGCTGCGCAAACTCCACCAGTCCCTGACTGGTACTTCTTATTCATTTACTTCTTCTACAAGGCAGTAAGTCCAACTAATGCCTCTCTGATATTCCTAGGCTGGGTTGTAGTTACTGTGCTATTTCCATTTATAGAGGAATATATATTTAGGCATAAGGCTCCACATCCAGCATTAAGGCCAGCGTCTATTGCAATAGGTAGTGGTTTCATTGTCAGCTTTATAGTTAACAGTGTTTGGGCAGCTTTAACACCTGGAAGAGATATTGGACCGATAGGAGCTGAGGTTGACGGTATTATTTTCCTAGTTTGTTTTGCAGTGATTTGGCCATTATTAAGATATGTTGTGCAACCTAGAGTTTTAGCTAAATGGCAGAGTTCTCCATTAACTGATGGAGGTGTGGTAATTGAGTATAAGGAAAGGAGGATATTAAGTGGGCTAGCAGTACTACTGATTAACGTGTCTATACTAGGTGGGCTAATATATTCTCTATATGAGGTGTTTTCACTTTCAAGCAATCCCATGATTAACCAATTTTTAATAGGTCAATTTTTAGGTACTTCCCTAATTTTGTTTTCGATCTCAATTTTCATAAACGTGGTGATGGGGATTGGAAAAAGCCAGGATATTTGAACTGTCAACTATAGTATTTGCAATTGTAATCTTAACAGTTCTGGGCATTTTTTCAGATATTTATCTGAATTCAATAAACACTGGAGCCTATCTATCAACTACTCAAAGGCAAGACGCTATTCCTATTAAGGTAATAGCTATGCAATACGCTTGGGAATTCGTATATCCTAATGGGACTACCACAACCAATGAATTGGTATTGAAGGCCAATCAGACCTATGTACTTGAAATCCAATCAAAAGACGTTATTCACGCCTTTTATATACCGCAGTTAGGGTTCAAGTTTGAAGCGATACCGGGATATGTGTACGATTTCTATATAATCGTTAATAAACCTGGAGTATATGATATATGGTGTGCTGAATTCTGTGGCCCTGGCCATTACTTAATGAAAGGAACCTTGATAGTGGTGAGTTAGCATGAGTACCAATAAGAGAATGACTCCAAAAGATTATGTGTTGTGGATAGTCACGATATTGGCATTTTTCTTCTTCTTTTTATGGATAGGGGATTTCGGAAATTTGGTATATCTTACTCAAAGTCCAATAACAACATATGTGCAAACATTATGGAGTGTAACTTATATAGCAGCAGGTGGTGTTTTCGCAGTTTTCATGGGGAGTATAGTGTTCTTATCAGTTAAATTTAGAGCCCCATCTGAAGTTCAAACTACCAGAAGAGCAATAAACATAATGAGTTATTATTACGTCGCATTAATTTTGGATTTATTATTTGCAATTATAGTAACATATGAAATGTTTATCATGTCAACCTATCAATTTATTACTGGTATACTAGCTTCAGCAGATTTGCTACTTTTCGCGTCAATTATCTACCTTGTTTATAAGTTGTATTATCCAGAATAAACTAAAGTTAATCACTTTTTTATTTCTATTTAATATAATTATTTTAATAAATATGAATTATCAAGTTACATCCACTCCATTTATGTTCTCTCAAAATCGATAAATATTAATAATTAGGGAAGTTATACTAATTTTTATGATTAAGGAGAAAAGTTTATTAAATAGCTTTTAGATAGTATAGTATTAGGAGAGAGTAATGAAAAAAGGTAAAATTATAGTACCAATAACAGTAATAGTAGTGATAGTGTTATTAGTATTCTCATCTGGCGTTCTCGCTGGAAGGAATCCCTTCATATCAACTAGTGCAGTAAGTAAGGCTCTAGGTGGAAATTGGAGTGTTCAGAATTATTATACTGGGAATAATACAATGACCGAAATTTTAATAGATTCTCAAGGAGATGTATTGGTTATCACCCAATACTCCTTCCCATCCTCTTCTCTAGCACAGAACTTCTTTTACGCTAACTCTCTAGGAAATATTGAACAATATGGGAGCAATATAATATCATATTACTCTCACGGACTTTCAGAATCTCTTTATGTCCTTAATGGAGGTAAGGTATACTATATCAGCTATGTAGCAACTGCCTCTACTTCAATGCCATCCATAAGTCAATTGTTGAGTTTGATAAAATAATTTTAATCCCTTCTCACTTATTTTTATTTATGAAGTTATATTTTCTTTCAATAATCCCAATAGTCATAAGCCTAGTATTAACTTATATGTTCCCATTTAATGAACTAATCCCAATAGTTACTTTCTGGATATTTTTAACATATTTGCTCTTTAATACAATATTAAGAGGAGAACTTCAAGTTATGAGATTATATAAAAGGAAACGTACAAAATGGGGTCTTTTCTTCTCTTATCTAATAACTCATTACATAGTTTACAGTATAGCTATAGTCGAGTTGCTAACTTATATTTACAAACCCGCACTATCCTATCCCCAAACAGCCTTTGTCTCCCTATTTAGTACTCCCTTTGGCAGTTCACCTAGTTTAACCAACTTAGGTTTATCATTGATTTTTAACCCAACCATAACCGCCTTCATACCGCCTAACATAGTTATTGACCTTTCTCTATATAGTATATCAATGGGTCTCTATATAGCTATTTTAGTAACATCTAGTTTAGTTACACTTATCTCCTTAAATAAAAAATTGGGGTATCTTGCCTTCATTCCACTAATAGGTATTATAGCTGGAGCATCCTGTTGCGTTTCAATACCAGTCTTGCTAGCTGAGTCTATAGAAGTAAGCAATCTGGTATTCTTAACAACGTCGCTATGGCAAGCAGTGTTTATAGCTTACGTATCCCTTCCAATTATAACAGTAATATTCCTAAAACATCTATCAAGCTCACTCCATAAACTCAATGGCGGTTTAAAACAATTTAACATTTCAGGGAGAATGACTAAATAATAAGAAAGTTATAGTGTGAGATTACTTGATAGTAATTAATCATTAATCTATTATAATTGTAATAATGTCGTGAAAATCTCCTATGTCAGATTAACTATGTATTATTCTTGATATTCCCTTGGGCCTCCTCTTTTTTCTCATTCTTTTGATAACTTTTACAGTAAGCTTTACTAATTCCTCTCCATTTTTATTACTTATACGCGTAAAGGTTATGGGAGGAACCCTATATCTATATATAAAGTATAAGCTTACTAGGAGAGGGATGAATATAAGTCTTATGGGGAAGTTGTATAGTAGAGGAATTATTTCGAAAGTAATATAGACGACAGTAAGTATTACACTATAGAAGGTTGAAGAGAATGAAGTTAGTCCAAACCAGAACTCCCTAAATAGTCTACTCCTTACCTTGGTTATCTTAACTAAAATTTGATTATTGATTGTAGAATATAATCGTGATCCTTGTGACAGAAATAAATATAGGAGGAAAAGGGCAATGGATATTTCTCCTGCGTAAAGCACATATTGTAGAATTAAATTATTTATGGGATCTATTATACTCGTTACTAGACTGTTTATAATAGGAAATAGTACATAAGGTAGAATTAAATATAGAAACATCTTCACAAATCCCCTAAACACCACTGATCTCAATATTGGTGAGAGATTTGCGTTAAGCGTCTTGTTAAGCCATACCATCGTGGAGTCAAGCTGTCTCAAAAAGTATGATTGGGAATAAACTATTCCAATAATTCTTTGAAGAACGTTTACTCTTACAGCTAAAATTGATGCAATGATTGAGGACACTAATACTACTACTACCGAGATGTAGTAGACTATGGCAATATTCACACCTTGTTGCATTGCCTCTAACGATACTATTATTCCAAATTCGCTTAATGGCAACATGTACAAGCCATTAGTAAACGCCTTAACGAAAGTAGTCCCAGTAACCCAAGATGCCGTACTGAATGAAAAATACTTTATTACAAGAATTATGAAGGATATTAGAATAAACGTAGTTATGGCCGTGGTAATTTTCAGATAACTCCCTACTGACAAGAAAAAGAAGATCAAAGCAAACTCCCTTATGGGTGCAGTATATTTTATTATCTTATCACTACCACTTATTGATGAAAAAGCTATACCAGCAAGGATCATGGTTAAGGTAGTTGGAACTTGAGTAACTTGAGAAATGTACTCAAATACAAATACTAGAACTATTGGCAATAATATCAAAATGCTCTCATCTTCCAAACTAGTGAGCCTAAATATTGATAATCCGGTTAGAAAATACTTTGCAAACGCGTAAATTATTAGGGAAGCTATAAAAACTTCTAGGACTACGAAAAATGTTCTAAAAAAGTTAAAGTAACCGTTAATGGCTATCGCAACAGAATATAAGAAGAAAACTTCAACATCCTCTACTGAGGCAACTGCTATTAACAAATCCCTATCATTCTTGGCAAGTTTATTCCCAGCTATCTTGTATAGAATGGAAGTACTAGTATCTATGGAGGCCATTACGAGAAATAGTGAATCAAAGGGATCTAGATGGAGTAAATAAAGGCCAATGAAATAAGAGATTAACAAGATGAGTATTAACTCGGTTAATGCAATTCCTATAGCCCTTCTAAATAACTCCTTAGCTCTTGAAATATCGAAGGACGTACCAATCTCAAATGCCAACAAGTTTAAGGCTAGGAAGTTCAGTATTTCAAAATATGAGGAGTTAAAATCAAAATGAAAATAATTGAAAGCAATTAACCCACCTAAGAGGTAGGCAATAACTGGTGAGACCTTTAACCTAGTTAAGATGAATGCAAGTAGTAAGGTAAAAAGTAGCATTAAGCTCAGTAATGCATAATCCATCAAACAACAAACTCCTTAGGAGAAATTAAAAGTTTATTTACTACCGAGAGAATATTATATATTTGATGAATGTTGTTGACTTGAAGAAAATATATTCTCAAATTTTATCTCTTTCAGAGGAATGTAAAAGATGTATAGACTGTGAAGCTTGTGATAGAGTGGAAGAATTAATAGATTACGTAGTTGAAAACATAGATAAAATGTCAATCGAAGGGCAAACAGAGACCAGAAGAATATTAAATAGTATAATTGAACTTAGAAAGGAAATTTAAGGGGAAAAGCTAGTGAGCAACTAAAAATAATTTTTCTATTTAAATATAAAAAAGTTATTTTTTAAAAAATTGTTGGGCACTCTCCAGCCAATGGTCCCGCAGCTTCTAATATGGTATTTTGTATCATTTAAGATGCTTGAACTATTTGTGGAAACTGGTCTAAATTATTGAGAACGTAACTTGGCGTATACCCTTCAAGAACTATAGGATTAACTATCGGTGTAGTCACAATGTAAGTACCATTCGGACCAGAGATTAGTATTGCAAAATTTAAGTGCGATAGTTTGCCATAAAACGCTGAAGGCTCTCCATACTGCTGTATTGGTACTTGCGTTTCGTATTGGATAATGTAATGGACTACTTGAGAGGGCACCCATTTGCGTATATTCCTCTTTAATTATCTGTTCACCAACCGGAACTAACTCGTTTTGAGGTATAGGCGTTCCATTGTATGAGGCATTTAAATACTCATTATAAACGTATGCTATATAAAAATCTACTATAGAATTACTCGTAAAATTAGTGAATAATAACCCTGGAATATTAGCTGGGGTACGGTATGGGTCAGAGTACCATAGTTTATAGCTTAAATTGCCATAATGTTGCAAAAAATCATATATTGCCCAAGATGCCGCAGCACCTACTGGACAGCCATACCAAGACTGCTCCACTATTATCACCTTACCCTTTGGGGCTAAGTCAACATTACTTATCTTAATGAATTTCCCCGCAGGAATATGTTGAGCAGACACTACAAAATGAGTAACATATGCAATAACTCCAGTTATTATTACAATAATTCCTATTATTGCTGTAATTAAATTTCTTCTATTCATTAATAATAATACTAACATACGTCTAAAAATTTTTCCTAAATCATTAGTAGTCATCTTTATTTTATACGTAGAGAGAAGTTATCCAATGAGCATGTTTAACAATACCCATCCAGAATTCATGAGAATTGGAATTACAATAGAAAATGTTGACACTAGATATAAGCCACTAATGAGAATGGGGATATCCATTGACGAGATGATTTACCTTGCTAGGAGACTGTATCCATTAATAAGAGATGGAAAAAAGATTTTAGATTTAGCTTGTGGAAATGGCCTAATTACAGTGATCTTATCAAGATTGATGAGTGATGCGGAATTTCACGCAGTCGATGATTGGAAAAAGGTCTCTAGAGATGATTTAATTAGGAATATTGAGATTGATAAAGCTAGGATAATGTTAGGAGAGTTTAAAGATCAATTCACTTTATCATATCAAGATACTTATTTCGACTCTGTATATAGTGTAATGTTTCTATCAAATATTGGTAAAGACGGTAGAGTTAAGATAAGTGATGAGGTTTATAGAGTGTTAAAAGAGAAAGGAAAGTTTGTAGTTATCGATACTTTAGTATTTAGAGGCAAAATAAAGAAGGATTTGGAACATAAATTCAAATTAGATTGGTATGGAGAGGAGAACGGATTTTCATTCTTTGTTTGGAGCAAATAACGAATAAGTTTGAATTCGTCTCATAAAGGTATGGTAAACCACTATCATCGGACTAAATATTGCGATGACATTCATCAATATAGGAGTAGTGATATTAGAAATAGATATCTTTATATACCTAAAATTTAGTACTACTGTTTTCTCTAACGAGATAACATAACGGTAAAATATTTTAAATTTAATCCTATAGTATCAATCTACTAGGCAATTCTATCCATTTAACTTCATTGAATATTGCGTTAAGAAGTTTGTTTAGCTATTGGTAGTCCCATTTAAAAGTAATTAAAGAGTTTTTATCTCTAATCGGGCTTTCTTATGTTTATTATAGGAGTTTTACCTTTCTCTATATAAATTCATGATAAACACTAACGAAAGAACATAGAAAGTTTCCTACAATAGTATTTTAAATAATTTAACTAAGATCCTTTAAAATTAAAAAGTTTTTTAAGATGAACTAAATAAGGCTTTTTTATTACTTTTGGAGATAAATCTCTTATGAAGTCTCGTAAGGCATTTAAGGGCTTAAGTAGAACCTTTATAGCAATAATTGTTGTTGTAATTGTTGTAATTGGAATAGCTGTTGGAGTATTATTAGGTAATCACCCATCTAGTAATAATATAAGCACTACTACAACTTCTTCTAGTATTATCTCTACAACTACCCTACCATCAACATCTTCCTCAACATCTCCTCCTAATAGCGTTTCAATACCTTCTAGTATTACCGTGGAAGAAGCTGCAACACCAGTAAGTGTAGATCCGGCAAGTAGCTATGATATAGCAGGTGGAGAAATTATTCAGAATGTTTATCAAACTTTAGTATTTTATAATGGGACTAATACATCTTCCTTTATTGGAGTTTTGGCAGAAAATTGGACTGTAGAGAACAATGGTACTACTTATATCTTCCATCTATGGCCCTTTATTACTTTCAGTAATGGTAATCCTCTTAACGCTACAGATGTATGGTTTTCAATATACAGGACGATGCTTATTAATTTAGGTATATCAATTTATACTAGTCAAGCTTTAGCTGTTAATAATGGTCTTGGTTTTGTAGGAAAATTACCCAACGGGAAATACGGTACAATAATGCTACCTAATGGCATACTACAAGCATTAGAGTATGCTGGATATAATTTTTCGTCAAATAAAACTATTGCGATGGAACAAGCTGCATATGATTTGGCATATATTTTATCCCATTTTAATGTAAGCAATACCACAATTCAGAAGGTAATGTCATATCCTCATCAGGCAGTAGTAGTTATCGATCCATATACCGTAGAGTTTAATTTAGATTACCCATATTCAGCATTTCTAGCTGCGCTTTCCACAAGTACTGGGGCTATAGTAAATCCAGTTTTTGTTGATGAGAATGGCGGAGTTCAAATTGATACTTCTAATACTTATCTTTCCACTCATGCTTTAGGCTCTGGACCCTATATTCTGGAAACTCCAATAGGAGGGTCTTACGTAGTGCTAAATGCTAGTCCTAACTATTGGGCAAGTAAAGTCCCTACAAAAGATCTAAATCCGATGTTGGAGACACCTAAGATTAAGACGATAATTATAGATTATCAAACTAACGAGGCAGTAAGAATATTAGACTTACAGCAAGAGAAGGCACAAATTTCGCAGATTGACGTGATAAACTTACAGGAGCTAATAGGTAGCTCTGGTGTGCAACAACTTCAGAATCTGGTTAATGGAAAGACGTTCCCAACAACCTATACCAGTGGTAATGTGACAATTTATATTTGGGGGCCTTCAGCACAAATAGACTTCTTGGCAATAGATGCATATCAATACCCATTTAACATAACAGCAGTAAGATTGGCCATATCACATGCAATAAACCCTGTACAAATTCAACAACAAGTCTATAAGGGTTTTGCAATAAACTATGTTGGACCTTTAGATCCATCATTACCATACTATAACTCATCAATAATAGGTTATACGTATAATCCCTCCCTTTCAATACAACTACTAGAAGAAGCAGGATTCAAATTAACACTACCTAATGGAACTACAGTAAATCCAAATGGAAAACCTTTCCCAACAATTACCTTAACATATCAAACTGGTAGTACAGCTCTACAAGATGAGGCATTACTGGTTCAACAACAGCTAGCTCAAATAGGAATAACAGTTCAGCTAAATCCTGAATCCGCGGTAACAATAGTAGAATCGTATATAAATCCACCCAATTCATCAGCATATCCTGCCTTCCAATTAGCCGGTAACTTCCCTCCAGTGCTCAGCCCCATAGACCCAGCAATATACTTACTGTCTCAAGCTAGATTACACCACGGAAATCCAGCTTTCGTAGATAATAGTACGATTAATCAGTTAATCGTAGAGGCTGTAAGAACCAATAACCCCCAGCAATTACAGCATATATATAATGAAATAACTTTACTAACCTTAGCACAAGCACAGTATGTATGGTTAGATGACTTTTTAGCCTATACGGTAGCATCGTCAAGTATTCATGGATTCTGGTATAGCCCCGGATTAGATGGGTTATTCTATGCTGACTTATACTGAAAAGATAGTGGGGTGTAAATTTCAATATGATTTCTTATAAATTCTTGATTAAGAGAGCTATTGAGGCTTTCTTAGTAATAATGGCTGAACTTATTATAGTTTTTTATTTAGCCAATATCGCAGCTCCTAATCCAGCATCAGTTTGGGCGGGCCCAGAAGCCTCACCAGAACAAATCCAAATCGTAACCGAGCTTTATCATTTAAATCAACCTTGGTATATCCAGCTTTACTATTATTTAGGCAATTTCTTTACTGGAAAATGGGGAATATCACCATTATATCAAACCCCAGTTATATCATTGATAGAGGAATACTTACCAGTTACAATAGAATTAGCAATTATCGCCTTAATCCTAAAGATAATTCTCGAAATATCACTAGGAATCTTATCCGCTTTGAAACCCAATGGTCTATTAGATAACTCAATAAGAGTAGTATATACTATAACAAGAAGTGCACCCCCATTTATAGTAGCATTATTATTACTCCTAATCCTTTCCTATTACTTTCACGTATTCCCTTCTTCATATTATATGAATCCAATCCTAGCCTTACATGAGAGCAAGTTTTACATTCAAATAGGAGGGCATAAATATTATTTCTGGTTCATAGATAACATGCCAATTTTGAATTCATTACTTGTGGGTGATATTCCGGCTTTCGTATCTGCTTTAGATCATTCCATATTACCAGCTTTAGCCCTCACACTATTCGGCTTTGGAGGAATAGTTAGGCTCACTAGAAACTCAATGCTTGAAGTCTTAAATACTGACTATATAAAGACTGCTAGAGCTAAAGGTCTAAAAGAGAGAATAGTAATAACGAGGCATGCGTTAAGGAATGCGCTACTATCCTCTATAACGCTTATAAGTGTAATTTTTGCTGGTCTAATGCAGGGAAGCTTAGTAGTGGAGACCATTTTCAACTACTACGGAATTGGTTATTTAGTAGCTGAAAGCTTACTAAACTTAGATACACCAACGTTAATAGCAGCTACAGTTGTGATAACAATTGTAGTTGTAATATCGAATCTCGTCGCAGACATTTCCTATGCATTATTAGATCCTAGGATAAGGGAAGCACTATGAACCTAAAGGATATAACCAAAAATATGAACCTAACCGTAGGACTGATTATTATTCTCTCCTTCTTAGTCTTAACAATAATTTCTACAGCTGATTTACACATATTAACACCCTATAATCCAAATCAACTCAATTTCAGCCAAGCTAACTTACCTCCCTCTTCCAATCACGTCTTCGGTACGGACCAAGAAGGTAGAGATGTTTTTACTAGATCTTTGACGGCTTTACGTATAGACTTCTCAATACCTTTCCTAATCGTAGGTATCTCGATGCTCATAGGTACAATCATAGGGATTTTAAGCGGATACTTCGGTGGACTATTGGATGAGGCTCTAATGAGAATTACAGATATATTCTTAGCATTTCCAGGAATATTATTAGCCTTGGCCATAAGTGAGATCTTAGGGAGTACCCATCTATCACTAAGACTTTACTTAAGTGCGTTGGCCTTGGCTATTGTAAATTGGCCGATTTACGCTAGGTTAGTAAGAGCACAAATCTTGCAAGTAAAGAACATGCAATATATAACCTTAGCTAAGGTAGCTGGGCTAAATAATTTTCAGATAATAAAAAAGCATATAATCCCACACCTAGTCTCCCTATTATTAGTCTATACTACGTTGGATATGGGCACAATAATATTAAATTACTCCATTTTAGCGTTCTTCGGATTAGGAGCTCCACCGCCCACTCCGGAACTGGGGAGAATGGTCTATGATGGCCTCTCGGCACTTCCACAAAACTGGTGGTCATCAATATTTCCCGCAATAATCATAACGCTAATGGCCTTAGGCTACTCATTAGCAGGAGATGGGTTAAGAGATATATTAGATCCAAGATTAGGTGAAAGGACAAATGTCTAATAAATTACTATCATTGGAGAATTTGTGGATAACTTACTACAAGGGGAATAAATCTGCGTATGCAGTGAGAGGAGTGAGTTTAGAGGTCAATTACAATCAGGTCGTAGGTATCGTTGGTGAAAGCGGTTCTGGAAAATCAACCTTAGGTCACTCCATAATAGGTTTACTGCCTAATAATGCAAAGGTTGAAAAGGGTAAAATCATTTTCGAAGAGACGGATCTAGCTAAGATAAACAAAAGTGATTTCTATAGGTTCAGAGGCAAAAGGGGGATCTTTATGATATTTCAAGACCCCATGACAAGCTTAAATCCTACAATAAAAGTTAAGGAGCAATTGGTAGAAATAATAAAGAACAGACCCAATGAAAATAGTGTTAATACCTTAAGCCACTGGTTTATCGGTAAAGTAAATAAAAGTGAGATAGTTAGAGATGAGAAGCAACTAATAGAATCCCTAAAGAAAGTTGGTTTCAGAAACCCTGATGAGATTCTAGATAAATATCCGCATCAACTTTCTGGAGGGGAAAGACAGAGAATAATGATAGCGATGGCTTATCTATTAAAACCTAAACTACTCATAGCTGATGAACCTACAACAGCCTTAGATGTAATAACTCAAGCACAAGTATTGAAAATGTTATTAGAACTAAAGGAAGAATATAAATCGTCGATTATCTTCATAAGTCATGACATTACATTAGTGAGCCAAATCAGTGATAAGGTAATTGTTATGTATGGAGGAATTGTCATGGAGGAAGCTAGTTCCGAGGAAATACTTAAGAACCCCCTTAATCCATATACTAAGGGACTAGTCGCATCAATACCCAATTACTTCAAAGGGAAGGGTAAAATATCTTCAATACCAGGATTTCCTCCAAATATATTTGAACTACCTCAAGGTTGTCCATTTAACCCGAGGTGTAATTTGGCAATGTCAGTTTGTAAATCTCAATTACCTAAATTGAAAAGCATAGGTGAGTCTCACAGTGTCGCATGCCACCTCTATAGTTGAAATAGAAAACCTAAGAGTCAGTTACAAGGTAAGAGAAGGGAAGAAGATTGCCATAGATAACGTAACATTGAGTATTACTAAAGGAGAGACTCTAGCAGTATTAGGTGAGTCCGGAAGTGGGAAAACCACACTAGGATTAGCCATACTTAAATTAGTTAAAGTTGATGAGGGAAAGATTTACTTTAAGGGAAATGACATAACCAACTTAAAGGAAAAGGAAATGAGGGAAATAAGGAAGCTAATGCAATTGGTACCCCAAGATCCTTACTCTAGCATGAACCCAAAATTGAGAATAAAGGATATAGTTGGGGAACCCTTACTGGCTAATCCGGATCATGTAATAGATAAAATCCGCAATAGCCTAGAGCAAGTAGGATTAGATCCATCAATTACGGAGAGATATCCATATGAGTTATCTGGAGGACAAAGACAAAGAGTACTAATAGCTAGGGCGTTAATTAGCAATCCAGAATTTATAGTATTAGATGAACCGACGTCCAACTTAGATGTATCAATACAAGCACAAATCTTAAACCTATTACTAGATTTACAAATACAGAAAAATCTAACTTATCTATTTATCACACACAACATATCCGTAGCTAAATATATGGCTGATAGAATAGCAATACTATATCACGGAAAATTAGTTGAAATAGGGAAAAGCAAAAACGTGATTATGAAACCACTCCACCCATACACCACAAAGCTTATTGAAGCAGTACCATTAAACGGATATAAAGCCAACATAAGGGAATTTGAAATCTCAGAGATAGATGATTCGAAGAACCAATCAAAAGGATGTAGTTACTTTTCCAGATGTCCATTTGCGAAAGACATATGTAAAGTAAAAGAGCCACAGTTAATAACTATTGATAACGATCATATGGTAGCTTGTCATTTATACACTTGACTAGTGTTCAAAGACGTAGAAGGGGAATATTAGGGTATATCTCGTTATAACGTTCTCGTCGTACTTGTATCAATCCCTAGTGTACTTACTCTTTCCCATGGGTAATACTTAACGGAATAATCTATAAACTTTTTGTACAATTCTGAAGCAACCCGCAAAGCACTTGCAGTCATCTTATTCGATATCTAGGAGTATGGCATACCATCAAAACCTAATTTTTAGGAAAAATATATTGATAAAGTTGGTAATTCCTAAAAAGAAAAAGAATGTCCTAGAGTCTTTTTCATAATAGTTATAATCCATCCTCTCACATAAGGTTTGCTAAAGATCTTAACACTGGTTTAATCAAATGGTATTGCACTCAATAAGAAAAGAGTACTATAATTGCTATTCTTACAACTATGGGGATTAATTTTATTCAGCGTTGGGACTGTAAAGATAGAATTAACATTTAGGACAAAGATATACAAGTAAATTCAATAAGTCTCTAGCTTTCTGATGATGGCGATTTTGAGCAGAAAATGCTTAATAATTTAGTGAAAATACTAACGGAACAACGTTAAGGATATTATGAAATCAGTATTTGAATCTGGAGAAAATAATATTACTCCCACCCTCACATTAATATTTATTAATTTCTTTTTCTGTATAAACCTATGTCATCCCCTTTTCACTATTCACAATTCACCAAGTTTACTATCTTTAGTGTATTTGCAGGATTCTCTTTTATACAAAACGAGTTAACCACTTATTGGCTTTTCATTCTCCTATTCCGTCAAGAGATAACATTGTTTGGATTAGGAGTAATAGCTAGACCTTTAGTGAGAGTTTTCGTCTCTTACTTCATGGGTTATATATCTGATAAATACAATAGGGCTAAACTATTTTACATAACTAGGGGTGTGGCTGCCATATTACTCTTACCCTTAACCTTAGCCTTTATTTACCATTCTATACCTTGGATATTTGGAGTTTACTACATTAGGACAATAATTGTTGAATTGTCAAATAACGTTGGTTACGTTGCTTATTATGCTGTAGTTCCAGAACAAGTTAGGGCTAAGGCAATATTCTATATAAGAATATTCTCAATGGCTTCAAGAGTGGTGTCTGGTGCTATTTGGTTTTTAATATATCAATCAATTGGTGCTTATGACTTGTTACTAACTGCCATATTAGGCCTTATTGGATTGGCAATGCTAAAGGGGTTTAACATAGGTGGTGGTAGCGAGAGGGTTAAATTAACTACTGGAATAGATTTCTTCAGAAAGGATGAGAGGATTAGGGGCATAATATTGTTATATTCTGTAACGGACGGGCTAACTTATTCTATAAATTACTTGTTACCTTTATTAATTCTAGTATATTACGGTACTGAGGAAATATATAGTCTATCACAAACTGTACTGTACGGCGTATTAGTTATTGCTAGCTTTATAATGACTAAGATGAAAGACCCAGTTAAAATAGCAGTTACTTACATACTGAGTGGTTTCTTGTTTTACATGGTATTAGTATATCCTTCACCCTACGTTTTGCTAATTTCATTATTGCTTTACGGATTTGGGAGTGGCTTTATCGAGAATTACGTAATGGCTACAATAAAGCAAAGCGTTGGTGATGAGTTTTTGGGAAGTGTATTAGGATTGGACGTCTTAGTTACAAGCTCACTTGAGATACTCATTATACTCTTAGCCCAATACTTGATAACCATTAACGTAATATACTACATCATTTTAGGCATTGCGGGAATGGTATTTGTCTTAGCTTCGTGGTTATTACATCCTAAGCTTAGGGAGGTAAAGTTATAATAAGCAGAATCCCTTTTTAGCTTTTCACGCGAATTAATTCATTGATGATACTTTCTCACCAGTCAATTAAAAAGCTGTTAGGCAAAGTGATAATGAATTACGTTGAGGAGAACGTAAGGGAGAACGGCTACGATTTAAGAATATGTGGTGAAAAATACTACGAAGTTGAAGAGGGTGCTAAATTACCAAGTATAAAGGCTAAAATTAGGGAAATACCTTTTAAAGAGGTTGCTAATCTATCACCCCTTAATACTTACTTATTCGAGTCGTGTGAGGAGTTTAACATGCCAGATAACTTAGCGGTGTTGATAACCTTAAAAAGTACTATGGCTAGGAACGGTTTTCTAGCTCCTCCTACTGTTATTGATGCTGGGTACAAGGGAAAGATTTACTTAGCTATAACTTCCGTCTATGGTTCTTCATTAGCTAAGGGAATTAGCACTCATCATTTAATATTTTTAGAATTAGATCAGAAAACTGAAAGGATTTATAGTGGCAAATATCAAGGAGGTATACCAATCTAGCTGAGAACGGAAGAGTATAATAAAATTCTTTGCTGATAAACCGGAAAATATTTTTCTGGAACTTTAAAATATTCATTTGAAAATATACAGAACTCGCTAAGGGGGCCCATAGCTAATTGCTTTCTCCATAAATTTTGTGAAAAAGGTTTAATCTCAGTATAGAAGTCTTCATACCTCATACCAACTGGTTTAGATATCCAATAACCAAATCTATAAGATGGGGATAATTGCTCTCCGTTTAGGAGCTTATATAACCCACCCTTACCGTTTCTAGCAATCTTTGCTATAGAATCATGAACTGCTTTTATATCATTTGATTCCAATATTATATCATTAAGTAAATCCAATGTCTTTGAGGTTTCTATGAAATACCAGTCTTCATAAACTTCTCCTTCAATCCAAGGGACATGATCTACCTTTACTACAAGGGATCCTAAATAGCCCTCAATCTTGGCTTTTTTATTAAAGTAGTCATGAAAGTTCAACAGCGAACTTTCATATTCATTAGCTGGAAAATCTCTAGCTCTTTGATGCCAAAAGACATATGCTAACATTTCTCTTATGATATGGATATATGTAATTAAAAAATCTAACGTTTTCATTATTGTAGGGAAAAGAGGGGATCAACCCCGTTTCTGAGGAGGCTCCTACGGGCGTTCAGTAATAAACCTTTTGGTCAAACTTCAAGCATAGTACTAGCTAACATTGCCACGTGGGTCCTTTCAACCCACGTGGCGATTCGGGGGAGGGCTTACTTATTTAGGCTCATAAGGCCTATTATTATACCATACACTCCAAACAACCCTTGCCAACTTCCTAGCCAAAGCAACATACAACTTCCTACCTTTCAACCTATCCTTGTGTGTCTCATAAAACTTCAATAAGGTTGGGTTCCTAGAATAATTCCTCACTGCCAAAAAGTAGAACAAGCTACGCAAGTACTTATTACCCCTCTTGGAAATCCCCCTACTTATTACAGCCTTTCCACTCCTCTCAACTACGGGATCTAAACCGCAATAAACCACAAAGGACTCTGGTTTAGGAAAACGCTTAACATCACCAACCCTAGCCAAGATAATACAACCCAGCGTCCTACCAATACCCGGAATAGTAAAAATCAAACTATCCTTGGGGACTAACTCTCTAAGCCTATCCTCAATCTTCCTAGCCTCAAGCCTCTCCAACTCCTCCAAAAGAAACCTCAGACAACACTATACTATCCCCACCCCTCAAAACCTCCTCCAAGTTCTTCTTGGATAAACTATCCTTATAGCCTAAAAGTATCAAATCCCTCCTCAACCTATTCTTAACCCTAGCAATACTCCTAGTAACAAAATCCCATTGGCTAGTTAACTCCCTAGCCTCACTTGTTGTAAACCCACTACCCATGCTTACAACTATTTCTGCTAGCATCATTCTTATCACTCTTCTTACCCCTAAAATCCTTGAACTTCTTGAGTATAAAGGGATTAATAATCCTAACATCATACTCGCCCATCAAGTACTTTGCTAGGTTAATGTGGTAAACTCCAGTACTTTCAATACCTATCTTGCAACCCTTAGGCAAGATCTTCCTTATCTCCTCATAACCTCGCTTATCATTAGTAAACTCGTAGAGTTTACCTTGAAAATACATAATTAATTTATCTTTTGATACATCTATTCCTGCAACTGGGTGCCTCCAATTGTACTCACCCTTATGTTTTATTCGGGCTTTTTGCCCAACTTCCGGTTCGAATTGGAGGCGGCCAAGCTCCCCATCGGGCTTTGAGCCCAAGAGGCGTTACGGCCTGAACCCCAGTCAGATCTGTATTACTCAGATCTGAGTAATATGTTTTATATAAGAGGCGAAGCATGTGGTGCCTTCTAATAGCTTTATTCGATTTCCTAATTTTAACAGTAATCAGATCATTAGGATATTATGCAAGAACTTTACTAGACAAATACGGTGAATTCATAGATTATAATTCTATTCAGCAAATTTTCTTTTTAGGTGCTTCTATCATCGCGTTAATAATAGCGGGGCTATTTAATACATACTTGCCCAGAACTTATCTACCGATTATAGGATTCCCTCTATTGATAGTAGTCCTTTTATCCATGAGATTAAATGACGTTAAGATAACCCTCTCTTCCACCAATTCCTTTAAGGTATGGGTAAACTATATAAAGAGTAACCGCATATTCATGTTCTTAGAAACACGGGTATATCCAGTTATGGCCTTAGCTAATGCATCGACCGTTTTGTTTCTCAAACTTGTTTACGTAAACAAGGAGACATTCCCAGAATACATTACTGTAGTCTTAGTAGTGAGTATATTAGCTCAAGCAATTGGTGCCATTATTGCCCTAAAGTGGAAGTCGGAGACCACGAGAAAATTCTTGCTCTTATCACTCCCTGCCATATCAATTGAATATGTATTCCCCTTCATCCGTGGCGATTTAATAACTATTTCAGTTTTAACTTTCTTACAGTCAGTGCTTGTGGCTTATGTTTTCATCCATATTAATTCTATTTATCAATATATTATTAATAAAGATGTTTATGTAAATGTCACAGTCACACAAGCAGTTTTAACACAAGTCTCAATATTTATAGTGAGCACTTTAGTATCGATAATAGCTACTGTCGTGGGGATCACATATACTTATATAGGTAATGCGACAATAATGCTACTAATAGTGCTATTTACAATATTCTCCAATACCATAAAAGATATAAAGGCAAAAGATTAACGTAAGTTACAAGCGGATAAAGAAATTAAAGATCAGAGCTTTATTAGATCCCCTCAATTTTCTCAGAACTTAAACTCATAAATTTTGCTTAAATTCAAAATCAAGTGTTAGATTAAAGGAATGTTTAACGTTAGAATTGATGAAAATTGAAGAAATCCATAAAGCACTGAAAGCGTTAATGAGTGCAATTATAGGATAGCATTTTGCGTAACATCTTAGCATGTGGGATTTTGGAATAAGTTAGTATTACTTATAGAATATAAATCTTGCCCTTTAAAATCTGACAAAGTACAAAAAATTACCAAATAATTTCTATCCCTAACTTCCTCGCAACTAGAGTGAGATCTTTATCTCCAGTTATTATTCCTACACCTAATTTCTTAGCTAAATGAATTATTGTAGAGTCAACTATGCTTAACCTTCTTCCATTTATTTCCTTTGCCAAGATGTCATCACCCTCCTTCTTAATTTTAGCACTGTCAATAAAATCGTCAGAAGTCAACTCATTAACCTTGAAATAAGTGAAAAGAAATGTTCTGGCTTCATCTATGGACTTAAGGGAGGGAATTCTACTCCTAAGCCAATACACAATAAATTCAAAAACTACGGTAGAAGGAATTACCCCCTCATATAAACCGCTCCTTATACCAGCCATAACCTCCTCTCCCCTCTTCGTTAACTCACCATATGCCATTGCCAAGATAGCATAAGTATCAACTATTATGCTCTTTTCCAAAATTCCTCTTCCTCCTCATCTAATTCCCTTTCAGCATCTTCGGTAGACCCCTTACAACATTTCCACACCTTATCCCATAGATCTATTTTCTCAATAATTATCTTACCTCCCTCTACTCTCATCTTAACAATATCGCCCTCATTAATTCTGACCTCTTCTCTTATCGCCTTAGGAACTACTATAATACCCTTCTTATTAACCTTTACCCTAACTTCCATAATTTTAACTCATAAGTTAAACTAATAAGTTTAACCCCTTTCATACAATAGAAGTAATAAAAGGGTAAAGCCTCACTAATAGAGAGGAATACGTACCTTAAGAGGCATAACAGTATGGTTTAAATGGTTTAGGATAATTATTTAAAGTGTAGAGCGGTAGACCTAAAATTATATTAGAAAAAATATTTCTGGTAGGATAATATCGAATTTATAAAAGATAAAGAAATTTATAAGAGTATAAAGAATTCAATTGAAGAAAGGGTTTAAGGTGAGGGAGATGGAGTATTACCACGTGAGATAGGAAGATGGTAACACCAAGCCTCCCTCACCAAAATAACATTCAACAAATAGGATATAAATTACTTTCCATGCTGAACTTCCAAGGGGAAAAGGTAGAGAAGGTAGCGAAAACTCTCATCTCCGCGTGTTTGTGGAACGACTCTGTAGAGAACAAGTCCAGAGCGTATGACGTATCCCCACAGAACGTGAGGAATTACGTAGAGAAACAAGGGATGGAAGTGATTGAAAAGCTATTGGAAAGAGCTAGGAAAATATCCTTGGAGATATTAAAGGGGGTAAAGGAGATAGATCTTTCAATAGACTGGACAACCAAGACGTGGCATGGGAAACCAGTGAAAGGGAGCTCTGAAAAAGGAAACTCGTGGAACTACGCAACAACCAAGTATAAGGGGAAAGTACTTTTACTTGCCTACAAGTGAACGGTATGACTAAGGACGAGATAGTGAAGGTTCTTGTGGAGCAAGTAATGGCAATGGGATTCAAGATAAGGTTGATAACTCTTGACGCTGGTTTCTACACTGTTGATGTGCTCAATTTCATTTCACAGTTTAAGTATATAGTTGCTGTCCCGGCTGGGGATGTTAAGGTGTATGAGGAGTTTGACGGGGATTACACAACTAATAGTAAGAGGCATAGGAGGGATGAGCAGGTCAAGTTCAGGTTTCTCGTGTACAGCAAGGAAAAAGTGAGGAGAAAGAGTCTTGTTTATTTTGCTAGGGCTACTAATCTAGACCTATCCAAGAGGGAAGTGTTGGATTTGTATAATAAGGTAAGGGGTCCCATAGAGACCTCTTATAGGAACATTAAGGCTTTTCTTCCATTTACTGGTTCTACTAAGTTTGTTTTTCGCACGTTGATCTTCGTGCTGGCCCTTGTACTCTACTCCTTATATACCATATTCAAGGGGGAGGTGGGGAGAGAGGAGTTTAGATTATTATTAATTCTTTTATTTCCTGATTTATTCAATCCAGAGAATTTTACATTTAATGTAATTGAAACACTTATTTACACTATAGATTTATTTTTAAGGAGGTGATTTTGGGTCTACCGTAAACCACGTGGGTTGAAAGGACCCACGTGGCAATGTTAGTTGACACTATGCTTGAAGTTCAACCGAAAGATTTATCACTGAACGCCACAAAGCATCCGATATAAAAACCATTCTAAAGAAAATCGAGCCTAGTCTACACTACTTGATCAGCTTGAGGGGTATATTATTTCTATCCCCATATCCTTAGCCATTGCCTTAACTCTTTCAGGATACCTATCGTGAATAAATGGTGTTACAACATAAACTAAATTAACCTTAATATTCTTAACTTTTTCATAGAACTCCTTCTTCCTCTTTATTGTTGGTAAGTCCCCTCTTTTTAAAGAGGAAGTGATTTCAACCAATATAACACTACCGTCTTTAATTACAATATCATATTCAACATCAGAAGGCTCATCATAAACATATCCACTCCTATCATAAAGCACTTCCCTAGAAACCTTCCAACCACTATTACTCAAAAGCTCACCAATTCCTTGCCTAAAGGAATCCTCATTCATAATTCCCCATCTAGCCCCAAGACCGGTAATAATAGTTTCTAATCTCTTCAAGTCTTCTTTTGTGGCCATGGTCTTTAGATCCTCCTTAGTGGCCATTCCCTTCAAGTCTTCTTTTGTGGCCATGGTCTTTAGATCCTCCTTAGTGGCCATTCCCTTCAAGTCTTCTTTTGTGGCCATCACGTTCTTAATTTCCTCCAACTCTTGCTTAGTAGCCATTATTTTCTTGGTTTCCTCAATCTCCTTGTCTAGTCTTTCAATATCTTGCTTAGTAGCCATCGTGTTCTTAATTTCATTTATAGTCCTATCTAGTCTTTCAATATCTTGCTTAGTAGCCAGGTTTTGCCATGGAGTTATCCTAGCTAAAACCTGATAAACTATCTCTGGTTTAGCAGTTAGAACGTCCACTAATATCGATGGATTATTAAGCAGTACTTTTTTAATTTCTTCTTCTAAACTCACATATTAAATTACTCTTATAATAATTTAAATCTAACTTAAGAGGCTTTTAACTGAGTCCTCACCGCCTCATATAGGTTCCTCCATGAGGGGTTCATTGTTCCCAACATCGATTCACGATCTCATTTGGTGGGTAGTCGGGGTAGACAGAAAGCCATAACTGAGGGGATCCATCATCCACGTTGTCTGGATCCCGTGAAAGGGAAAATGATACTTTTTGCTCCTCCCTCAGTCTCATTAAGCCCTCAATCGAGCTGGGGAGCTTCCGGTATAAAAACCTTTCCATGAAAAATCGAGCATAGTCCACACTACTTACGCAAGTGATGAAACCTGCTTTACTCACTAGCATCAAAGGGCTTATTATAATACAGCACAGCCCAAGTAATAACAGCCAACTTTCTAGCACACGCAACAATCAACTTCTTACCCCTAAGCCTACCCTTGTGCTCCTCATAAAAACGCTTGATAACAGGATTAACCTTGATGGCAGTCAAAGCTGCCAAGTAAAAAGCCCTCCTCAAAACAGCATCACCCCTCTTGGATATACCCCTTGAGACAACACTCTTACCACTAGACTCAACAAGAGGATCGAGACCACAATAAGCAACAAACCTCTTCTTATCACTAAAGCGCCTAACATCACCAACCCTAGCCAAAATAATACAACCCAAGGTTTTACCAATACCGGGAATAGTGAAAATCAAACTATCCTTGGAAACAACATTCTCAAGCTCCTTCTCAATCTCCCTCTTCCTAGTTTTAAGCCTCTCAAGCTCCTCCAAAAGAAACCTCAGCCAAGACAATACTATCCCCACCCCTCAAAACCTCCTCCAAGTTTTTCTTAGACAAACTATCCCTATAGCCTAAAAGTACCAAATCCCTCCTCAACCTATTCTTAACCCTAGCAATACTCCTAGTAACAAAATCCCACTGGCTAGTCAACTCCCTAGCATCACTTGTTGTAAACCCACTACCCATACTTACAACTAATTCCGCAAGCTTTTTAGCATCATTCTTATCACTCTTCTTACCCCTAAAACCCTTGAACTTCTTGAGAATAAAGGGATTAATGATCCTAACATCATACTCACCCATCAAGTACTTTGCTAGGTTAACGTGGTAAACTCCAGTACTCTCAATACCCACTTTGCAATCCTTAGGTAAGATCTTCCTTATCTCCTCATAACCTCGCTTATCATTAGTAAACTCGTAGAGTTTACCTTGAAAATACATGATTAATTTATCTTTTGATACATCTATTCCTGCGACTGGGGCCTCCAATTATACTCACCCTTATGTTTTATTCGGGCTTTTTGCCCAACTTCCGGTTCGAATTGGAGGAGGCCAAGCTCCCCGTCGAGCTTTAAGCCCAAGGAAGTCAACGGCCTACACCCCAGTCAGATCTGTATTACTCAGATCTGACTAATATGTTTTATATAAGGAGCATCATTAACATCACTAAAAGAATTTCAGAAAAAAGGATTATTTAAATATAAGAGGCTATCCATCTCCTTGGGTGAAGTTTTCCACTCCTTAACCATTACTTTGTAAAGTAGTTTATTTTTTAAATATAAATTTTAATAAGACAAAAAACAAGATCTCATTGTTCTATAATATCCCAAGGATATATTGGAGTTTTATTGAACTTTTTATGTGTAATTTTCTCTAGGGCCAGAAACACAGCAGGTAAAGCACCAGTAGTACCTGCTTCTCCTATTCCTCTGCTTTTAGCAGATGTTACAGATGGATATTCAACCTCATTGACATAAATCTTATAATTCGCTTCGACAGCAGTGGGAACTCCACAGTCTGCAATTGACGAGAATAGTGGATTTCCATTTTCATCATACGGCGCGTGCTCCCATAATACTTGTGAAATGCCTTGTAATACCCCACCAATAATTTGACCTTCAACTTCTTCTTTTATCAATGTTCTACCTACGTCATCTACAGCATAGTATTCAAGGACCTTAACGAACCCAGTATCTTTATCTACGTCAACAACCGCCACATGAGAACCAGGAGAAAATATATCATCTGACTTATAGAATACCTCGGCCTCTACACCATTTATCTCCTTTAGCGCTTTCTCTATAGGCATATTAATTTTACTCAATAATTGCTTGCAAGCTTCGATAACTGCTGAACCTCCTGCAGTTGCACTTCTAGAACCGAAACTCCCTATTCCTTCTTTTACTCCATCAGTTGTGTTAGTAATTACTTCAATCAAATCTTGAGGAACTCCCAATATCTCTGAAGCTAATTTCGAAAAAGTATAACCATGAGCCTGACCATGTGGCCCTGTCCCCACAAAGATCTTAATTTTTCCATTCTCTATTCTCACTCTTGCACCTTCTCCCGGAGATAATCTTACAATATCTGTAAATACTGTTATTGATACTCCCTTACCCTTGTAAACCTCCCTAGCTTTCCTATAATACTTCTCAGCCTCATTCAACACTTGATTATAACCAGCAGGATCAATCTTAACGCCTAAAGGCGTAACATAACCATTATCACCGATCAAATTCTTCCTCCTAATCTCAACAGGATCCATACCTAATTCATTAGCCAAATCCTCAACAAGGGTCTCATGAATTAACGCAGCCTCTGGTCTACCAGCACCCCTGTAGGGACCAGTGGGAGGCAAGTTTGTGAATATTCCGTAAGCTCTTATTGACGCAAACTTCATTTTATAGGGTCCGGTAAGTAATTGAGCTATGAATGCTGGGGTGGTAGGATTTAATGTATAATTATACGCACCTAAATCTACAGCTATATAACCTTCTATTCCTAGTATTTCACCTTGTTTAGTAGCATACATTTTGATATCAGAGAGAACTCCTCTTCCAACAGTAGGATTTTTTAAGTGCTCATATCTAGTCTCTATCCACTTTACTGGTCTGCCTAATTTCATGGACGCCATAGAAGCTATTACATACTCAGGATGAGCTGGTACTTTATTTCCAAATCCTCCTCCAACGTTTTGCGGAGAATATACTCTAATTTTTTCTGGTGGTAAGTTTAGGGCTTCCCTTAAATCATTCTTTACCCTAAAAGAGGATTGGAATGAGCCATATATGTTTAAATGCTCTCCATCCCAGAATGCTATAATCCCTTTAGGCTCCATAGGATTTGAAATTATCCTAGTTTGGTTTATCTTTCTACTCACTATAATTTCTGCTCTTTTCTTAGCAGATAATTCCCCTCCTTCTAACAGTTTATCTACAGAGATGTTTCTTTTAGCCCCAGAATGTATCTCATCATTACTGTTCATAGCCTTTTCTATGTTAATAATTGGTTTAAGTTCCTCGTATTCTATTGATACCTCATCTGTAATGTCCTCAATCTCGTATCTGTCTTCTACTACATAGGCTAAGACTGGCTGTCCAACGAAATTTACTTTACCATCAGCAAGTATAGGCATTTTCACTATATTGGATTGCTTTAGTGTCTCTGGGTCAGCTCTTACTGGCATGTAAATCTTCGCATCTTCCCATGTTAGAGTGAGCAGAGCTTTTTCTGGTTTTGATATACTCTTTATAATACCTCTGGCTATGGGTGATCTAACTATACCTAAGTAAACTGTATTCATAGGGTTAAGGTCATCAATATACATTCCTTTTCCACTTATTTTCGGAAGATCTTCTTTTATCATTGCTAGAACATTATCGTTTACTGCTTAATAGTTTTTCCTAAAACTAGTGCGATAAAACTAGTTTGATTAAACACATATCTACCTCTACTAGTAATGAGAATATATGGCTAAATATGTTTCATTTTACGTAGGTAACCTTAGGAAGATAGGCGTAGTTGAAGGAAACTACGTCTATGAGGTTTCTGAAATTGGTGAGGATAAGGAAAGAGGAAATTCTTATAAATTAAATGAAATAAATTTAGATATTCCGATACAACCGTTAGCAATAATATGCACATTAGTAAATTCTCCAAAAATGGTTGGAGTTAATAACAAAAATGAGGCTAGGGAAATGGTGAAAAGTCCGAAATTTTTCATTAAACTCCCTACTGTGGCAATTGCTCATAGACAACCTATTATATCGCCCCCGGATGCTATAAGACCTGAGGTAGAAATTGGTATTATTACTAGATTAAAAATGAAAGACATAAATAGAAGTGATGTTAAGAAATATATCTTAGGATATACAGTATTTAATGATATAACTTATCCTCCAGGCCTAAAGGAGGATTCGTATTATGCTATGCGAAGAGATCCTACAGATGGTAATGTTAAGAAGTTATTAATGAGAGGTACTCATTTTAGGAATAAAGTTAGAGATACTTTTGCCCCAATGGGACCATATATTGTAACCGAGGAGGAGATAGGCGATGTTAACTCCTTAAGGATGAGAAGTTATTACAATGGCGAATTAGTACAAGATGGATATTCAAGTGAATTTATATTCTCTATAGAAGAAATATTAGTAGAGCTTTCTAAAATCGTTACAATTCCCCCGTTTAGTGTTGTATCGACTGGAAGTATTGGTTATACTAACGTTTCTGACGCTTCCGAGTTTACCCTAAAGCCAATTGAATATGCATTAATGGTAGCTGAAGTCGAGAAGATAGGTAGGTTAGAGAATCCCATAAAAATTTACCAATAAAATTAGTATTTCAGTATCCTAATTTTTCAGGGAAATCTTAAATATTATATTATGATAATGAATTGATCCAGATTAAGAGGTTGTACATCTTATATTTAAGGATTTCAAGTGTCATCAACTATAAATGAGGGACAGATCTTCACATTCTGTCCCGTATACTCAAGCTCTTCTATTATATTTAATAAAAAGACTTTGGAACTTCTTTCTATATCACCTCATCGACGTTTATATTATTTTTAGGAATCCTCTTTCATGACTTCGAAGTATAAATTAGGTTAATGGAGGTATCTGTTCAATTTCAGTTAATACTTTATGGTTCTATTCCAAATCTTCTTAAAGCTATTATCCTTCTAGTTAATTCCTTATACTTATCAGAAATCTCTATTTCCAATGTTATTTAACGCTTTTACAGCGCTATTGTAATTGAAATACTAACCTTATTGGACAACTTATTCCTTGTTAACAATTCTCCCTTATATGCATAAGGTAATTGAAATCAACGGCTATCCGATAATGATTTATGAAAAAAGATGGAAAAGAGTCCACTTACTTTGTTGGACGTCCTCATAAGCAAAAACCAATAACTGATATTGGATACAAAATTGAGGGAGATAATATAATTTGTCCATTTCATCTAGTAGTCTTCTCACTCATAACCGGTGAACTCATAAAACCGCCAGAATCCAAAACACCTTGTTCACCTAATTGCAAACTTATAAGAGCTAGATTAATAAACGGTGAGGTATTGTTTGATAAGCCATTTATACCCAAAACAAAGGGTTGATAAATATGGAGTGTAAAGTGGCAATAGATATTGGTGGGACGTTTACTGATTTCATAGTCCTATCCAGTGAGGGGTGAATCCTTTCTCACGTTAACAGAAATCTTTTTATATTTATTTATTATCAACTAATCTTGTGGAGAGACTACTGAGACCTAAGGAGGCTTGCCAACTACTCAGCATTTCATACTCAACACTCCTACGGTGGATTAGAGAAGGAAAAATAAAGGTGGTAACGACTGAAGGAGGGAAGTATAGGATACCTTACAGCGAGATAAAGAAGTACTTAGAAAGGAGGGAAGAGACGAGGGCTGTAATTTACGCAAGGGTCTCCTCTACCGATCAGAGAGAAGACTTGGAAAGACAAATAAACTACCTAACGAACTACGCAACGGCAAAAGGTTACAAGGTAGTTGAAGTACTGAAAGATATTGCAAGCGGGTTGAACACACAAAGGAAAGGATTGCTTAAGTTATTCAAACTTGTTGAGGGAAGGAGTGTCGACATCGTATTAATAACCTACAAAGATAGGTTAACAAGATTTGGATTTGAGTACATTGAGGAGTTCTTCTCAACCATGGGAGTTAAGATTGAAGTAGTTTTCGGTGAGGAGCCCAAAGATGACGCACAAGAGCTAGTTGAGGACTTAATCTACATCATTACCTCATTCGCAGGGAAAATTTACGGAATGAGGAGTCACAAGAAAACACTCCTAGTTCAAGGCGTAAAAAAGTTAATAGGTGAGTTGAGTGGAGAGGACAGTGAAGTTAAGGGTTAGGGTTGACTATTCTACATACTCAGCACTTAAGGAGGTCGAGAAGGAGTACAGAGAGGTTCTAGAGGAGGCAATAAATTATGGGCTGTCAAACAAGACTACCTCCTTCACCAGGATTAAAGCTGGAGTTTACAAGACTGAGAGGGAGAAACATAAGGACTTACCCTCACACTACATCTACACAGCTTGTGAGGATGCAAGCGAGAGATTAGACAGTTTTGAGAAGTTGAAGAAGAGAGGTAAAAGTTACACTGAGAAACCGTCTGTGAGGAGAGTTACTATTCACCTCGACGATCATCTGTGGAAGTTCAACCTTGATAGGATTTCAATTTCCACAAAGAGGAGTAGGATTCTCATTTCACCAACCTTCCCTAAGATCTTCTGGAGATATTATAATAAGGGTTGGTTGATTGCGAGTGAGGCCAGGTTTAGGCTGATGAAGGGAAATGTTGTAGAGTTCTACGTCATTTTTAAGAAGGATGTTAAACCTTATGAACCTAAGGGTTTCATCCCAGTTGATCTAAATGAGAATTCAGTCTCTGTATTAGTTGATGGAAAACCGATGCTTTTAGAGACTAACACTAAGAAAATTACTCTGGGGTATGAGTATAGGAGGAAGTTGACAATCACTGGTAAGTCAACTAAGGATAGGGAAGTGAGGAGGAAGTTAAAGAGGCTGAGGGAGAGGGATAAGAAAGTAGACATTAGGAGGAAATTAGCCAAGCTGATCGTTAAAGAGGCTTTTGAAAGTAGGAGTGTCATAGTTTTAGAGGACTTGCCTAGGAGAACTCCGGAGCATATGATAAAGGACGTGAAGGATAAACAACTTAGGTTGAGGATTTATAGATCTGCATTTTCCTCAATGAAGAACGCTATTATTGAGAAGGCTAGGGAGTTTGGTGTCCCCGTGGTCTTAGTTAACCCATCTTATACTTCCACTGTTTGCCCAGTTCATGGGGCGAAGATCGTTTACCAACTCGATGGGGGCCATGCCCCAAGGGTTGGTGTTTGTGAGAAGGGGAAGGAAAAGTGGCATAGGGATGTAGTTGCACTGTACAACTTAGCGAAGAGGGCTGGAGATGTGAGCCCCGTGCCGTTGGGCTCGAAGGAGTCCCATGACCCACCTACAGTAAGTAAGTGGTTGAGGGCTAAGTCCCTACACTCGATCATGAATGAACATAAAATGATTGAAATGAAAGTGTAGGGACAAACGGGAAATTAAGACAATAAAAGTCCTAACTAACCCTAAAGACCCTGGACAAGTCATTAAAGATGTAATAAGCACTTTAAACTGCAACGTAAATGAGATAGCTCACGCCACGACACTTGCAACAAATACATTATTAGGGCAGGAAAACCTGACCATCTCAAAGACTGCCTTACTCGTTACAAAAGGATTCAAGGATATTATCGAAATAGGTAGACAGAATAGGCCTAGGCTTTATGATTTACATTTTGAGAAGCCAAGACAATTGGTCCTCAGAAGTTTAAGATTTGAGATTGACGAGAGGATCAACGCTGAAGGGAATATAATAAAGGAGGTGAATCCAGACGAAATAGAGAGTATTTCTAAAAAACTTTTAGACGAAAATGTAATACCGATTGCAGTAAGTTATCTGCACTCTTATCTTAATCCAAAAAATGAGCTAATTACTGAAAATGTGTTAAAGAAGTACTTCAAATACATCTCAATCTCCTCAAAAATAGCACCAGAACCTAGAGAATACGAGAGGACTTCTACTACAGTAGTTAATGCAGTGCTAATGCCATTAGTATCTGCATATCTTGAGAAATTACAAGCCTCTTTACCAACTGAAAACTTCTATATTATGTCAAGTTCTGGAGGATTAGTAGATATTAAAGAAGCGTCTGAGAAGCCAGTACAGCTAATTGAATCCGGACCAGCAGCTGGTGTAATAGCTTCGGCTAGCTTCTTGCCTAATGAGCGTTTTATAAGCTTTGACATGGGGGGTACTACCGCTAAGGCTGGCGTTATAATTAATGGTAATTTTGAAATGACCACTGAGTATGAAGTTGGAGGGGAAGTAAACTACGGAAGGATAGTTAAGGGTAGCGGGTATCCAGTAAGATTCCCATTTGTTGATTTGGCCGAAGTATCTGCTGGTGGGGGTACGATAATATGGAGGGACGAGGCTAATGCTTTAAAAGTTGGACCTATAAGTGCTGGTGCTGATCCTGGACCAATTTCCTACGGAAAGGGAGGAAATAGGCCTACAATAGCTGATTCAAATCTGATTTTAGGAAGATTGGGGACAGAGCTCATTGGTGGTAATCTAAAGTTAGATAAAGAGAGTGCAATAAAGGGGATGAGTAGATTAGGCGATCCATATGAGGTAAGTAAGAATGCTTTAGAATTGATAAACTTGGAGATGGCTAGAGCAATAAGGTTAGTTACAGTGGAGAGGGGATTAGACCCATCAAACTTCTCCTTAATAGCCTTTGGAGGTGCTGGTCCGCAACATGCATTATATTTGGCTGAGGAGGTGGGGATAGGTAAGGTTATAATATCACCTCATCCAGGATTATTCAGTGCTTTAGGATTATTACTAGCTGATTGGCGTTTTGAAGTTAGGAAATCATATCCTAAAGACTTAGAGAGTGAATTTAAGCGATTGGAAAAGGAGCTATATGATAAGTTGAAGGGGAACGTCGACTACTTCTTGAGACTTGCAGATGCGAGATATGAGGGACAAGGATGGGAGTTAACAATTCCAGTAAATAACGTTCATGAGATTAGGAAAGTGTTTGAGGAGAAGCACCTAGCGACTTATGGTTTCGTGATGAATGATAGGGAGATAGAGATTGTTACAATAAGGGTTTTCGCTATCAAGAAGAGACCATTACCTAAAATAAAGGTAACATTTGGAAATTGTGATAAGCCAAGGGAGGTTAGGAAAGTCATAATTGATGACGATTGGGTAAATGTCGACGTCTATGTTAGGGAGAAGTTATCTAAAGGCTTTAGAATAAGGGGGCCAGCAATAATTGAGGAATACAGCTCGACTACAGTTATAAAGGATGGTTGGAATGCAATTATAGATGATTCAATAATATTGGTGAGAGAATGACAAGTTGGGAAATAATTCACAAAGCCTCTGAGTTCATTGCAGAGGAAATGGGCGTTATGCTAAAGAGATCAGCCATGTCACCAAACATTAGGGAGAGGATGGATCATAGTTGTGCAATAACGGATGTCGAGGGTAATATTATAGCCCAAGCTGAACACATACCAGTTCACCTAGGCTCTTTTAGCATTGGAGTTAAAAACACATTAAATTTGATAGGCGAAATAGAAGAGAGTGATATGGTTATTTTAAATGATCCTTATATATCTGGTACTCATCTGAATGACATAATGGTTTTAGCCCCAGTTTACTATAATGGTAAGCTAATAGGATATGTTGTAAATAAGGCACATCACGTTGATGTAGGTGGACCAATGCCAGGTAGTTTAAATCCATAGGCAACGACAATTTACGAGGTGAGTTTTGTAATACCCCCAGTGAGGTTGATGAGGAAAGGGCAGATAAATAATGAGATTATTAATATAATTAAGCATAACTTCAAGGTACCCGAGGTATCAATAGGCGATCTGAACGCCCAAATTTCAGTGAACCTCAATGGTATAGCTAGAATTAAGCAAATGTTTGATAAGTACGGTTACGAGAACGTTCTTAATGCGTGGAAGATCTCGATGGAGTATGGGAAAAAATTGGCGTTATCTGAAATTTCAAAATGGGGTAAGGGTGTTGGTGAGGATGAAGATTATTTGGAAATAGGTGATGAGCTAAAGAAAATAAGGCTAAAGGTAAAGATTGATCAGAATGGTGTTTACGCTAATTTTGCTGGAACTGATACCCAGATTGAGGGACCTTTAAATGCAGTATATGGAGTTACGTTTTCGGCTATTAGTTTTGTCATAAGGTCATTAATAGGAATATCCTTTCCTATTAATGAGGGCTTTTACAGTCTAATTAATGTTGATGCGCCTAAGGGTACTATAGTTAATCCCAATAAGCCAGCAGCAGTTGGTGGTGGAAACGTAGAGACTTCACAGAGAATTGCCGATGTTACCTTTAAGGCTTTATCTCACCTTATCGACGTTCCCGCTGCTGGTTCTGGTACTATGATGAATATTATGATGGGTGGAATTTATAGGGGTAAATATTGGGCTTACTATGAGACAATAGATGGCGGTACTGGGGCGAGGCCAAATAAGGAAGGTGTTTCAGCTGTTCAAGTTAACATGACTAATACTTTGAATACTCCCATTGAAATTGCTGAGAGGTATTATCCAATAATGTTTACTACGTATCGAATAAGGGAAGGTAGTGGTGGTGATGGCAAGTATAAGGGTGGTGATGGTATAATTAGGGCATTTAAGATTCTGGAAAAGACTAGACTATCAATTATCGCGGAGAGATTTAAGATTGCCCCTTGGGGTTTGAAGGGTGGTAGGAACGGTAAGCCTGCAAGGGTTACAATAATAAGGGTTGATGGTAGAAAGGAGAAAATACCTAGTAAGTTTTCAACAATTTTGAATAAAGGTGATGAGGTGATAATTGAAACTCCAGGTGGCGGAGGATATTATGGTAAGGGTTAAATATTTTTGTAGTTTTTAGTTTCTAGTGGATAAACAATTTACATTTGTTAAGAATAAATCTTTGATGAGTCTAACTTTAATACCGCCATAAACAGTAATCCCAAAATCTATTCTCAGAAATAATCTATACCTAAATATCATAATAGTTAAGCAGTTAAAGTTTACAATTTCTTAATAATCACAGAAATTTAAAGTGAAAATGTTATTAAATATTCCAGTGTTAATGTATAACTTAAGAAGCAGTAGTATAATTTACATAATTTTTCATATTTTCTTATAGATATTAGGAAAACGGGAAAGAAATACTTTAGCTTCACAAAAATTTAGATAGAATCACCCTTTCGATATATTTTGTCACATATAAGATAGTAAACATTTATTAATTTCCTATTATTACATTTAATTAAGCGATTTTGAGTCTACCGTTCAAGGTAGGGAGGAGATCAGTAAAATAGAGTATACTCTTAATTATAATTATATCAATTTGTTAGTGGCGATAAATCTTTTTATCATTAAACTATCAATTATTTGTATGAATCTCACTGACATTCTAGGACAGCCAATATGTTTCACAATGCTTATGGGTATTGCCGGAATATCGATAGCATCATATTTAGGTAAATTAACCCTACTCTCATTAATCTCATTTTGGATTGCCCTAGTATTTTTAATCCTCCTAACTTCTTTCTTCATTCTTAATCTAAAAAGATTGAAATACGAAATGGTTGACCTTATCTCAATAATTTCAGGTCTTACCTTACTCATTACTAGGTTACGTTTATCTTACCCTTCTCCATTCTATTTCATTCCCCTTATGATATTATCAATCTTTTATTTCGTAATTGCATATAAGGTGTTTGTGTCACTTAAACAAGTAACGTTTAAACATCACTTACTAGGAGTTGCAATCACACTTCTTTCAATCGGCCTAAGAAGTTACATAACTCTATTGTCGCTAATATTTGCAAGCATAGGTATTTTAATATACTTTACAATAACTGCTCTCATACTGAAGAGCATTATGACTACAAAAAGAGATATAATTGGGATTATAAATGGAGCTACGTGGATCCAAATGGGATTATCTGCACTTATCTCTTTTGCAATCACCCCTTTTTCTAAATTAGTAAGCTTGGTTTTCTACTACTTAGCATTATTTCTCTTACCCATAGTAATATTGGTAAGCATATTGAAATTAATTTCTGTCAAAATTATAAGATATCATCCATCTCTATGGTCAGTAATCTTTCCACAAGCTGTTTTCTCAACTGACACATTTAGCCTCATAAGGGAACACCTTATCGTTTTACCTATCTTATACGATGTTTCCTTTTCTGTATTGCTTTCGGCCTTTTCCTTATTTATACTATTCCTTTCTTTTACAATATTTTCAGTAACAAGATAACTAGTATCTATTCCTCACTGTCTTTTCTTTCCACATATCTCATGAAGAGAAATATACTCAATGCCCACAAAATTGAGAGAAATAACATTATATCTCCTATTACGTAATCTCCTACAATAACAAGTCCGACACCTAAGGAAGCGAGAAATATAACTCCAGAGACTATGTATAATATTTCCTCAAAGTCGGGCTTTTCCACATAATTAATTTAGATTCAAGGCCTTATAAAAGCGATTTAATCAATCTCCCTAACAATCTTCTTTCTTTTAACTATGTACTTTGATATAAGGTATAAGTCAATAGCAATTACTACAATCATGGGCCAGTATAATACATCATAGCCAATAACTTTACCTAAGTTAAACGAAAGTCCATATCCACTTACCCAACTATCAAAACTCATAACAAGTCTTCTGAAATCCTCCTTTCGTTTAATTATCCTTGCCGTGACTACTCCTATTGCCATCCCTGTTATTACGGCTGGAGAAGTGATAGCTACATAATAAAGAACTTGAGAACTAAACACTCCTAATGTAAGGTAACCACTAAACGTTGTAATACTCTCTGCAACCCTAAGTGCAGAAATAGCAAACTTAAACTCTTCTTTTGTCAACCCTTGATTGTTTATTATTAGGGCTAAAGGTGGTCCACTTATTTTCGATACTCCATACCTACTGGAAAGGTTACTAAATATCCGACCTTTTTCCACTTATCTAAACTTATCTCCTTTCTAAAACCAGAAGCTTGCAGTAGGATTAATGGTATCAATACGCTATACACAATCACCTTTAGCAGTGCGTCATTTACCGAAATTTTCAAAAGATAAGCCCCAAGTAAAGAGCCTATAGCTATTCCAGGTATTCCGTAGATGGTGATTATTAGAGATTTTTTAGTGTAGTTCCTAAAATTTAACATAACATTAGCAGCATTTTGAAATATTTCTATAAAATTCAGTATTGGGGAGATTTGTCTATTAGTATACCTTATGAGTAATAGCGGTGTTACAGTGGCCGAAAATCCATATGCAAATGCACCAGAAGGTATAGAGGCAATGAAAAGAATCACTGACAAATAAGTTAAATCTGACGTTAAATATCACCATTTAATCTTTTTATGGCTTCCATTAGGGCTTTCTTCGGTTCAATTCTCTTTTCCACGATTATCCTCAATATCTCATTTTTGAAACTCCTAGGCAGAAGCTCAATTGATTTTGTAGTTGAAGAATCTACTTTCGCGTTAGGAAACAGCTTAACTATTTCTTCTACTATCTCTTGTTCCACATCTATTTCTATACGCTTCATCCCTCCCAATACCTCCCTTGCGTAATTCAATTCTAATTCCTCCAATTTTCTACTCATTTCCTCACTAAGCCAAATGTATATTTTCATTACCATTCACCCTACTATACTCTGTCTCTTCTCTAGGTATTCTTCAGTCACGAAAGGACTCCCGAACCCATATTGCTTTGCCGCTTTCATTAAAACCTCATATACTTCTGGCCTCATTACCATCTTAGTTGGCTTTACCTCATCTAATACTATACTCCTTATCAAACTGCCACTAAACTCTTGTTTCTCATCCTTGTGATCACAAAGTATTTCGTTTTCTATACTACCACATATTGGGCAGTAATAGTTTTCCCTTAAGAATATCGGCTTTATTAACAAGTCGTCTTCATTGATGTTGTCAAATATTTGATGTGCCTCATAAGGTGAATAATAATTCCCAACCCCCGCATGATCCCTACCAAAGACATGATGGGTACATCCTAAATTACTCCTAATTATAGCGTGAAGCAAAGCTTCTCTAGGTCCAGCATACCTCATATCCCATAAAGTAAATGAAAGTAAATGCACTTTCTTACTTATGTAACCGTATTTAGATAATGCCTCATGAGTTAAAAGAATTGCCTCATCTATGTAGTCACCTATTCTCTTCTCCCCAATGACAACATTTACTAGGATACCTGTCCTAGGTTCATGAACCTTCTGATTCTCATTCGCTGCAAACCAAGCAAACTTCATTAAGTATTCATGACCAGTATGGGGAACGTTCCTAGTCTGGAATGCAACTATTTTTTTCCAACCCTTCTTTTCAAAAATTACTCTATGCATTCTAGGAGTTAACCAGAATTCGGAGTATGGTGAAGTAAACTGTGGTTCCCTAATAAGCCAAACATCTCCCGCTAAGAACGCATCTGCGTAGCTTAATGTTCTTTTCACTCCAGGATGCTTAATATCTCTAGTCTTATAGACCTTCTCAGCCAATTTCACCTTATCGTATTTGAAGATCTCCTTTACTTCCATGACTGCCAATGGTTTTCCTAAATAAGTTATCCCTATAGTATCCCCCTCCTTGACAATTTCATTTTGGCTATAATCGAACATTATTGGTATTGGCCATAATACGTCGTTTGGTAATCTCATGTTTTCCACTACAGAATCCACTTCCTCATAGTTCATGAAACCCTTTAGTGGAGATAAAAAACCATAAGCTATACTTACTATCTCATGGGCTAACTGTCTCTTCACTTCAATTTTTTGCAGTTCTTCAAAGTCTGAAATCCTTCTTATTCTCTCAACTATCTCAACCTTGCCGTGCCCTATTAGATTCACAGTCTTAATCCTGTTAAGGGTAAGCTTATATATTTAGCTATTTGTGCAAATTTTGCACATATCGAAACACTAAAGTATTAATCTTTACTTGGTTATTCTGATGCTTAGCAAAGAGGAGTTAGACTCTCTAAACAAATGGTTTGAAGATAAGGAACCATTAGAAGTGTTGAAATGGGGAATTGAGAAATTTCATCCTAAAATAGTCTTAGCATGCAGTCTTCAGGCTGAAGATTTAGTAATACTGGATATGTTAAGTAAGGTAGTTGAAAAACCAAAGGTTTTCATAATAGATACTGGTAGACTTCATCAAGAGAGTTATGAGTTAATAGAGGAGATAAACAAAAAATATAACACTGATTTAAGGATATATTTTCCAGACTATAAAGAGGTAGAAGCTCTAGTCAATAAACACGGAATAAATCTATTTTATAGAAGTGTTGAACTTAGAAAAGCATGCTGCGAAGTGAGGAAAGTTCTCCCCCTTAGAAGAGCATTAGAGGGAATGCAGGCTTGGATAACTGGGCTAAGAAGAGAACAAAATTTCACGAGAGGGGGAATTAAGAAGATAGAAATAGATGAGGTTAATGGAGGTATAGTTAAGTTAAACCCCTTGGCTGACTGGACATGGGAACAAGTATGGGAATACATAAAGAAAAACAACGTGCCCTACAATAAACTTTACGATAAGGGTTATAAGAGCATAGGATGCGTACCATGTACTAGACCAGTAAAACCGTGGGAGCATCCAAGAGCTGGTAGATGGTGGTGGGAGCAGAATAGTGACAAGGAGTGTGGACTTCACTATAGAGGGGTGAAGTGAGGATTCCCATAGAGCCCAATTTTAGAACAGATCCTAAGGATTACAGTGAGGAAGAGAGAGTAAAGCTGAAAACGAAGGGATTAACTGAGGATACCATAGGGATATATTCATCATTTCATGATTTTACTAGGGACGACCTCGAGAAGGAAGTATCTTTGATAGCTAAAAGTTTTGGAATTTATATGGAATTCAATAGGGATAAGATGAAATCAAACGCAATAAAAGACTGGATCTACATGGTAAGGTTACCGATTCCAGGAGGAGGTCCAATAAGACTTGACCAATGGAGAATTTTAGATGATGTTTCAAATAAGTATACCATATCAGATGCATATACTGGATATCCTTTACCTTCTCTGAAACTAACCACGAGACAAGCTATTCAATTTCACCATGTAAAGAAAAAGGATTTGCCTAACCTTATAAGGGAGATTGCAGAATCTGGCTTTCTTACCATAAATGGCTGTGGGGATAATTTAAGGAATACGATAGCTTGTCCACTTTCCAAGTTTTGGATTTTCGACTCAAATACGCTCGCTAGAAAAATTGCTGACTACTTTAGATTACCTTCAGAGCTGTATCTTCAAGTTTTTGAAATACCTCTTTCTGAAGAAAGGCAATTTAATAATGAAGAATCCTTCAAATATGCTGATAATCTTCTACCCAGAAAGTTTAAGATTGGAATAGCTGGAGTAATGAGGACAATTGACGGAAAGTACATAATTGACAATTGCGTTGAGGTTCGAGCTAACGATATAGGCATAGTCCCTCTAATAGAAGGGGAAAAGGTAATAGGTTATCAGATATACGTTGGTGGATCAATGGGTGAAAATAACTCCTATCCCACTTTTTCAGCCCTCGGACTTCCAATTGGGACTGTATCTAAAGATAAGGAGTTATTGAGAGTATTGGATGCAATTGTGAGACTACACGAGCAATGGGGAGATAGGAAGAATAGGCATTGGGCTAGGTTTAAGTACGTTGTATATAAAATGGGATTAGAGTGGGTAAGGGAAAAAGTATGGGAATATTCAGGAATTCGATTATGTAAAATAGTGAATGTAAACTTAGATCATAGTGACTTACACTTGGGATGGATAGACTTAGGTAATAGCGAGTGGGCTTATGGTGTTTTCGTTGAAGACGGTAGACTAATAGATGGAAAAAACGGTAAGGTAAAGAGTATGATCAGATACATTGCGGATAATTTCCATAATTTAACGTTTTACATAACTCCAGGTCAGCACTTATTAATTACGGAAATAGACGATGATCAGAGGGAGGAAATTGAGAAAACACTAAGGGATTTCAACTATGGCTTTAGAGATGGAAAACCTTACTCGAATTTAAGAACGAATTCGATTGCATGTGTAGGATTTCCAACATGTAAATTATCATTTACAGATTCCGAAAGATTCCTTCCGAGTCTAATTGACGAGTTGGAGAGAAGAGGATGGAAAGATATTCCAGTTTCAATAGGACTATCGGGATGTGTCGCTCAATGTTCGAGACCAGCCGTTCATCCCATTAGTTGGATTGGTAGTGGATATGAGCTCTATATGTTAAAGATAGGTGGAGGAAACGGTAATTTGGGAGAGCCGCTAATTGACTGGGATGAAAATGTAATTTACCTATATCAAGTTCCAGCCAATAGATTAGCAGACGTGACTGAAGCGTTGTTTGAATTATACGAGAGAAATAAGGATATAAGTGAGGAACCAGGAAAAGTATTCAGAGTAATAGGTAATAGGAAGATAATTGAATGGTTAAAGAGCCATGAGAAGACTAGAGACCTAATGAGACCTCATAAGTTTAATAAAAAGATCGAGGGTTATAGGGAATATCACGACTTGTTGAGAAAGCGTTTGGAAGAGGTGAATAGGTATAGGTAAGGTAGTTTTAGTAGGTGCTGGTCCAGGAGACCCTGAACTAATAACGTTAAAGGGTATTAAATACTTACAAATGGCTGATGTAATAGTTTACGATAAGTTAGTATCTAGAGAGCTAATTAGTTACGCTAAGCCATCTTGTAGCGTTATACTACTTAGTAGTGACGATATTGAAATTGAGTTACTGAGGAGGTACGCTTTGGAAAATAAACTAGTAATAAGGTTAAAAAATGGAGATCCTTACGTGTTTGGAAGGGGAGGGAAAATTTGCCAAGAGTTAATTAAAGATGGCATAGAGTGTGAAGTGGTACCGGGAGTTTCATCAGTTAACTCAGTTCCAGCATATGCTGGAATACCGCTTACTTTCAACGGTATCTCTGATATGATAACAGTTATAAGTGCTGTTACAAAAGGTGGTAGGCTCTTTGACTTTGAAAAAATTCCAGCTGATGGGACTTTAGTAGTTTTAATGGGCGGTAAAAGATTAGAGGAGGTAAGTAAAGAGCTAATGACAAAGAGGGATCCTTCTGAAGAGGTTGCAGTTATACAAAGAGGAACTTATTTTGACCAGAAAGTAAACGTTATCAACTTGAGGGAATTAACTAAAATTGGTAATTTAGCTACTCCCTCCATGCTGGTTTTAGGAGATGTTGTTAAATTGAGATGTATTTTATGGAAATCTAGTTGATATATGTGTTTAGAAACCCTATTATTCTTATTTTTAAATTTTGCGTTAAATGCCGCCTTGTAGGTTTTCTTGGCATTCCTATTCTCTTCTGCTAGTAATTCCCACCAGTGTTGGAAGACGTAGAAGGGGAACATTAGCTCGTATCTAGTTATAACGTTCTCGTCGTACTTGCTCCAATCCCTCTTGTACTTACTCTTTCCCATGAGTAATACTCGGTATAATTATTTATAAATTTTTGTATAATTCTGAAGTAACCCACAAAGCAGTTAAATGCCAAATTTGCACATATCAATAGATATATAACGTACGGGGAATAGGAATAATTTAGGGAGTGTAAATGAGTCAAGTACAAGAACAACAAGTAATAGTAGACAATAAGTGGGTGTTAGATCATTTAAAAGATCAGAAGGTTAGAATCGTGGAAGTAGACTATGATCCAAATACGGCTTATAATGTATGGCATATTCCTGGAGCAGTTCTAGTAAGGTGGAGGGAAGACTTAAGACACCCGGTCTTAAGGGACTTCATAGAACCTAGTCAGTTTGAGAAGTTAATGGAGTCAAAGGGAATAAGTAATAACACTACTATAGTGCTATATGGTGATTATAATAACTGGTTTGCAGTTTATGCCTTTTGGTTGTTTAAGTCTTACGGCCATGATGATGTCAGAATTTTAAATGGCGGGAGGACTAAATGGGCTAAGGAGAATTTACCTACAGAACAAGGGGCAAAAGAACCTCAATATCCTAAAGGCAGTTATAAGGTTAAGAAGGTAGATTGGGGTAGCCATAGGGCTTTCTTCTGGGAAGTTCTTCAGAAGATAACCAAGGGTGAAGTGGGGAGAACTACCATACTAGTTGACGTTAGGTCTCCCAAAGAGTACACTGGTGAAATTAGAGCTCCTCCAGAATACGCTGATGAACAAACTCAAGTAGGTGGGCATATACCCGGTGCTGTAAGTTTTCCATGGGCTCAAGCTGTTAACCCAGATACTGGTGAGTTCAAGTCTATAGAGGAGTTGAGAAGATTAGTTGAGAGTGCTGGTATAACTCCAGAAAAGGAGATAATTACGTATTGTAGAATAGGAGAGAGGGCTTCCCATACTTGGTTCGTTCTAAAATACCTTCTGGGATATCCAGCTGTTAGAGTATATGATGGCTCTTGGGCAGAATGGGGAAACATTGTAGGAGCTCCAGTTAAGAAAGGAACTGAACCATGAAGATCATAGAAAAAGTTAAATTAGATAAATTAGAATCTTGTGGATCTAGAAGTCCATTATCGATAATGCTAGAGGTTATTATGAAAATTAAGGAGTGCGATGAAGGTGTTGAAATTTTAATTAATGACTATGATTGGCTGCTAAGCTTAAAATACATTCTAAAAATTAATGACCTTAAAATGAAAATTGAGGAAAAGGGGAAGGAGGATAATTTTTTAAAGCTAGAAGTATTAAGGGATTGTACATAAGTTTAATATTTTTTATAAAAACTTTTTTCTACAGAAAGTTTAAATTATACCATTAACAGTATTTACTCATGAAAAGATTAGTCGTAGTAGGAGGGGGAAATGCAGGAACGTTAATAGCAAATCTGTTAGCGGGAAAATTAGAAATTACAGTAATAGAGCCAAATGAATATCACACTTATCAACCTGGATTAGTGGATTATATTACTGGGGAGGTAGATGAGACTAAAATACAAATGCCTACTAGATTATTATTAAAACCATCTGTAGAATGGGTAAGGGCTAAAGCTACCAAAATAATACCAGAAGATAGGGCTGTAGTAGCTGAGGACGGAAAAACATATGAGGGCGATTACTTAGTAATAGCAATTGGAGGTCAAAATAAAGACATATATAACTTAAAAGGCTATCATGGAATTGATGACTCTAAAGTAATTAGGAATGAGGTTTTAAATCCAAGAGGAAAAAACTTCGTTATTGGGTCTCTTCCGGGAATAATAAAGTGTCCAGCTGCACCATGGGAATTATCATTTTTGATGAAGAGAAAATATCCAGATGCTAATGTCAGTGTAATAGTCCCAGCTAAACAACCACCACCATTACAAGTTCCAATGTCAAACATGTTTAATAAGAAGGCTAACGAGTTAGGAATAAAAGTATATAAAGGATTTGTGATAGAAGAAGTGAACCATAACGAGAGATACGTGGTATCAACTGAGGGAGATAAGATCAATTTTGATCACTTGATTATAGATACGCCAATCTCAACGAATTTTCCAGAATTTGCAGATAAGTCTGGATTAATTCCAGTTGATAAGAGCACTTTAGTTTATAGGGATGGCGTCTTCGTGGTCGGTGATGCTAATAATACCCCGACACCTAAAACTGGTGCTGCTGCCCACTTTCAAGCTGAGGTTGTTGTAAATAATATACTAGCTGAGATAGAGGGAAATAGGAGTAAAGAGAGTTACGATGGTACTGCAATGTGTGCAGTTTACTCTGGACCAAATGAAGGTATGTTAGTTTGGTTAAACTACGAGAAGAGCAAGGCCTTAGGACCTACATCAATTTATCGTTATATGAAAAAAGCGTTCACTAGCTTATATTGGGCCAGTTTAAGCGGTGGAGTCGACTTTGTCCTAAAGCCTTTAGTCGAATCTGTTAGGAAGAATTAAATATCCACTTCTATCCAACCGCCATTATCTCTTATTTGATACGTTTTTAATCCTAATTTTTCCTTTGGCGCATCTGGGGCAACATATGGTGGTTCTAGCATTTGACCACTCCTTAAATCAAACAATGCATGATGACAATAACACTTTACAGTAAGTTTCTCTTCATCTAGTTGACCTAAAATACACCTTGCGTGTGAACACACTGCATCCATAGCGTATAACACTCCCTTAATATTAGCTATAAAAACAACTTTATCTTCTACCTTAACTGCTGCACTTTTCGCTTTTTCTAAGGCTTTTGCGGATATAGTTCTTTTCCAGACCATAAGTCTAATATAAAGATATATCTTATATTCTTTAATTTGATAAAGTTTAAATCGTCATTATAAATAAAAATAAGTCATAAGACTATCATATTTTTCTCCTTCTTTCTAAAGCCTCATTTAGGCCTCTCAAGTTGACCTCTACTTGTTTCCTAAGAATTTCCCCGCCTATACCTCCAATATCAATTTCTTCACTAATATTCAAACTCTCTTTACCCAACATTTGCTCTAGGTGTTGTTCTAATACGTTAGGACTTACAAGTCCACCATGAGCTAAGCCAACCACCTTAGGTTTTAAGGAAATTTGTAACCTTAAACTATTAACGTAATTATCGTAGTCTAATGGTGGGGGAGTTGTTGGGATCACGATACCGTTAAAGTAAGCTCCCCCACTATCCCCAGTGAATAAAATATCTTCACTTATTACGGAAATGTGGTGTTTAGCATGGCCTGGGGTATAAATTACCTTCAAAGTCTTTCCATCTCCAAGATCAATCATCTCTCCACCCTCAACCTCGACCACTTTGTCTGGATCTATTTTTGTGAACTCGCCGTAAATATAATAAAGATCTCCCAATACTTTCTCTGAGCTCTCATTCAATCTCTTTACCCCATCGTCAGTTGTCAAAAACTTTTTAAAACCACTTCTTACCATAACTTTAACATTCTTATACCTATCTAAAATTTCTGGTAATAGCCCAATATGATCTATATGAATGTGTGTCAATATAACGAGATCAAGTTTGTCTAAAAAAGAGGAGTCCATAATTGAATTTGTAACACCAGCGTCTATCATTACGTTAAGCTTCTCCCCACAAATTACGTAAACTGTTGCTAGTTCGGGAAACTCTGGAGGACCAGCTGGTATTGCGTGTAAACCTCTACAAGGCATAGTTACACTATGTTAAGTAAGTTTATAACATTATTGAGCCTTTGAAAGTTATAAGTGCCGTTATTAACTTATAAATTCAAGGATGACCGTCTTGTCCCACAAGACTAAGGGCAATAAAATACTTAATTATATCCTAAAATACTCGTAATATAAAAATAAATTAGGTTAACGGCAACATTATGTTTAAAAGTGAGTATTTTATTTCTTATGAATGACACCAAATATTTCCTTTTAAATCAATAAAAGCCATAAATGAAAAATCAATTTATAAATCACAATTAGAGAGGAAATCCTCTAATATCACAAAAATCTAGATAGAATCCTTCCTTTTAGATATATTTTATCATTTATAAGATAATAGTAAAGATTTATTAATCTGCAATTATTATATTTAATTCAACGATTATGGGGGTACCACCTAAAGGCGAAGCTTCCCGTTCCCTAATCCCATTTTTGGTAAAAATTTCTAAATTTTTCTTGCTTGTTTTACTCCTTTTTATTTAGTCTATCCAGTAGAGATCGTAAGGTGATAATTCTCTTGAGCCACAGAAATCGCAGTATTCTGCGTTTTCTTCATTTATGCTTCCACAAAAACTACAAATCTTGTAAGTTCCACCCATTCTGTAACTTGACTTTAGAACAAAATTTTTTATTAATGCTATATTTTTTTGTCGAGTTAAAAATTTAAAAAGTAATCTATCACCATAAATTATTGCAAACTTCGCGAGAAAAGGCTTATCATAAAACCCAATTATTAAATTTTTATCCTTTAGATTAAACTCAAATCTATTTTTTCTCAAAAGGCTATTTTTTACCAAGATTTTTCCATTAACAATCAGAAAACGGTAAGTTTCTAGAAGTAAAATTAGTATAAGAAGTATTAATGACATAAGATAAACCATGAAACCAGTTAATAGTTGGAACATAATATCTACCTTTTTGATAATTATTGAGAACACGGAGTAGCTGAGCAGAGAAACTCCTACTAACATTAAACCAAGATGAAAAGCCATGATTAAAGGATGGAATTCAATTACGGATAAGATCCTAATTATCTCCCTCTCCATAAGAATTAATGCGTACTCAAAATTAAAAGAAAATTGGTCTAGGCTAAACTCAATTGATAAACATTTAAATATCTAACAATATCTTACTTATTCATGGAAAAGAAGACATTAGGATGGACGAATGAGAAGATATCTCCACTTATTTTAGGTTCTTGGGAATTCGGTACCCCTTCCATAGTTGATGAGACCAATGCTATAAAAGTTATTCAAAAGTCAATAGAGCTCGGAATTAACGCCATTGACACTGCCGAATCTTATGGAAATGGTCTCTCAGAAACAATTATTGGAAGAGCCATAGGCAAATTCAAGAGAGAAGATTTATTCATAATAACTAAAGTATCAATTGACCACTTAAGATATGATGACGTTTTAAGGGCTTGCGAGGGAAGCTTAAGAAGGCTTAACACTTCATATATAGACCTATACCTTGTCCATTGGCCTAATCACTACGTGCCCATAAGAGAAACTGCCAAGGCAATGGAAAGGCTATTTAATGAGGGGAAAATTAGATATATTGGTCTAAGTAACTTTTCCCTTCCCTTATTGAGAGAATTTAGAGAACATTTATCCAAGACTGACGTTGCGGCGAATGAGTTACACTATAACGTTTTATTCAGAGAAGTTGAGAAGGAGATTCTCCCTTACATGTTAAGGGAAAATATTCCCTTGTTGGCATATGACGCTTTAGGACTGGGTTATCTAATAGGGAGAAAGGAGATCAGAAATGAGTACAAGTGGTACGTTCTTGCCAGAGAAGCTTACGTTAAAAACTTAGAACCACTTGTGGATGAAATATCTTCAATTGCGAAGGAAATAGATAGAACTCCAGCACAAATAATTCTAAATTGGTTAGTCAGTAAGGATAACGTATTCGCAATTTTCAACACAACAAAAGAGGATCACCTTAGGGAGAATTTGGGCAGTCTAGAATGGTCACTGAGAGATAGTGATTTGAAAAGATTAGATGAAGCGGTAAAGAAAGTCGTGATAGATTATTTCATAAGGTAATTTAAGCCTTTTTTATTTACCAAATTACTTTTTATCTTAATATTTAACTGATATAGATATGGGTAGCCTATTTGACAAGGACCCCGAACTAAAGAGACTTTATGACAAAGGACTTGAAGTTAGGAAAAAGGTGATGGGAAAGGAATACGTGGAAAGGTCATTAAGTCAAGCTACAGACTTTAATAGGGAACTCCAAGAAATGGTGACAATTTTCGCATGGGGGCTAATATGGACTAGAGAAGATATTATTCCAAGGAAGATAAAAAGTTTAATAAATATTGGAATACTAAGCGCTCTGAACAGGCAAAATGAACTTAAATTACACATTAAAGGAGCAATAAGGAACGGTTGTACTGAGGAGGAGATAAAGGAGGTACTATTACAAGTAGGAGTTTATTGTGGTCTGCCCGCAGCCATGGAGAGCTTCAGAATAGCACAAGAGGCTATTAAGGAACTTGAAGATGAGGAGAAAAGTGAAAAACATAAAGATAATTAGCAAAGACAAGAGGATAGAAGTTAGTGTTAGTATGGATCTAATAATCGAGAAAAACGGTATAGTTCCTTTCACTAAGGGAGATCCGAAATACTTCACTGGAAACGTAATTGTTAAACAAGTACACGATTCGGAAGAACCATCCAGAGTTACTGCCAGTGTCGTAACATTTGAACCAGATGCAAGAATAAATTGGCACTACCATCCATTAGGACAGTTATTGATAGGTATTTACGGAACGGGATTAATTCAAACTTGGCGAAGTCCTCCCAGAAAGATAAAAGCAGGAGATGTAATCAGGAGATGTAATATGGATTCCGCCCGGTGTGAAGCACTGGCGTGGTGCTACTGCAACAACTACAATGATCCATATAGCTATTCAAGAAAAAATAAACGGTAAGGCAGTAGAGTGGCTTGAAAAGGTTAGTGATAAGGAGTGCGAAGAGGTGCAATCTGCTTCCGACTGAATTTCTCACCACCCTGAAAAGGTCGAGGGTTCCCTCCCAGAGGGTTCATAGTTCCCACCATCAATTCGGGACTACATCTCTCATCTGGTTGGCAGTCGAGTGGATCAGAGATCCACTCCCATCTGAATAGAAGGGGACTTTCATCCATAACGTCTAGTCCCTTAAGAGATACTAGATACTCCTCCCACAGTCCCATTAAGCCCTCAATCGAGCTGGGGAGGAGCATCATTAACATCACTAAAAGAATTTCAGAAAAAAGGATTATTTAAATATAAGGGGCTATCCATCCCCGCTGGCGAGGTTTTCCGCCCCCTAACCTCCAATTTTTGTAATAAGATTGCTTCAGTTACTAGAGCAATCTCAGCGTAAATCCCGTAGTGTGCCAACATGCTATTAATTGTTAAAGGTAAACGGAATACTGACAATAGTATTACTAAAAACTCCCGCTGATGCAATAATGTTTAGTATGGAGTAGACTAGGAAATAGATAGCTCCTTTCCTAACATTTTCTAATCCAACTCTTTCAGTATTTTGCTGTGGCATAAATAAGTTAATTTTTCTATATAAAAAACTTTTCTATTATATCGTTTTTTAATTAATTGCTATAATAAGAAATTAATATCGTGAATTTTATGAACTCATCTATTGAAATTAATATCGGACTAGCGTTTCCCTAGATGCTTAAAGAATTAAAACTAGTTAGAGAAAAAGGTATTTAATTAGCCAATTTAATATTTACCTATGAGTTCGTGTGAGATCTTTCCATTAATTTCAAAGTTAAGTGCCGAAGGGAAGCGCTTTGCAATAGTTTCAATTTACAAGGGAAATAGGCTAGAGAGGACTTTAGTATCTGATGGAAAAGTACTTCTTGGAAGTTTGGATAAGGAAGTAATTGGACTTGCACTGGAAGCATTAGAAAAGGGTGAGGTAATTCAAAAGGATGTAGAGGATGGAAAATTAGTCATTACACCAGTAGAACCTAGACCGGCTATAATAGTAGTGGGGTCTGGTATTATTGCCAAGTTTATAGCAAAATTAGCAGTAGATATGGGCTATTACGTTGCAGTAGTTGGATCTAGTGATGTTAAGGAAGAGGACTTTGTTGGAGTTTACGCCATTTCAAATGATCTAAATCTCTTAGAACAAATGGTAAGTGAGGATTCATTTGTAATTGTCGCAAATGAGGGAGGCAAACCATACGATATAGATGCGTTATATATCGCAATGAAAAAGAAGGCTAGGTTCGTTGGGTTACTTGCTAGCCAAAAGAGGGCAGCTTTAATGATTTCATTACTAATAAAGAGAAACATCCCATTAGAGGAAATTAAGAAAAGATTGCACTCCCCATTAGGCTTAGATATCGGTTCAAAGACTTCAGAGGAGATAGCGTTGAGCATATTATCTGAGGTAGTGCTAGAACTTAGAGGAGGTACTGGAAAACGCTTACAAGAAGTTAAGAATCCTTATCTTCTATTAGATGACGCTTTAGCTGGAAAGATTGAGGATAAGTGTATGTTTGTACCTAAGTCTTTAAGTCAACAATGAATATATTAACAATCAATTCCCTTTTTAATACATGAAAGCGGCTATTCTCACACAGTTTAACTCACCTTTTGTTATAGGTAACGCTGAGCCTAAAGGGGTTGGAGTTAAAGTAAATGTAGCATATGCTGGAATATGCGGAAGAGATCTAGTTATATGGAAGGGTGGATTTAAAAACCTTAAATTGCCTTTAATCTTAGGACATGAAATAGTAGGCTACTATAAGGGAAGACCTGTTGCGGTTTATCCAAATCTGAATTGCGGAAGCTGTGAGTACTGCAAAAGTGGGAAGGAGAATCTGTGCGACAATGCTAGAATTTTAGGAGAAGGAGAGATAACTGGAGGGTATGCTGAGGAGGTTATAATTCCAGAAAGAAACATTATACCATTACCAGACGATAAATTAGAAAAATACGCCGCAACCATGGACCCCGTAGCAACTGCAATTCACGCAACTAAGCTTGCAAATTTAAATAGAGATAGTAAAGTTTTAGTAACTGGTGCAGGTGGAGGAGTGGGTATTCATCTCGTACAATATTTGAAATATTTGGGTATTTCTAGTGTTTATGGGCTATCGTCTAAAGGGGAAAAGCTACAAGAATTGGGAGTAACGCCCATTAGTGATATAAGAAGTGAGAAGTTTGATACAATATTTGAGCTGGTAGGCTCTAAAACAATAAACGATTCCTTGAGGGCACTAAAGAAGGAGGGTACTCTAGTTTTGATAGGAAATACTGAAGGCGAGCCAATAACGTTGTTAAGGCCAGCCATGACTATAATGAGACAACAAAAAATTATAGGTTCGGCATCTTATACTAAGGCAGAGTACGAGGAAGCTATTAGATTAGTGGGAGAAGGGAAAATAAAAGCGATATATGAGATTTACGAACTAGAGAGGATAAATGAGGCGTATAGGAAAATGATGGAGAGAAAGGTTCTGGGAAGAGCTGTATTAAAGGTAGTTTAACCTTCTTTATACATGTAGTTCTCATAAGGTGATAACCTAAATATTATATTTTTACGTTGACCTTTCTTTAATTCATCATGAGTAACGTATTAGTTTTTGAGGTAAGTATACGCTAAATTATAGGCTAAAATAAAACCTAATGATAGAAAGAGTTATAATCAGTCTAGTAGGTCTTAACTATATATGGTTTTACCTTTCAATAGTGTGGAAGCATTTTCTGTAAACGTTTCTGAGAAACATGAACTATTTAGGAGAGCAGTAAGGGAATTCATGGAGAGAGACGTTGCACCTTATGTTGAAAAGGGTGAAAAAGAAGGTACAGTACCAAAGGAGGTGCTAGAAAAAGCTAAGGAAATAGGTCTATATGGCGTTGCAGTACCAGAACAATACGGTGGACAAGGTGGAGATACACTAATGACTGCCATAGCCCAAGAGGAAATATCTAGAGTTTGGGCCTCGTTATCTACGAGAGTATCTGTTGGAGGCCTATTCATAACTCCAATATTGCTTTTCGGTAATGAAGAACAGAAGAAAAAGTACGTTACTCCAGTGGCTAGAGGAGATAAAGTCGCAGCTTTTGCTAATACTGAACCAGCCGCTGGATCTGACGTTGCTGGAATACAAACAATTGCTAAAAAGATAAATGGTAAGTACGTTATTAATGGTAGAAAAATCTTTATCACCAATGGTGGGATAGCTGACTATTACGTAGTTACAGCTAGGACATCACCCCCAGAGCCCAATGCCAGATGGAAAGGGATATCGATGTTCATAGTAGAAAGGGAATGGAAAGGAGTTAAGGTATTAAATAGAATTGAGACTATGGGACTAAGGGCTTCAAACACTGCAGAGTTAGCCTTTGAGGATGTTGAAGTCCCCGCAGAAAATCTACTAGGAGAAGAGGGAAACGGGTTTAAGTACGCAATGGCGACTTTTGATAGGACAAGGGTTGGTGTTGCCGCTCAAGGAGTTGGTGTTGCACAAGCCGCGCTAGAGAGAATGGTTACATATTCTACTCAGAGGTTTGCTTTCCAGAGTCCATTGATAGGATTTCAGATGGTTCAAGAGAAGATAGCTGAATCACTAACTGAAGTAAATACTGCAAGACTACTTACGTACTGGGCAGCTAGTTTATTTGATCGTGGTCTTGAGAATGAGGCTATAGTAGCAGCATCAATGGCAAAATTGTACGCAACAGATATTGCAGAGAAGGTTGCAATTAGGGCAATAACTGTTCATGGTGGATATGGTGTAGCTACTTCTACTGGTGTAGAGAGATTGTTGAGAGATGTTGAGGTAATGAGAATATATGAAGGTGCTAACGATATTCAAAAACTAGTTATATTAAGGGAAACTGCGAGAAGACTCCTCGGAATTAAGATGTAAAATTTTTTATAGTTGTTTTTCTAAGTATTATAACATGAATAGCGAATATTATGAGTCCCAATTAACAATAGATAAGATATTAGATTCTGGTTCTAGAAGTTTTCCAGATAGAGAAATAGTATACAGAGATATTAGACGATATACCTTTAGATCTTTCGCAAATTCTGTAAAAAGGTTAGCAAATGGATTAAGAAAGATAGGAGTTAAGAAAGGGGAAAAGATAGGAGTTATAGATTGGGATACTGATGTCTATATGCATAATTATTATGCAATACCAATGGTAGGTGCAGTGCTACACACGGTAAATATCAGATATCCCTTGGAGTTAATAGCAAAGACAATATTACACGCAGAGGATAGGTATTTAGTAGTAAGAGACGAGTTCATGCCACTTATTGAAAAAGCAAAGGGAATAATGCCTGTGGGAATGAAAGTGATATCCTATAGTGATTCTAAGGAAAAGGTGAGAAGCCCATTAGATACAATAGATTTTTGGGAATTGATTGAGTCAAATGAGCCATTGGAAGAGGAGATTAACGTTAATGAAAACGATATGGCAACGATCTTTTACACTTCTGGTACTACTGGAGAACCAAAGGGCGTATGGTTTAATCATAGGAAAATAGTATTACATGCAATGAGCGTAAGCCTAGTTGGTGCTAGACCCCCATTAAGCTTGACCTCAAACGACGTATATATGATCCTAGTACCAATGTTCCACGTGCACGCTTGGGGATATCCATATGTAGCACTGATGGCAGGAGTTAAATACGTTTTACCCGGTAAATACGATTACAGTTTTATACTAAGGTTAATGGATAAGGAGAACGTAACATATTCAGCCATGGTACCAACTATACTGTATCTATTGCTAACAAACCCAGATGCTCCTAAATACCTTCACGTATTCAAAAGATGGAAAGTTACAATAGGAGGTTCCGCTCTACCAGAAGGATTAGCCAAAAAGGCGAAAGAATTAGGTATTACTGTAATAGGAGGATATGGTTTATCTGAAACTTGTCCAGTATTGTCAGTCGGTTATTATAACTCTGCAATTGAAGGATTGGACGACAACACTAAATTTATGGAACAAATAACTGCCGGGGCACCAATTCCTTTAGTTCAAATTAAAATTGTCGATCCAGCTACTGGAAAGGAAAAGGAGACTGGTAAGATAGGGGAAATAGTAGTTAGAGCACCGTGGTTAACTCAAGAGTATTATAAGGATCCAGAAAAGACTAAGGCATTATGGAAGGGAGGATGGTTACACACCGGTGACTTAGCCTACATGGACCAGTACGGATATATACATATAGTTGATAGAGAGAAGGACGCAATAAAGAGCGGTGGAGAATTCATTCCTTCACTACTCTTAGAGAACGCCATATCATTACATCCCAAGGTGTCTCAAGTTGCAGTAGTTGGAATTAAGGACGAGAAATGGGGAGAAAGACCAGCTGCATTCATAGTTCCGAAAGAGCAAGTGTCAGAAGAGGAAATAAGGCAATTCCTATTGAAACTTGCGGACGAGGGTAAAATTCAAAAGTGGTGGATTCCAGATAGATTTATATTCATAAGTTCCATGCCACTAACTTCAACCAATAAGATAGATAAAAAGGTACTTAGAGACATGACACAAACTAAATAAACTATCAAGTGGTAGATTAAAGTATGAGAAATGTAGCAATTATCGGAACTGGACACACCAAATTCGGGGTAAGGACAGATGTTAATTTGCAAGAACTAGCATGGGAAGCTGTTAAACAAGCTCTTGAAGAAGCAAACATAGATCAAAATGAAATACAATACTTCGTTGTTGGTAATGTAGGGAATTGGAGTTCCGAGGAATTACCAGCAGTAATAGTAGGGGAGTATTGTAACCTAACACCAAAGGGGACTATGAGAGTTGAGGCAGCATGTTCCACTGGAAGCGCAGCAATAAGAGATGCCTATCTAGCAATTAAATCTGGTGAAGCAGATATAGCACTAGTCGTAGGAGTAGAACAAATGCATCAAGCACCTAATCCCCAAGTAGTTGAACTAATTGGCAGGGCTGGGGGTTATTTCTGGGAGTTTGAGAACTTTGGGCTTACCTTCCCAGGATATTACGCACTTCACGCCTCCGCATATATGGCTAAATATGGTATGAAAGAGGAAGACTTAGGAAAGATCGCCATTAAGAATCATTATTATGGGGCTAAGAACCCTTATGCACAATTTCAAAAGGAAATAACTATGGAGGAATATTTGAAGTCCAAACCAGTTGCTTATCCCCTGAAGCTTCTGGACTCCTCTCCAATTACTGACGGTGCTGCTGCAATAGTCTTAGCATCTGAGGAAGTTGCTAAAAAGATAACTGATTCTCCAGTATGGATAGTATCACAAGGAGTTGCTAGTGGCACTGCAAACTTGAGTAGGAGAACTGACTTCACACATATAGAAGCAGCTCACATTGCAGCACAGCAAGCGTATAAGAGAGCTAGAATAGAATTCGATAACGCATGGAAGAACTTCGACGTAGCAGATGTGCATGATTGTTTCACAATAGCGGAAATAATGGCATATGAAGATTTAGGATTCGCAAAAAGAGGTGAGGGATACCTATTGGCAAGAGAAGAACAAACATACATAGGAGGGAAAATACCAGTAAACGTTGATGGAGGGTTGAAAGCAAAGGGACACCCAATAGGGGCAACTGGGGTAAGCATGGCAGTATCAATAACAAGACAGTTATTATACAGAGCACATAAGGGAACACAAGTGGAAGTTAGGAACGGGATGGGAATAACGCACAACGTTGGAGGAACTGGACATTACGCATACGTAACAATATACTCAACTAGGAGGCCATCTACATGAGTCTAAATGAAATAAGGGATAAGATGCAAAAGGAAATTTCCCAATCACTGTTGATGCTTGATAACGCGATAAAGACAACTAAATTACCAATAGTGAATGAACAAAAGACTAATAACCCCCTTTGGATTGACGTAAGGGAGATTGACCTAAGGTATCAAATTCCAGTTAAAAGGATATTCAAATTCTTTGAGGGATTAAGGGAGGGTAAAATTCTAGCCACGAAATGTCCAAAGTGTGGCTCAATATATTTTCCGCCTCAAGATGATTGTCCAAAATGCAAAATATCAAATTTAGAATGGATTGAAATGCCTAAGGAAGGTGAAATTGTGGCATATACCGTAGTTAACGTCAAACCTCCCTCATTCTCTCACTATCAAGATTATATAGTGGGTATAGCTAGGATGAGTAATGGAGTAAATGTTCTAGGCTGGGTAAGGGCTAAGGAAGTTAGAGTCGGGATGAAGGTTAAACTTGAGGTTATTGAGAGGAAACCAGAAGGATATCTAACTTATGAACTGGTTCCAGTAGGTTGAAATTTCATGATAAGAAATGTATTGGTAGTTGGAGCAGGGACAATGGGCCACGGAATTGCCGAAGTTTCAGCCATAGCTGGGTATAACGTTTATCTGAGTGATGTATCTAAAGATATATTGAATAACGCAATACAGAAGGTCAAGTGGAGTTTGGAGAAATTGTATGAAAAAGGTAACTTAAAGGAAAGTGTTGAGGACGTTTTGGGAAGAATTAAAACCATAGAAGGGTTATCGAATGAGTTAAGGGAAATTGATATATCAATAGAAGCAATACCAGAGAAATTGGATTTAAAGAGACAACTATTTTCTAAGCTTGAGGAACTATTACCCAATAATGCGATATTGGCTACTAATACTAGTAGCTTACCAATTACGGAAATTGCTTCTGCTGTAAAAAGGCAAGAAAGGGTTATAGGAACTCACTTCTTTAATCCCCCAGTGTTAATGCAGTTAGTGGAGATAATAAGGGGAAGTAAAACTTCAGACGACACTGTTAAACAGACTTATGAATTCATTAAATCCCTTAGAAAGATACCAATAATGGTTAATAAGGACGTACCGGGATTTGTGGTTAACAGAATATTATTGAGGATTATCACCACAGCTTGCATGCTTGTTGAAAAGGGGATTTGTGAATATACTGCGATAGACGCAGTAGCTAGATATAAATTGGGATTTCCAATGGGAATTTTTGAACTTGTGGATTACACTGGTGTGGATGTTAACTATTACGTAAGCTCTGCAATGATGGAAAGGGGATTTAAGGCCTATCCGTGTAAGACACTAGAGGAGATGACAAAAAAGGAAGATCTCGGCGTAAAGAGCGGAAAAGGGTTCTATACTTATCCATCAAATAAGTATATTAAGCCTAATTTACCTCCACAACTAGCTGAAAAAATAAATCCGTTATACATTATAGCTCCTGCGATAAGTGAGGCAAATTGGATGGTTAAAAACGGAATTGCAAGCAAGGAAGATATTGACCTAGGTGTCAGATTAGGATTAAGCTTTCCTAAAGGCATTTTCGATTACGAAAGGGAGTTTGGAAGAGAGAGTGTAACTAAGACCTTAGAAGACTTGAGAAGAATTTCTGGTATGGAAGAGTATTTACCGGAATAAAAAATGGTTAAATTTTCTTAACGAATTCACAATATATTTCTCTGAAGCCCATTTTTCTATAGAACGAAATTGCTATTAAATTTCTAGAAGGGAATTCAGCTCCTAGTATCTCTATTCCCCTCTCTTTCAACTCGCTTATTATGAAATTTACTATCTCATTACCTACTCCCTGCCTTCTGTATGAAGGATGTACGTAAAACTCCCTAATTAATGCTTCCTTTTCCGGTGTATAAAATATCCTATCTATTATTAAAACCCTGGCAGCGCCAACTATCCTACCTTGATCTTCCGCTACTACTATCATCTCATTTTGATCTTCAAGACTCTTCTCTACCACTTTGTTAATCCTTTCCTCCAAATTCTCTGGAGTCAATAGTAGTGGATCGAATTCGCTGTTTAACCTATACATCCTACTGAAAAAATCTATTAACGTTTTGACGTCCTCTTTAGTAGCCCTCCTTATGGTGACCATGTGGATATCACCAAATTCATTATCTTCCTAGCCCTTATTATTCTCTCCTTAGCGATTTCCCTGAACTCTTCTCTACTCTTTTTAACTCTAGCTAACCCTAATTCTACTGCCTTACTAGCCACTGCTGCTGCTTCCTCATAAAACGCCTCCCATTCATCCATTCTAGGTATTATGTAGTTCTCATTTATCCCCCTATCCCTAGCGTATTTAGCTAGAGCCTCAGAGGCTGCAATCGTCATCTCATCTGTTATCGCCTTTGCTCTACTATCCAAAACTCCCCTAAATATTGCCGGGAAAATTAGGGAGTTATTAACTTGGTTAGGGAAATCACTTCTACCCGTTGCAACAATCTTCGCTCCTGCCTCCTTAGCGTCTTGCGGCCATATCTCTGGAACTGGATTGGCTAAGGCAAAGACTATTGCCTCCTTATTCATCAGACTTATCCATTCCTTCTTTATTACATTGGGACCTGGAGTAGATGCCGCAACTACTGCATCTGCGCCACTAAACGCGTCCTTTATCTCCTTAGCTTCCCATTTATTCGTCTTTATAGCCAATTCGTACTTCCACTTATGATGTAACATTAAGTGATCTACGTCCTCTCTATCAGCATACAATGGACCTTTGCTATCAATCATTACAATATTTTCGTATTTGAATCCATATTTAGCTAAAATTCTAGCTGCTGCAATATTTGATGCTCCAGCTCCGTAAAATACGACTTTACTTTCCTTAGGGTCTTTATTGGTTAATATCATCGCATTAATCAACCCTGCTAGGATAGCTGCCGCAGTACCTTGTTGATCATCATGCCATACTGGAATATTCAACATGGATTGCAATTTTTCCAGAATATAGAAACACTTTGGTGACTCAATATCTTCAAGATTAATCCCGCCAAAGGACGTTTCCAGAGCTTTTACAACATTTGTGAACTCATCTGCACTCTTTACGTTAATTGGCAAAGGTATTGCGTCAACTCCTCCTAAGTATTTGAACAATAGAGATTTCCCTTCCATCACTGGCATTGCTGCAGTTGGGCCAATATTTCCTAATCCCAAAACCCTAGTTCCGTCTGTTACTACTGCTATCGTGTTCCACCTACTTGTTAACTCAAAGCTCTTATCCGGATCCTTATAAATCGCCTTAGATACCTCAGCAACACCTGGGGTGTATATGAGAGCGAAATCGTTATAAGAGGTGATAGGAACTTTCGGATATATCTCAATTTTTCCCTCGTATTTCCTTGACAGTTCTACAGCATCAACCATGAAAAAATATATCATAAAACAAATTTATAAATGAATACACTGACTTTTGTTAGGTAACTTTAAAGTTTACTCCCAAACATTTAGCACGTGAAAATATTAAAATACCTGCTACCTTATGTAACAATAACGTCATTTAACTACTACTTCTCAAAGGATGCTATAACGTTTTCGTCACCTATCTTTTTCAATCTCATTAGGTATGTTATCTCTTCTATTATATTTTTATCAATTAGTAGGGGAAAGATTATCTTTAACAGAGACGTAATACAATTGGCAGTTTACACTACAGTATCATCATTATTATGGGCGTATGGTTTACTTTATGTAAGCCCAGCTGAGTCAGCTGTGCTAAGCTATACAATGCCCTTGTTTTCAATACCCATTTCCTTTATCATCTTATTGGAAAGACCCGCGGTACTTGAGATTGTTGGAGTAGTAATAGGTTTCTCAGGCGTAATTTTATACGGTTTACCATTGGTTCATGGTCTTACACTATTTGGTTCAATTATAACTATCGTCAATGCCCTATTTTGGGGGTTATTTACAGTTTTCTACAGAAAATTAAAGGGTTACGATCCTATAACAGTAAATGCAAGTCAATTCTCGATAGGTAGCATAATCCTAGCATTACTACTCCCAATACACCATAACATTGATCCAAACCCAGAATTTTATATAGGAATCGCGTATACTTCAACTTTAGGTGGGGCCATTTCCTTCTTCCTTTGGAACATGATGGTTAAGGCTGAGAAGATACCTAAGGTAACAGTTCTCAGCTTCTCTGTGCCTATTCTAACTACTCTAGTAGAGTTCCTACTGTACCACGTTTTACCTTTTCCTATACAGTTATTCGGCATTTTCTTGATGTTTTTGGGAATTTTAATCTCTAGATCAAGAACATTATTAAGTTAAACTTTTTAATGTGATTTTAAAAGATGAAAATATGGCAAAAGTCCTCTTCTTAATAATGTCTGGAGACGAGAAGTTCGATCTAGCAATGAGAATGGCTTATAACTCAGTGAAAAATAAGAGATATGAAGACGTTAAAGTGATATATTTCGGACCAAGTCAGAAGAAATTAACACAATTGGATGGCGATATGAAAAACATGTTCCAAGAGCTCCTTCAAAATAAAATAGTAGACTCTGCTTGCATAGGAGTTGCGCAGGCAATGAACATAAAGCCACATCTAGAGAATTTAGGAGTGTCATTGATGCCAGCCGGTGAGAGAGTATCCTATTACGTCAATCAAGGATATGAGGTAATAACGTTTTGAACATATGGCTAGTTAGTGCTGGAATAGCTATTTTACAAACACTTTTAGGAAATATAATCGTTTTTTACAACTCTCCTTATCTATTGCTACTTCACGTCTTGGTTGCAATTATACTTTTAGCACTAGCGATCTATGGTTATTTTAGGGTAAAACTACAAATGGAAAAGAGAATCCTTGCAGGAAATATTGGATTGATAGTGATTACTGGCGCATTAGGGTATCTATATACCATAAACGCTTCTCCAATAATCTCCATAATTCATCTCCTTTTGGCAATTGGAATCGTATCTAATTTTTCAGTACTTTATGGATTTGAGAGAGGACAAAAATATAAGTAGATATAATTCACTTACAAACAAACAAATCAATTTATAAGTAACTAAACTTAATATTATTTGATGCTATTCCTTCTATGGTTTAAGATAAAACAACCAACTAATATAACGCAAAAGCAGTTAATGGAAATATGGAAAAGAGAAGCTGAGGCAGCAATGCCAGCAGTTAAGGCTGGGAAGATAAAGGGTTTGTATAAGGTAACTGGAAGAAGAGAGGTTGTAGCAATAATAGATGTTAACTCTCATGAGGAATTAGACGGGATTTTAGAGACCCTACCAATAGTTAAAGAGCTCGGTCATTCACTAACAATAGAAGTAACCGCAATTCATCCTTATGAAAACTTTTATGAATTAATGAAAAAATTACTACAATAAGATTCAAGCTAAAAAATGTAAATAATTTTTTATTTCATTATTGGTCTTCCTACTGGAGGACTCTTGCCTAAGCTCTCAGCTACTACAATAGCGAGTCCAGTATACCAGGCTGCAATTGCCGTTAATATTCCTACATATCCACCGGCATGGGATAATCCAACATTTCCAATCATAGCTCCTACTCCAAGTAGGAAGAACGTTATCCACAGTAATAGAAATGTCATGAATAATCCTAGATTTGCCTTAAACGTGCCAAACCACATTGCTAGCGTAAAGATTCCAAACGCAATTAATACCAAGCCTATAGCTTGAGGTGTGACTCCTCCAAAAAATCCTCCCGCAGTTAGGAAATACCACTCCCAAAATGCACCATAAGTAAAGAAGGCAGTATAGCCAAAAGTGTTCCCTGCCCTCCATTCCAATATTCCGGCTAGTAGTTGAGCCAATCCTCCATAAAACGCTGCTAGTCCCAACACAACAGATGCCCCTTGTGTTATTAACCCTGCATTGAAGGTAGATAACACGAGTGTAGTTAGTGCGAAACCAGAAAGTCCTAAGGGGGCTGGATTTGCCCTTTTTTGTTCTGTCATAGCATTTTTATATAGCAATAATATACTTATAAAGTTTATTACCTTACAGTATTCTACTTAACATTTATTACCTAGAATTCCATTATATAACATATGTCAGTAACGTGGGCTCTACCTTTTGATCAAAAGATAAACCCAAAACTGAATTTAAATAGGCTAGTAAGTATAACTACGTATAAAGAGATTCACAGCCAAACGGTAAAAGATTACAAACAATTTTGGGCATCTGTAGCCTCGGAAATTGACTGGTTCAAACCATGGGAGAAAACACTAGACGATAGTAATCCTCCATTCTATAAGTGGTTCGTAGGTGGAGAGCTTAACGCCTCTTATCTAACTGTAGATAGGCACGTTAAGAGCTGGAGGAAGAATAAGGTTGCCATAATATGGGAAGGAGAACCAGTGGACGAGAAGGGAAACCCAAAGGAGGTTAGGAAGTTAACATATTACGATCTATATAGGGAAGTTAATCGAGTAGCCTATCTCTTGAAGGAGAAATACGGGTTAAAGAAAGGTGATGCAATAGCGATTTACCTTCCAATGATACCGGAATTACCAATATTCATGTTAGCTGCTGCTAGGATCGGAGTAGTCTTTACGGTGGTGTTCTCAGGATTTAGCGCTGACGCATTGGCAAGTAGGATTAATGACGCCGAAGCCAAGTTACTAATTACCGCAGATGGTGGATGGAGAAGGGGTAAAGTTGTTGACTTAAAGGGAATTGTAGATAAGGCTTTGGAGAAGACCCCAACAATAAAGGATGTAATAGTAGTTAGAAGGATAGGTAATAAGGTCAACATGGTTGAAGGTAGGGATAAGTACTTTGATGAAGTAATCAAGGACATTCCACAAAATGTTTACGTTGAACCAGAAAGGATGAAATCTGAAGACCCGTTATATATACTCTACACCTCTGGAACCACTGGAAAACCTAAGGGTATAGTCCACGATATTGGAGGGTATATGACATTATTACACGCTACAATGAAGTGGGTATTCGATATAAGGGATGACGACATTTACTGGTGTACCGCAGATATAGGATGGGTTACTGGACACTCCTACATTGTGTTTGGACCATTAATGGAAGGAGCAACTGAAATAATGTATGAAGGAGCCTTGGATTATCCACAACCGGATAGGTGGGTATCGATAATTGAAAGGTATGGGATCACAATCCTTTATACCTCACCCACTGCAATTAGAAGCTTCATGAAATATGGTGATAATTGGGTTAAGGCTCACATTACCTCCACTGTTAGGCTAATGCATTCTGTAGGTGAACCAATAAATCCGGAAGCTTGGGAGTGGCTATGGAAATTAGTCGGTAGAGAGGAGGTACCATTTGGAAGCACTTGGTGGATGACTGAGACTGGAGGTATTCTAATATCTCATTTACCAGGATTGTATCTTGTGCCAATGAAACCTGGGACAAATGGCCCACCAATATTGGGAATTGAGCCAGATGTAGTTAATGAAGATGGGAAACAAGTTAACCTTGAGGAAAGAGGATATCTTGTTATAAAGAATCCGTGGCCTGGAATGCCATTAACAATTTACAAGGATCCTGAAAGATACGTGAAGGCGTATTGGAGTAGATTCCCTGGAATGTTCTATGTTGGTGATTACGCTGTTAAGGACAAGGATGGATACTTCTGGATATTAGGGAGGGCTGATGAAGTTATCAAGGTAGCTGGGCATAGGCTAGGTACATATGAGTTAGAATCAGCTTTGATTGAGCATCCTGCAGTTGCGGAAGCAGCGGTAATTGGAGTCCCAGACCCAGTTAAGGGAGAGGTGCCTTATGCGTTTGTAATTTTGAGGCAAGGTTATACACCTAATACGCAGCTTTCACAAGAGATACTGAAGACGGTAAGAGATAAGGTGGGACCTATAGCTACTATAGATAAGATATTCTTCGTGGGTAAGTTGCCTAAAACGAGAAGTGGAAAGATAATGAGAAGAGTTGTAAGGGCTGTTGCAACTAGGGCAGAAGTGGGAGATATAACTGCACTGGAGGATGAGGCTTCTGTAGAGGAGATTAAAAAAGCTTTAGAGGAGTTTAAGGCAGAGTTTGAAAAGATTAACAAATAAGATACAAGAAATTAATATTTTTTTATAATTCTATATAGGTAGATTTTTAAGAATGCTTATACATTATTATATCAATGGATTCTCAAAACTATGATATTGAAAAAATTTTACAGAGATACGATAGCGATTATGTATTTCATTATTTAGGTGTGAAAATTTTAGAGATAAAGGAGGGATATGCTAAAACACAAATACCGTTCAAGAAGGAGCTGACAAGAAGGGGAAATATTCTAAATGGTGGAATGATAGTTGCGTCCATAGACTACACAGGTGGATTGGCAGTTCTATCAATAAACGATGGAATGGATCAGGTAACACAAGAACTAAAGGTAAATTTCCTAGAGCCAATGTATAGGGGGCCGTTTACTGTTGAAGCAAATGTAATAAGAAAAGGTAGAACTGCAGTTGCAGTGGAGATTACTTTTAAAGACGTTGAGGGAAGTCTTGGGGCGATTGGATTGGGAACGTGGTACATAATAAGGGATAAGAAAATTAACATGAATGTTCAACCTCAATAATTTACACAAATAATAAAACTTTATAAGGTTTAGATACAAAATAACTTTAATGGAATTACCGTCAGTTTTTGCTCCCTTTAAGAGAGATCCAACGTTTTATCCATCTCCAAAGATGGCCATGAAATCACCTCCAGAGGACTTAGCTTATGTTGCTTGCTTATACACTGGAACTGGAATAAATAGGCCAGATTTCATAGCAGTAGTTGATGTAAAGCCTGAATCGGAAACTTATTCTAAGGTAATCCATAAGGTTGAATTATCATATGTCAATGATGAGCTGCACCATTTTGGTTGGAATGCTTGTAGTTCCGCCTTATGCCCTAATGGAAGACCAAATTTTGAGAGAAGATTCTTAGTTGTACCCGGTTTACGTTCCTCAAGGATTTATATAGTAGATACAAAATTAAACCCTAGACAGCCTAATATAGTTAAAACTATAGAACCAGAGGAGGTTAAGAAAGTAACGGGCTACAGTAGGCTACATACAGTACATTGTGGGCCAGATGGTATCTACATAAGTGCTTTTGGCAATGAAAACGGTGAGGGTCCGGGGGGAATTTTAATGTTAGACCATTACAGTTTTGAACCTTTAGGCAAGTGGGAGATAGATAGGAGTGACCAATATTTGGCTTACGATTTCTGGTGGAATTTACCAAATGAAGTAATGGTAACTAGTGAGTGGGCAGTGCCAAACACTATTGAGAACGGGCTTCGATTGGAACATCTTAAAGATAGATATGGAAATAGGATACACTTCTGGGACTTGAGGAGAAGAAAGAAGGTATCAAGCGTAACCCTTGGTGAAGAGAATAGGATGGCATTAGAGCTTAGACCACTACATGATCCAACTAAACTCATGGGATTTATAAATATGGTAGTAAGCCTAAAGGATCTGAGCAGTTCAATCTGGTTATGGTACTACGAAGATGGTAAATGGAATGGGGAAAAGGTTATTGAAATCCCTGCGGAACCAAGTGAGGGAGGTTTGCCGGAGATATTAAAACCATTTAAGGCTGTACCACCATTAGTTACTGATATAGACTTAAGCCTTGATGATAAGTTCCTTTACGTTAGCTTATGGGGTATAGGAGAGATTAGGCAGTACGACGTGAGTAATCCGTTTAAACCAGTACTTACTGGAAAGGTCAGATTAGGAGGTATTTTTCATAGGGCTGACCACCCCTCTGGTCATAAACTTACTGGAGGTCCTCAAATGATTGAAATTAGTAGGGATGGAAAAAGAGTTTATGTTACCAATTCCCTTTATAGTACTTGGGATAACCAGTTCTATCCAGAGGGCTTAAAGGGATGGATGGTTAAACTAAATGCTAATCCAGATGGAGGTCTAGATGTGGATAAGGAGTTCTTCGTGGATTTTGGAGAGGCTAGGTCGCATCAAGTTAGGTTAAGGGGAGGAGATGCTTCCTCTGACTCTTATTGCTATCCTTAGCCTAGGGATAGTAGAGGGGCTAGATCCCTATAAGGGATTACTTTTTTCTTATTATTTTTACTCATTTAGAAAGGTGAATGAATCATACATAGTCCCTATCATATCGAGTATTACATACTATATGATAGGTATTATGATAGCAGTATTGTTTAACATTAGCGATAATATATTAACTAGAGGAATAATGTTTTCTCTTTTATTGGTACACGTGCTAATAAAACTCGTAATAGCTAAAGTTCTCCACTATCCCAGCAATATGAGACCTAAAATATTAAACGTTATTCAATGGTCAACCTTGAATTCAATAATTCAGATGAATTTTATAATACTTCTCACCCTCTCAATTCTCTCGAAACTAAGTCTTATCCTTTTACCTATTATAGTGGTAATTGTAAGGGAAACTACGTACTGTTTATCTGTGAAAAATAATAAAATTCTCTTTAAACTGACTGAATATAATTTTGATTATTTCTACTTAATGACGGTATTATTACTAGCTATTGTCATCATTCTACCTCTATTATGATGTCTTCATGATCTTTAAATAACTCATATAAAGAAATCCAAATCTTAGCTCTATCACAGTATCTATTGCTTTTCACCCTTATTTTCGTAAATTTTTTGTTCCTGCTAATTTGTATTTCTGCATTTGGGTCAATTTTCCTTACAATCTCCCTCACTTTATCCAACATAGATATATAATAGTCTAGGTAAGTTTTAAGATTATGATTAATAGAAGAGGATTAACAATTATGACTGTTTTCTCGTTTATTTACGCTATCCTCGAACTAGGAATACAATGGGATCCTTCCAAGGTTTTAAGCTCACCAGCGTGGATGAAAAGCGTATTCACTCCAACAGTATCACTTTATTTCTACAGAGTAATTTATATTTTAATTTTTGGATTTCCTTCATATCTTGCATCGGGTAAACTACTATCCGTTGAGACTGTATGGTACTTAATTTACGGGTCAATAGTTGAGGATATTATGTATTGGATAGTTGATCTTAAGCTACCGTTTTCATGGGCCTGGTTTTATCCAGTGTATTTTGGTATACCGATAGATGACTTGATTGGAGTGGTGATTTTAGCGGCAATGTACAAATTGATTAAGCAAAAATCTAAAGCTGGAATGAGTTAATATTAAATTTTTATCCTTTTTATTTTTATTTGATACAAATAAATAGTTGCGGAAACAAGACCGAAGGAACTCATTATTCCCCATAAAATGACGGGAGTATATAAATAATAGTTCATAAGCTCACCTATTAACGATGATCCCGATACCCTGCCAATTCCAGTAACCATACTATATAATCCAATTTGTCTCCCCCTAGAACTCTGATTTGTTAAAGAATTAGCAATGGCTTGTGATAGTGGTGTCACTATCATTTCAGCAATTGTTATAATCACAATATCAATGGATGCCACTAGAAAGTTAGTGATGAATGCAACTCCGAAATATCCAGAGGCGTAAATTAACGTCCCAATCACGATTAACCACAGCCTCTTACTTATAAGTCTCCCAACCAGATCTTGTAACGCTACTATCATAATTCCATTTATGGCAAATAATATACTGACCTGAAATTCTGTGAAATGAAGTTGGGCATTATAATACGTTAGTAAACCGAATCCCAACTGACCAACCAACACGAAAGTAAGGAAGGTAGAAATTAGGAAGAGAATAAATTGGTTGTTAACATTAAAATTTAAAATATTTCCCCCACCCTTAAATTCCGGTAATAATCTTACTAGAGGTATTGGGATGATCGCAATCAGACTTGATACCAGTAATAGCGTCTTAAATCCATAGAATGTGAAAATATATCCACCAATTAAGGGCCCTAAAGCCCATCCCGCATTAATTCCGACCCTTTGCCTACTAAACGCCTTAACTAAATCAGCCCTTTTGTAGATATCCCCGACTATTGCAGTAGAAGATATATTGTATATAGTATTAAAGAATGTTTGTAATAAAATCAATCCCGCTATAGGTATAGGGAGATTGACTAGATACGCCGTAAATAGAGCCAATGAGGAAACAATCGTGGAAAGAACCATTGCATTTCTCCTCCCAATATAGTCAACTACTATTCCCCCACCGATTGACGCAATAACATTTAAAAGCGCTTGGATTAAATAAAATATCGAAATAGTATCTAGCGAGAATCCATAAACTTTATATAATGCAAATCCGATAAACGGCCAAATTATGGAACCACTAAAAGACCTTACTCCTCCTATAATCGCTATTCTATTTATCTCTTTCATATCTCACTTTACTCTATGCGAGGTATAAAATGTTGAGCATTATATACTGTTTAAATAACTTAAATTCTTTTCTAAGAAGTTAATTTTTAAAACAACAGTTTAAAGAAGATCTCAAATGGAGCCAGAAAAGTTCACGTGGGATTCAGGTAAGGCAATAATATCCCAATTTATAGGATTCCTTCTAGATTCCTATGATTTGACAATGATTTTAAGCATAGCTCCAGTGTTAGCTAAGGTAATTCTACCACCTGCAAGCCCACTAATTGCGACATTTAATATCATTCTTTCCTACTCCCTGACAATAATATTCAGACCCTTAGGTTCAGCAATATTTGGAAATTTAGGAGATAAGATAGGTAGGAGAGCTGACTTAATAATTACGGTATTGGGTTTAGGAATTACTAGTGCACTTACTTCGGCATTGCCAACTTATGCCCAAGCTGGAATTCTCTCATTCGCTCTATTCGTTTTAATAAGAGTTGCGGTAGGCATTTTCGCGGGTGGAGAATACTCAGCTGGTCATCCATTTGCTATGGAATGGACACCATATAAATGGAGAGGGTTTGTTAGTGGATTAGTTCAAGGTGGTTTCTCATTTGGCGCAGCCTTGGCTGCTGTGGTAGAGGGCATCTTCATAGGAATTTATGGTGTATCTGGTGTTGTGGAGTTTGCGTGGAGATATGTGTTTTTAACTGCTGTAATACCAGCTTTCATAGCCTTAGCAGTAAGACTCGCTATGAAAGAAACACCAGTTTTTGAAGATGTTAAAAAGAAGAACCTAATCAGAAGGACACCATTAGTGGATTTGTTTAAACCACCTTATAGAAGAGATTTCTTTCAAGTCATGGCATATATGACGGGGATGTTCTTCTTCGCTTATTCTTTATTTGCATTTGTACCTACTATTTTAGAACATAGTCCATCAATATTTGGCCTTGGAGAGGCAAACTACATATACAGCATTGGTACTTACGCTGCATTCGCTGGTGCAGTAATGTTCGGTACCTTATCCCAGTATGTTGGAAGAAGAAGGTTAACAATAATATGGAGTATAATCACCTTTATCATTGCAATACCAATTTATTATGGGCTTATTACTGCAGCAATTGCGGGTAACGCTATAACTGCTATGTTATTTTCAATTATCATCGGTATAATAACACAAGGACCTTGGGGAATAATACCAATCTACTTATCTGAAAGATTTAAAGCATCAATGAGGGCTTCTGGAGTGGGTTTCGGCTATTCCTCTGGAATTTTCATAGGTGGTTGGTTCAGTATATATGTGCCTCTAATGCATAACTACTTGTTTAAGTCATTAGATACACCGAATAACATATGGTTCTCTACGGCAGTATTATTGATGATTGGAGCTTTAATAGTTGGTATTGCACAGTACTTCGGACCAGAAACACTAGGAACTAAATTGGCTGAAGAACCACAAAAAACCATAGAATAAAATGGAAAAGTACAGCTTTTTAAAAAGGATTTTAATTTTTTTCAAAAACTTTTATTTTATCTTTTTTTACATACACTAATACCTCCTCACCAGAATGTATCGGATGATCAGAATACGTGAATATTTCATCATCCGAATTTAACGGAGTTATAGTTATCCTAAATAAACCTCCCTGATAGCCTATAACTTTGACCCTCCCCTTTCCCACTAAAGTCCAAGCGTCATCCCTAATGACATCTTTCGATAACTTCACATCTTCTGGTCTAATACCAATTAGCACTTTATCATTAGAGATACTAACTGGAAATCTGAAACTGCCTATAACTACTCCCTCATTAGTCACCTTTCCCTCCAGTTCATTAATTTCACCTATGAGACTAGCAACTTGAATTGATACTGGATTATCATATACCTCTTCAGGCTTACCCACTTGAACCAATTTGCCTTTAACCAATACCCCTACCCGATCAGCAATGGCGAAAATATCAGCGGGATCATGACTGACGATAAGTAAGGTTACTCCTAATCTACTTTGGACTTCTTTAACTAAAGCTCTAGCACTATCTCTCATCCTGGCATCTAAATTGCTAAATGGTTCATCAAGCAAAAGCAAAGATGGATCTTTAACTAAAGCTCTAGCTAATGCAACTCTTTGTTGTTGTCCTCCAGACAATTCCCTAGGAAGGTGATTTAAAACGTGATGAATATCCAAAATCTTGGCTATTCCTCAACCCTTTTCCTTATCTCCTCCTTACTCATCTTCATATTAGTTAAAGGAAACGCAATATTCTCAAACGCTGTTAAATTAGGATATAGAGCCCAAGTTTGAAATACCATCCCGATTTTCCTGTCTTCTGGAGGTACTAGTAGTTTGCCATTTGAAGCAACTAATTTGTCATCGAAGTACAGTTCCCCGGTAGAAGGTACATCTAAGCCTGCAATTATTCTCATGAAGGTTGTCTTACCAGCTCCGCTCGGTCCCAATATTCCAAATCTCTCTCCATTTTCAATTGTTATATTAACGTTATCCAATGCTATTACTTTGCCTTTCTTAAAAACTTTAGAGATGTTTTTTACAATAATCTTAACCATCTTTTACACCCCTTTACCTCCTCCACCTAATGCCATTAGTCCTCTTATAAAGTATCTTCCAAGAAAAACAAATATTGCAAGTGGTATTATACTTGCAAGCATTCCAGCCGCGAATGTATCATTATATAAAGTACCATAAGCACCACTATATGATAATACAGCTATTGACGTTGGTTTCATTCCTGGAGTTGTTACTAACACTAACGGGATAAAGAAGTTATTCCATGTCTGTATTATAATAAATATTAACGTTGAAATGAAGCCCGGCATAGAAAGTGGAAACACTATCTTCATGAATATCTTTAAATCTCCAGTCCCATCCATCTTTGCCGCCTCAATTAAACTCCTCGGAATCACTGTGATAAACATTGACATTAATAAAGCTCCAGTAGGTATATAAAATATCAATAACGCAAATATTATACCTATGTAAGTATCTAAAAATCCCATGCTTACCATTAGCCTAGTCAACGGTAATAGTGTAGCTTCTTGGGGAATAAATGTAGCTAGTGATATTAGAGAGAATAAAACGTCACTTATGGCTGAAGAAGCTCTACTAAACGAGTAAGATAATGTATAGAAGAAATATGCACCCATGGCACCTAAGAATGCTGAAATGAACGAAGTAGGAATAACAATTATTAGACTATTGATTAGAGGTTTAGCTAGTGATAAGAGGACTGAGGCGTAAGCTTCGAACGTAATTTTGGTAGGTGGTACTAAAACTGGAGTAGATAGAACTTCAAAATTACTCTTAAACCCATTTATGAGCATTGCATAAACTGGTATAAGCCATATAACACTGATAATTGCTAATGCTAGATAATGTAAACTTGCCTTTATTACTGGCCTCATCTTCTTATCCACCTCCTAATTACAGTCAAGGCATACGGAATAATAATTATCGTAGCAACTAATGTTATTATCGTAGCAACCGCTGTAGCTTGAGAGAAATACTCCACGGTGAAAAGGTAATACATATATAACTCGCTTGTTTGAAGAAAAATATTCGTAGTACCACCAGATAACACATAAGGCAGATCAAATATTCTAAAGGAGAATAAGAATAGAAGAGCTGTGGCAATAATAAAAGAGTTTAGCGAATTAGGAATGAGTATCTTGTAAAGTATTTTGAAAGCACTGGTACCATCCAACCTCGCTGCCTCTACTATTGTCTTATCTATGTTCATAAACCCTGCTAAATAGAATAAAGCCGCAATTCCAGTATATGCCCAAACTGTGACCAAGATCAAACTAGGAAACATCGTAGAGGTCGATGAAAGCCATGGAATTTGGGGTAAACCAATCCTTACTAAAAGCCAGTCTACGATCTAACTAGTATGTCTTCACTTGTAGTGTAAACATTAAGTTATAAATTTTCTTCCTAATATCCCAAAACGTATATAAGTGTATCAGTTTGACGGCTTCTCCTCTTGAAGATCCGTTAACTTAATTAATTTGCAGTTCAATGATTACAAAAGATCGAAAGCCTCATCTTTTCAAGGTGGGGATGATAAATATTTAAATATATCCTTTTCTAATGCTTTGTGGGTTACTTCAGAATTATACAAAAATTTATAAATAATTATACCGAGTATTACTCATGGGAAAGAGTAAGTACAAGAGGGATTGGAGCAAGTACGACGAGAACGTTATAACTAGATACGAGCTAATGTTCCCCTTCTACGTCTTCCAACACTGGTGGGAATTACTAGCAGAAGAGAATAGGAATGCCAAGAAAACCTACAAGGCGCCAAAGGAGTTCAACGACTTCCTAGCGTTCCTGCACTTGTTCCTACCTTATAGGGCCATAGAAGGAGTATTGAGAGCATTAGAAAGACTGAAAATCATCCCAACAAGCCTAGACTACTCAACAATATGGGAAAGAGTAAGAAACATGAACATAAAATTCCCAGAGGCAAATGACCAACTTGAAGTAATAGCAGACGCAACGGGAATAAGCACAAACAAGGGAGGACAATACATTATAGCAAAATGGGGAAAAACCAAGGACTCAAAATTCCTCAAGATCGAAATAGTAATGGATAAGGACCAATTCAACGTAATAAACGCTGAAGTAACCAGCAACGAGGTTCAGACTGCAGTTAAGACGGTTAAGGATTTACAAGATAAGGGAAAGAAGGTCAAGAAGTTTTATGGAGATAAAGCTTATGATGCTAATGAGGTTTACAAGACTGGGGTTGAGGTTGTTGTTCCACCTAGGGAGAACGCTTCTACTAGGCGTGGCCATCCTGCTAGGAGAAAGGCTGTAAGGGAGTTCAAGAGGTTGGGTTATAATCGTTGGAGGGAGGATAAGGGTTATGGTGTTAGGTGGAGGATTGAGTCCTTATTCTCTGCTGTGAAGCGTACTTTTGGGGAATCTGTTAGGGCTACAAGGCACTACATGCTGACGCCTCTAACAAACCTATGGGGATAACGAGTCTAGCGCGTCTCCCACGTCGAAGTCCTTGACATTAACTTCCTTACCCCTAGGAATCCTAAAACTCTTCTTGACAACTCCCTTGTAAACACCGTCCTTTATAACATGATAACAAATGCTTGCAAGCTTTCCGGCAAGAGCACAAGTAGCTTGAGTAACACTCTTCCCCCTAGCAATAAGCCTCTCATAATACCCTTTAAAAGGCTCAAGACCCCTAGCAACCTTGGCAACCAAGTAGAGAGCTCTACGCAAATACTTATTACCCCTAATCATACCGGAGTGAGACTCGCTATCACCACTCTGCTTAGTTTTGGGTGCAAAGCTTGCATAAGCCCTAGCAGCCTTAGAACTGGAAAAACGGGAAACATCACCGAACTCAGCGTAAATAGTTGCAGCACTAATCAAACCAATCCCGGGGATCTTACTCAACTCAATTACTGGTTTTGGAATCTTGGAAATTATCATATCCTCAACCTCCTTAATCATTTTCTCCAAGTTTTTTAACAGTTCAACTAATTGTTTTAACGCTAGTTTTTCCGCGTCGTTTAAGTTTCTCCCTAGTTTTTCTTTTAGTTCCTCCTTCTCTTCCTTGCTTAGTCCCTCCCCCTTTACTAGCTTTTCAAGTAGTTTTCTTCCCTTCTTGTCGAATGGTTGTATTTTATATCCCGCGAATTCTAATATTTTCCTTATCTCGTTCTTTACTTGTGTTGTCTTCTCTACTAAGCTTTCCCTATATCTCGTTAGTTCTCTTAGCTCCATTATTTCTCCTGTTGGTATGTATGATCCCTTGATTACTCCGGTCATGTGTGCTACTAGTAACCTTTGTGCGTCGAGTTTGTCTGTCTTTTTCCCTAGTATTTCTGTTAGGTGTAGTGGGTTTATTACTGTTACCTTGTATCCTTTTTCCGTTAGTTTTTCGTGTAGGTAGAAGTAATATATTCCAGTTGCCTCTATTATTCCTTCCTTATATTCTCCTAGGAATTTAATTAGTTCCTCTATTCCCTCGTTGTCGTGGTTGAATTCCTTTACCTCCTTGACGTATACTGCTGATTTTTCTTGTTCTACTACTAGTTCTCCCTTTGCTGCTGTTAGTTTGCTTTGTGAAATATCAATTGCGAAGGCCTTGTTTGTAACTTTTAATTCCATGCTTGTGTATTACGCGTTTCTCGAGATATTTTTTGTTCTCATAATACCTTGTTTTCTTTGCATAGTGTTAAGTGTTTCAGCCCCTAGAGTATTTTGTTACAACCTCCTACTCGGGGGTTTTTATCCCCTCTTGTTAGATCGTTCTAGGGGCTTCACAGCTAGCCTTGTAGATGGGGTTTTATCCCCATGTTTTCTATGAGCTTATGTTGTTTTTCTCCTTACTTGTTTATTTCCTTTTCTCTTGTAATACTTGGTTTTATTCGTTCTCTTGTTTTGCGTGGATTGCCCCGTAGGAGTTTTTTAGGACAAGTGGTTGAGGCTAAGCTCAAGTTCTGGGCTTATGCATGGATGGTCCACTTGGCTAATTCTTTAGTTGGTAGAGCTCCGGGTATTAGGGTGTGAGCTTGCGAATAACGTTGAAATAAATATTAATTACTGAAAAATTCTCAGTGTATCATATCATGCTTATGAAATAAATTGAAGAGATCAACAAAGCACTTTTCTAATGAATATCTAATGGCTTAGGAGGGAATCCAATCAGAGCAATAGTTTCCATGAAGATTGGCTAACAGACTCTCCTAGCCCTCTCAAACCTTTATGTAAAAACATTAAGATACGTTCTCTTCTGGCTAAAAGAAAATAAGATAAACCCTAATGAGAATGTTGTGTTAGGAGTTATTCACCAAGAGCTTTATGAAAAGCTGAGAGAGGAGTTCTAACTACCGGCTAAGATTGCTGAAGATTATAGGGATATCATTTCGATTTACAAGGATTAGTTAAACAATCCTGGAAGGCACCCATTTATAGTTGTGGAAGTCAGACTCAATAGCTAAGCTCCTTCAGCTTATCTTCTAATTTTTCGTCCCAAATATCTTCAAAGTATTTTTTAATATTACGCTTTATGAACTCCACTACAGTGAGTATATCTCTTTCTACTTCTCCTTTATCCTTATAATTTACAAAATTGGGATCAAAGCCGTTATATGAGAAGGAATGAAGGAGAAGTGCAGTTTTAACTATTAATTGCACATCATAGCCAAGCTTTTCTAGATCATAAGATATTCCTATTAAACCAGTAGTTGGTGCCGAGTATCCCACTCTCTCATACCAGTCCTTCTCTTTTTCTGACTTCGATTGTACAATTTTATCAAAGTTCTTTATAACTAGTGCGCTAACCATGGCCTTGACTGTAATAAAGGCTTTAGATGAGGCGTTAGTTATCATTCCCTTTTTAAGCATTTCTAAAGCTAGTTTACCTTCAGTAAGGGTCTCCATTACTTTTACGTAAACGTAAGATCTAGGATCAGCCTTGTAATCTAGAACCTCATACATTAAGTTTATATTAAGAAACTTCCTTTTAACTTTGTGGAGCTAATGGTTTGTTGAATCCTTCAATTTTCTTAGGCGTCAAGCTCGTTAAATTTTATTAAATTCAAAATCAAGCGTTAGATTAAAAGTAAGCTTAGCATTAGATCAGATAAAAATTGAAGCTATCTATAAAGCATCCGTAAACCTAAAATAATATTATATACATATTATATACTGTGAATCTTGAAGAATTGCTCGTAAGGTAACAATTAGTATAGTTCTTACATTGCTTTTTTTTGTATAAGCATAAAACGTAGAGTATATAACCAAGCTTATTTCATTAATAATGAAAATTTATAAGATAGCAAGTTAAACATAACATTTATGTGTTATGAAAAATATGAGAAAGCTATGATACAGCAGAGGAAGGCAAAAAAACAGAGAGTAATTGAAACTATCCCAGTAAAGTAAGTGGGCTAGATTAAATCCTCTTTTCTTTTAATTTAATATATTTTTTATATAGTTTATTAACCTCTCTACTATTCACTTTTCTTCCATGTGCTCTTAACCCTCCGCTAAACTTATATGGGATATGAAGTATTTCATGAATCATTACTTTAATTTTATCCTCATTGGATAATCTGTCAAATCTTTCTGAAACTAGTTCTATTACGTAGAGGGGTTCTAAATTAAAAGTCTCAATTACAATTTTGGGGACTGCCCAAATTCTAGCTATTGCCTTAGATTTAGCTCCATAGGAGTACACAACTCTTACCCTATCTAAATTAATGTAGTCTAATCCGAGAATAATAACAATATCTCTTAACAAATCTTCACCGTCTCGAGACCTAACATACTTTATCATACCTTAAAGTTCAATATCAACCATATTAACTTATTCACGGTATCAGCTAAGATCTTTTTACCAAGTTCTTCATCAATTCGGATCGGTTTTCCATCATTAAGTACTCCGAATTGATTAGCTTCCTTAGTTGAATAATAAACGAATACTCCATCTCTAACATCATAACTTTTTATCTCTTCTATTTTATTTAACCTCACTACTCTCTTATCTATTGCGTATATTTTTGACGTTTCTACTGTACCAGCGTGAAGATCATTTACGTTGAATAGCAGTTTCTCCTCTTCACCAAATATGTTGAAAATCATTACTTTAGCATTGCTATATTTCATATTAAATTCCCTTTGAACTAATGGAAGAAAATAGGAATTCCCGCCATGACCATTGACTATGATTATCCTCCTTAGTCCCAAATCCTTGAAAATGCTTTCAAGTAAATCATTAAAGAACGAGATTGCGGTTTGAAAGGATAAAGAGATGAAAGGAAAACCCTTGTGTTCTAAAGATACACCATAATATACTGTGGGAAAGAGTAGCGTAGTCTCCTTTAATTTTTCCTCTGCTTTAGAAGCTACATTTTCCGAAATTATACTATCAGTACCCATTGGCAAGTGGGGGCCATGTTGTTCTATACTTCCAACTGGCACTAATCCGACTAGATCCTCCCTTATCTCATCCCTTGTTATTTCTATTAATTTCATGTGATAAGAGTTTCCTAGTTGAGAAAAATAGTTTACTAAATAAGTATCGTGAAGTAACTATAGACTTTTGTTCTTGATAACTTAGATATTAAACTAGCTTTTCTCTTTGTTAGTCACTTCTTTATAAAGTTAGAAAGTCTCGGATCATATAAAGATAAAAAGTTTGAGAGGTAAAATTAAAATGTATGTCGACAGTGTCTTCTAATAACTCTAGTATACTTATAGGATTGAGCAATAATACCATACAGCTTGTCTTAGAGATAATACTAACAATATTATTTTTTCTAGTTCCATTAATTTTCTGGTTTTATTTCTCAAGGAGGATGATGATAGGGAATACTACTAGAAGTAGAAGACCTAAGATCTATATTCCTAATATTAGATGGGATGAAGTGTATGATTTGAAAGAAGTTAAAATGAGATTAGAAGAGATAGCTAAAATGGTTCAAGATGGAAGGGCATATGGGGTTATACTCTTTGGCCCTCCTGGAACTGGTAAAACAACAATAGCGAAGGCCTTAGCGAATAAATTAGGCTGGGCTTACTTTGAGTTAAGACCAAGTAAAATATTGAGTAAGTGGTATGGTGAAAGTGAACTCTTGTTAGATAATTTCTTCGATCAAGTGGAAATGAACACACCAGCTGTTGTGTTTATAGACGAATTGGATAGCCTAGCTATGAGTAGGCAAAGTGATTTGCATGAGGTTACTCATAGGTTAGTAAATATAATGTTAATGAGACTTCAAGATTTACATGATAAGAGCTTAAGGGTGATAATAATTGGAGCAACGAATGTACCTCAGGAAATTGATGAAGCGTTTTTAAGACCTGGGAGATTTGACGAAGTAATTTACGTAGCATTACCGGATGAGAAGAGTAGAGAGGAGATATGGAGGGGTTATATAAAGAGAGAGGATATTGATTATTCCTTATTGGCAAAGAGGAGTGAGAGATTTTCTCCTGCAGACATTAAGAACGTTGTCGATAAGGTACTAAGTAAGAATAATAGTCCAAATACTGAGGATTTTCTACGGGAGATTGGGAATTATAAACCCTCTATTCAACTTTCAACTATAATTAAATTTGAAAATGTTGCTAGAAAGTACGAGAGGAGTAAGCTAATTATAAAGACTTATGGTGTTCCTAACATTTCTTGGAACGATTTAGGGGATTTAGAAGAGGTTAAGAGGATAATAAGGGAGTCCATAGTATTACCCATAACCAGCAAGGAGTTTGCAGAGAAACTGGGAATATATCCGGTTAAAGGTATACTGTTATATGGTCCACCCGGGACCGGAAAAACTAGTATTGCTAAGGCCCTAGCTAATGATCTGAGGTTCAATTTCATAGAACTGTCTGGAGAAGAGGTCAGTAGTGCAGGTCCTCTAGATGCCCCAAAGATTATAGCTGAGAAATTCTATGTTGCCCTAGATAATGCCCCAGCAATAATATTCATTGATGAGATAGATATGATAGCGAGGAATAGAATGGCTAATGAGTGGAGAAATGCATTGACGGAATTATTAAGGCAAATGGATGGTTTGAGGGAAATTCATAATGTAATAGTTGTTGGTGCAACTAATAGACCTTGGGACTTAGACCCCGCAATATTAAGGGCTGGCAGATTTGATAAGATAATTTATGTACCTCCGCCAGATAAGGATGGGAGAGAGAAAATATTACAAGTTCTTATTAAGGATTTGATTATTAGCAAAAATATTATTTCTAAAGTTGCTGAGCTTACTGAGAATTACACCCCAGCAGATTTAAAACTAGTTGTGGAGGAGGTAAAGAGGAATTTATTAAAAGAGGCCTCAATTAGTGGTAATTTGAGGACCGAAGTAAAACTGGAGGATTTCATGAACGTATTGAATAGAGTAAAAACGAGCTTAGATAGACAAACGTTGATGATGTACGAGAAATTCGGATTTGAAAGAAGATAAGGTTTGGGAAAAAGTTTAATCCCAAAACAATTAAGATAATAGCGTGCAAAACTGGATCAAAGTGCTCATTGGTTTCTCTCTATTTTTACTCCTACTGGAGGCTATGCTTCTGTATAGTATTAAACTGGTCTCGTATCCTTTCCTTCTCTATTCGTCCCTTATATATTTCTTGGCTTTACTATTAGCACTGTATCTCGGTGATTTTAATGCACCCAAAAGGACTAGTAAAAAAAGATGATATAATTTATCTATCAGTATTTGTACTAGTATTTTTAATAGCCCTAAGGAATTACATGCTATCTCCTCCTTACACTCTGGGAGATACTACAATACTTCCTCCAACTAATCCGGGATTATACACGCCGTCAGCCACAATACAATATTATTTATCCCTCTTGATGGGTGAGAACAATTTAATAAAAACATTAAACTTTCTCGCCTTCTTAATAGCACCAATTTCGATCTATTTTACGTTAGGAAGGAAAGGTGATTTATTTAAAAGATTAATTTTACCCTTGATCTTCACATTAAACCCTATTTCCATTTCAATATTTTATACTGGAGATGGTGAAAGTATACTTTTAGTTTACTCATTACAACCATTAGTGTATTATCTTACGCACAAGATGTTATATGACGTAAAGAATAAATTCAAATATCTCATTTATTTGGGCATTGTAGAGGTAATAGGTCAGATCTTCTTCTTTCAAATGTTCCTCTTCTCTTTCTTTTTCCAATTACCCTTTATCCTATTATCCATCAAGGAGAAAAAATACCTATTTTTTCTTTATCCTATTTTAGCTGATCTTCTGGGATTTCTATCAGAACTCTCATGGGAAATTTATCTATACATTGGCGTCGTTCCTAACGTATTGATTTCACCATCGAATACTCTAGTGAGATTAGGGCTAGCCTATTATTCTACGATAGTATCGTCACTTTTATTCACGATTGTAATAACGACTGCATTTATTTATAAGAATAAGTACGCGTTAGCTACAATTACATCGGTAGGATTACTGCTTATAATTTATGCTATTTTACAGAACTTTCAACTTAATATTCCAATCATTTCTGCGTTGCTTGCTTCAATAACAACTTTTCAAACTAAAGTATACTTGTTAAGTTTTGGTCTTTTAGACCTAAGTTTGTTTTACTTAAAGAGGACTAGGGAATTCATAATACCTTTACTTTCATTACTATTAATAGTGCTTCTTGTCAATACCGGAGGTCTACAAGCCACAACTTATTCAATCTTCTCTTTTAAACCACAACCAATGCCTACGTGGTATTATGAACTCTATGATTACTTATCTCAAAACAATCCAAATAATGTTTACTCTTTAGCGACACAGTACCAGTGCTTGCAATATTTACCAGGCTTTAGTGGCTTCATTTACAATCCTAGCTTTATTCATAATCTTACAAATCCTTTCTACGGAATGAAATATCTCATTTCGGCATCACAGATAAATTATACCGGATTAAGACTAGTGAAGACATTTGGTCCAGTTCTAGTTTACTATAATGAGAATTTCACTGGGCTAGCACATTACTTAAATGGAAGCTCAGTTAGGAACTATAGCATTTCCGATGTAGAGATTAGAATTTATGGTGATAAACCACCTTTTGTAGTCTCATTACCGTATTCGGGATATTGGACTAATTCTAAGAATTACAATGGTTTTCTTGAGCTTACGAGTAATATTTCCCAGAACTCTCTCACAACTTTAATACATGAACTGTTCTTTGTAAGCTTATTCTTCCTTATCTTACCTTTTATCTTATTGATTTTTGAAAAAACTCCCATGAAGAGTCTCATAGTCGGCCGCTGACACGACCTTCATTCTCAATCTTCATGGGATTCTATATATAGTAATGTTTTTTGCTATTTTATTTTTGCCTAGCATTTTCTTAAATTATTATGATATTAGTTGGCTTATATTCAATAATTCCGGGAAATACTTTGATAACGCTTATTACTCATGATTTAAAGTTTTATACTATGGACTATAAGCCCTTCATAAAAATTCTTTTCACTCTAGTAATTTTAGCCCTCGTAGACTATTTAGCCAATGTAATTTTAAAAGCATTAACATTTTACTTCCCTAAAATATTCACCTATACCTCTGACGCCTTTACAGCAATAACGGTTATTATAATAGCCATAGGTGGTTTTTACATTATAAGAATTTTACAAGGTTTAATTTACAGTCAATTACTGACAAAATTAGAGAAAAGTACAGCGTCTAGTATAAAAGTCGCTCTTGACATTATATTTTATACGGTTCTCGTTCTTGTAATACTAGCAGCATTAAAAGTAAACTTAACTGGAGTATTAGTCGGTGGAGCTGTAGGTGGTATTGTAATTGGTTTGGCAGTCCAAACGATTGCACAAAATATACTATCCGGAATATTAGTGACTTCTAGTAGGACAATAAGGCTAAACGATTCCGTTTCATTAATATCATGGATATGGGGAAACCCAATAATCGGAGAGATTAATAAGATATCACTACTCTTCACTGAAGTTAAGACAATTAATGGAAATGTTATTAAGATACCTAATTCAGCGTTTCTGGGAAATACTGTATTTCAAAAATTGGAATCTGAACACTCCTTAACATATCCTTATCAATTATTAGTTAATGCAGACGTTCCGGCTAATGACTTACTTAATTTGGCAAGGGCTTATATTAATAACTCCTTCTCAAAAATGAAAATCGGATTACCAGAAATTTATTTTACGGGAAAAAATGGAGGTACAAACGTTTTCACTGTAATTTTACATTTTAATGATATAAATCAACTCAATAATATATTAAGCTTAGTAAATGAGGAGTTTGATAAGGCTTATTAGGAACTTAAGAAAAAGAGTTAAGTAATAGATGAGTACAATACTAAAATTGAAATGTATTAAAAGATTATATTATACATTATAGTTTAAACTTTATTATACACGAGATCCCATTAATATATAATGGAATGGCAGAAGACAATAAAGACAAAACACGATGCCGATACGATAGTCAAAATACTTGCTGATCCAGAATTTTTCATACCTTTAGTTCTGCCAGTTAGGAAATTTCTTCTAAATTCTAATAAATTATATAGGTGTGAAGGAGCCATAGGAAGATTACCAGTTATTTTCCAAGGTGGAGAATATATAGGTTCTTATAATATTACTCATGTTATTGAATTCGAAAGACCACCTGGTGTCTCCGGGAAAATAAATATTCAAGCTATTGAGGATAAAATAAATATTACCATATTACTCCAGAATTTGTATATAATATATTTGCCGCTGAGGGTATATATATCCAATAAATTAAATGAACTGGAGGAAACATTTGATGAGAAAATTAGATTAGAGAGAATAAAGAGAAAACTCTAGCTTCATATTGTTCATCGAAAGTTGGTTTTTAGAAGTTCTATGACTTTCTCTCTAGCTAAATTTAAATTCTCCCTTATCTTTATAAACTCTTCAATATGCATCCTCAGTAATTTACCCTTTTCAGTTATTCCATAAATCTTTTTTCCATTTTCAGTTTTAATGCTTAAAGCGCCTACTTTTATTAATTGATCTAAATATTTTTGAGCTACCGAATAATTTATACCCGCACCATATATTACCCTTGTAACACCACATTCTGGATCACAACTCCTCAATATATCAAGCATTATTTCCATTGTTCCTCTTTTACGTCGTTCAACTCGCATATAATAATATACAAGTAGAAGTTTATAAACATTATCGGAAAATTAAATAACAGCGAAAATATTATAGGAATACGTTGAAATTTAGAACATAATATATAAACGCAATAAGAATCTATCATGATAAAAATTTTTATGACAAACCAGCGAGTAAGTTTAAGGAAAATTTAGAAAAGCTTATTTTAATCCGGTAATTCTAGTAGCTCCCTAACCTTTTGAAAAGTCGACGGACTTCCTAAGATTATCAACTGATCTCTAGGTTTTAGCTCAGTATCCTTATTGAAATAAGGGTCTATTTTATTATTCCTTATAATAGCCAACGGAACTACTTCACTAGGTAAATCGCTAATCTTCTTCGCTTTTTTGACTTCAAAGATTCCAATTATCATATCTCCAGTCCTTTCTGGAAATATTAAGCCCGCAATATTGATTGAGAGTGCTGCACTTGCAGCTATTCTACCTATAATATCTTCTCTAGGTATTACCAAATCTGCACCAGCTGTCTTAAAGATATCAGTTAACGAGTAATCCCTAATTGCAACTATTACCTTAAGGGGAGGGTTAAGTTTCTGTAGCTTAAGTGTTATTAATAGAGCTTCCATATCGTTTTCCATTATGACTATAGCGTTTTTTGCGTAATTGACACCAGCTGAAATTAAGTTATTATCATCCTTAGGATCACCTAGAATTACCGCATCTCCTCTATTATTGTTCGCAATGTCTTTAGAACTGGTCAACACAATGTAATCCACACCAAGTCTATTTAGCCTCCTAACGGCACTTAGTATTTCAGTACCGTTACCGATTAAAATAGTATGACCTTTCATATGTCTACCTCTCCATCTAGCTTTTGCGTCATTCCATGTAACCCTACTTATTAAGGTAGCTACAATACTCTGTATTATGCTAGTATATAATCCTACCGCAAGGATAATAGTCAACGTTAGTATTATCTTTTCGGTAGAAGTCATTTGGTAAATGTTCGGTGAATATAATCCTACTGTTGTTACTACATTCACTCCAGCGTAAATTGCGGAAATCCAGTCTAGATGCTGGTAGTTCACAAAAACTATTGCATTAATGAGTACTGCTACACCTAATAGCATTATTTGAATATAGATTCTCTTAAATACTGAATATGGCGCAACAAGATTTTCCAGGATCGGTATAACTATCCTATTCCAAATTTTGCCCTTATCCACAAATAGAGTATAATATTATTGATATTTTAAACAATCGCTTAGATTTGGGAAAAATCCTTAATAGCTTAACCTGGCTATTTCACTTATGAAGCTAACAAATAGGAGGAATTTCTTAAAATTACTCCTCATATCCTCATCGTTGTTGGTCTTGGGTAGGTTATCAATTAGTGAAATGCAACATGCTCAAAATGGTTTAACACCATTTGGTTCTTGGTATGTAGTTCAATATAGTCAAATCGTACCAGATATTCTACTAAATAACTATGTTTTAACGGTAGATGGTGATGTCGAGAACCCGGTACAATTAACTTATCAAAATTTACTTAACATGCCTTCAATTGAGGTTAAGGATACAATACAATGCGTTTCGGACCCCTATTTTCTAAGAGCAAATGTAGTTTGGAAGGGAGTACCATTGAGCAATATAATCGAAATAGTTAAACCTAAGCCTAGTGTAATAAAAGTAGTTGGTTACGGTGCTGATGGCTACACTGCAGATTTGCCTATAGAAAAGGCAAATGATCCAAATGTGCTAGTAACTTACATGGCTGATGGTAAACCATTGCCACAAGTTCATGGCTATCCAGTTAGGCTTTCAGTACCAGGATGGTGGGGTTATACTTACATTAAATGGCTAGTTAGGCTTCATTTCACATCTAAAAACATTTTAGGCTATTGGGAATCTCTGGGGTACCCTGATTATGCGAAAAAGTAACATTGGAATGATTATTTCGGCAATAATTCCATCATTTTCGTTAATTTACCAACCAGTTTGGATATTAGGACTAATGATAGGTTCCATATCTTCTACTAAGGCCTTTGACCCAACTTTTAAGGATTCGATTTACAGCCCTAATTTTCGAAAAAATACGTCAATAATCCTACTAATATTATCAATCTTAGAGGGTATTTCGGGATTTGGCGCAGGTCCACAAACTTCAAATATAATTAGTACATTAACTTTTAACTTGTTAAATAGAGGAAACTCTTTAGAATTACATCTAGCTATAATAATTCCATTGGCACTATTCTTCATCTTGCATACCGTCTCTGGATTTGGGTCATTATTACTTTCAAAAGGTATCAAAAATCCAATACTATTTAAATACGTCATCCCTTTAGTTTGGATAATAATGTATCTCGTGGTAGTCTATTTGGATCTATATTACTTTTTATGACTTAAATGCCCATTTTTAATAGGAAAATTTCCAAAATTAATAATAAAGATTTATATATGTGTATAAAGTAATGTAGATTATGTATCCAAAAAAGAGAAAATATTATACAATACGAAAGACATCAATCTGTCATTCGGGTTATAGAATATTTGAATGTGAAAGTGAGGAGAAATGTACCCTAATTGCGTGCACCCATGTAAGTAATTTATCAAGCCCCTTATTTTTTAACTCCTGAAAATTTTAGTTAAGAAACTTTTTAAGAGTCCCACAAGAGATGATTTTTATGTCAATAAAAATAGCTATAGATAATAAAGAGATTGTAGCTAACGAAGGAGAGACAATTTTATCAGTCCTAAAGAGGAATGGCATTTATATTCCACACATATGTTACAATGAAGGACTAGTTCCCATAGAAAGCTGTGATTCCTGCCTAATTGAGGTTAATGGGAAACTAGTTAGAGCTTGTTCAACAAGGGTCAAAGATGGAATGAACATTTCAGTCAACTCTAAAAGATCTATGGAAGCAAGGAAGAACGCAATCTCAAGGATACTGAGATATCATAAGTTGTACTGCAGCATGTGTGAAAATAATAATGGGGATTGCGTTCTTCACGAGTCTGTAATAAAATTGAATATTAACTCTCAGAAGTACATTGAAAAGCCTTATCAAGTTGACGATAGTGGACCCTTCTATGTATATGATCCATCTCAATGTATATTATGTGGAAGATGTGTTGAGGCTTGCCAAGATTTTGCAGTAAACGAGGTAATATGGATTAATTGGGATCTCAATCCCCCAAGGGTAGTTTGGGATAATGGTAATCCAATAGGTAACTCCTCATGCGTGAATTGCGGTACATGTGTTACTGTTTGCCCAGTTAACGCATTAATGGAGAAGTCAATGGTAGGGGAGGCTGGCTATCTCACCTGGATTAATAATGATTTAAAGAAAAAGGCAATAGAGGCTATAGGGAAAGCTGAGGATAACTTTAGCTTATTAATGACTTTTAGTGAAATTGAGGCTAATGCTAGAAGTTCGCAAATAAAAAAGACTAAAACAGTGTGTATATACTGTGGTGTTGGATGCTCATTTGAGGTTTGGACCAAGGGTAGAAAGATATTAAAAGTTGAGCCAAAACCAGAATCTCCTGCAAATGGTATTCTAACTTGCGTAAAGGGTAAGTTTGGATGGGATTTCGTAAATAGTCCAGAGAGAATTACTAAGCCTTTAATAAGGGAAGGAGATAGGTTTAGAGAAGCTAGTTGGGATGAGGCCATTTCATATATAGCTAAAAGGTTAAAGGAGATTAAGGAGAGGTATAGTCCAGATTCCATTGGCTTCATAGCATCGGATAAGATGAGCAATGAAGAGGCTTATCTACTGCAGAAATTATCAAGGGCTGTAATAGGTACTAACAATGTAGATAACTCAGCAAGATATTGTCAAGCTCCAGCAACAATTGGATTATGGAGAACAGTGGGAATAGGCGCTGATTCGGGTACAATTAAGGACATTGAAAACGCTAACCTAATTATAATTGTTGGGCACAATACCACTGAGAGTCATCCCGTGATAGGAAGTAAGGTAAAGAGGGCTAAGAAGATTAAGGGTTCAAAGATTGTGGTAATCGACGTTAGAAAACACGAGATCGCTGAAAAGGCTGACTTGTTTATCAAACCTAAGCCTGGTACTGACGCAGCAGTCTTAGCTGGTGTTACTAAATACCTTATTGATCAAGGATGGGTTGATAAGGAATTTATCGATAAGAAGGTTAATGGCTTTGAGGAGTTTAAGGAATCCATAAAGGGATTCACATTAGATTACGTGGAAAGTATAACCGGTGTTCCTAGAGAGAAAATAGTTAAACTTGCTGAAATTGTTCATAATGCAAGTAGTGTAGCAGTGCTATGGGGAATGGGAGTAACTCAACATTTAGGCGGAGCTGATACTTCAACGATAATTTCAGACCTATTGCTCATAACTGGAAATTATGGGAAACCGGGTAGTGGGGCATTCCCAATGAGAGGTCATAATAACGTTCAAGGAGTTAGTGATTTCGGTTGTTTACCTAATTATTTACCCGGATATCAAAAACTAGAGGATGAAAACATAATAGGGAAATTCGAGGAAGCTTGGGGTGTTAAGTTAAACAGAAAAGCTGGATTACAGATACCACAGATGATCGAAGGTGTACTAGAGGGAAAAATTCACGCGTTATATATAGTTGGCGAGGATACTGTAATGGTTGATTGTGGAACTCCTTTAACTAAACAAGCTTTAGAGAAAGTAGACTTCCTAGTGGTACAAGATATGTTCATGACTGAGACTGCAAAGCTAGCTGATGTAATATTGCCCGCAACTGCTAGCCTAGAGAAGGATGGTACATTCGTTAATACCGAAAGGAGAATACAAAGGTTTTACAAGGCTATGGAACCAATGGGTGATTCTAAACCTGACTGGGAAATAATACAAATGGTTGCTAACGCATTAGGAGCAAATTGGAGCTATAAACATCCAGCAGAGATAATGGATGAGATAGCTAAACTATGTCCTATATTCGCTGGAGTTAGCTATTCAAGATTAGAAGGGTTTAATAGTCTATTATGGCCAGTTAATGAGGATGGAAGCGATATCCCGTTGCTTTATACAAATGCCTTTGCTACTAAAGATGGTAAGGCTATACTTTATCCATTAACCTGGAAGCCACCAGAACTAAAGGATGAAGTTCACAAAGTGACTGTAAATACTGGAAGGGTATTAGAGCACTTCCATGTAGGTAATATGACTAGGAGAGTTGAGGGTTTGAGGAGAAAAGTTCCAGAGACATTTGTAGAGGTCTCTAAAGAGTTAGCCTCTAAGTACTCCATCAAAGACGGTGACCTTGTGCTTGTTAAGTCCAAATTCGGTGGAGAAATTAGAGCGAGGGCTATAGTTAGTGATAGGGTAGAGGGCGAGGAGATCTTTATACCTCTATATGCATCAGATCCTTCCAAAGGTGTAAATAACTTAACTGGGTTAGTGATAGATAAGGCTAGTGGCACTCCAGGGTATAAGGATACGCCGGTTGTTATCGAGAAAATAGAAGAGGGCAAGGGTGGGAGCCCCTTACCCTTAGATAATTGGAGATTTCACGTGAATGAAAGGAGAAGACAAATAGGTATAGAGGTGGAGAAGAAATGGAAGAGGGAGGAGTTCAAACCATTGACAAGCTAATTGAACAATTAATTGAGAGTAGAGAAGCCATCGAGAGTTTTTTGAAACTAATTAACGCTCTACAAAAGACTGGAATCTTGCCATTGCTAGTAGGAATTGTGAATAGTCTCGACCACAATTTGGCCTTTTTAGCCGAGCAAAACGCAATGTTGATAAGGAATGTTAATGTAATATATGGTGTACTTAGTGGGAAAGAGGAAGCTAAGGATATTAGTTTAACTGAATTAATTAAACAGCTTAACGACCCAGACGTAAAGAGAGGACTATATTTATTACTAAAGATACTTAAGGCGATTGGAAGTGCAAGTAAAGAGGTTTAACTTAGTAAGGGTTAAGGAGAATGAGGAATATAAGGATAGCGATTTCGTTGCAGTAGAGGAACCATTAAATATAAGGGTTTGTTTTGAAAAGTGTGAAGATTTCGCCATAATAATGAGAACGCCAGGGCATGATAAAGAGCTTTCCTTAGGTTTTTTATATTCTGAAGGTGTAATAAACTCTATTCATGACGTTGAGAGTATTGAGCAAGTGAAGAATAATGCTGTCGAGGTTAGATTAAGTAAGCCAGTTAAAGTAAGAATAAGAGACTTAATTGTAAATTCAAGTTGTGGAGTTTGTGGTAGAGCTTTTCTATATACGTTAAATATACTTAAATCAGATCTGAAAGTTAAAAAAGAGCTGATTTTCTCGTTTCCAGAAAAATTGAGGGAGAAACAGAGTGTGTTTAACATTAGCGGAGGTCTCCACGCTACGGCGTTATTTGATCCTCACGGAGAATTATTGCTTATATATGAGGATGTGGGGAGACATAATGCTGTTGATAAGGTAGTTGGTAAACTTCTATTAGAGGATAAGGTTCCAGCAAGTAATTACATTATGCAAGTTAGCGGAAGATTAGGATATGAGATCGTTAGCAAAGGGATAAAAGCGGGAATACCGATAGTATGTGGAATTTCAGCTCCTACTAGCCTAGCTATTGAAATTGCCGAAGAAGCTGGACTAACTCTTATAGGTTTTCTACGGGGAAAAAGTTTCAACATTTACACTCATGATGAAAGAATATATTAGATGATAACTTTTTAACATTATTAATAGGTAGTATTTTAAACCTATCTATCAGAATGTAACTTATGAATTATACATACTTGCTAGAGGAAGTTAGTTTATCCATGGTTTCAATTGTAGGTAGAAAAAGTGCCTACCTAGGCGAATTATATAAGATGGGATTCAACGTCCCTAAAGGGTTCATAGTGTCGTCAAGAGGAGTAAATGAGGCGATTAAAGATCTGGACGATGAAATAAGAGGAATACTATCTTCTGTTAATCTAAATGATACGACAGATCTCGAAAAGAAAAGTGAAATGATCAAAAACATGATCATAATGTCGAAATTACCTGAGGAAATGGAAAAAGAAATATACGAGAGATTCTCTCAACTGGGTTCAAAATACGTCGCAGTAAGGGCTACAGCCACATCTCCCTTAAGTGGTGCAAGTTTCGCTGGTGAGTATGAAACCGATTTATTTGTTACTAAGGAAAATCTCATTCCGAGTATTAAGAGAGTTATTGCGTCGTATTTTAACCCAAGGGCAATAGCTTATAGAATTCTGACTCATAATGAAGCTGGAATGGCAATTTTCGTCCAAACAATGATAAACCCGGTTAGTGCAGGGACTGCGTTCTCAATACATCCCATAACTGAAGAACCAGACTACGTATTTATAGAGTCATCTTTTGGTCTAGGCGAAAGTGTAACAAGAGGCATGGTCACTCCAGATCAATATATAGTGAGCAAGACTACTAGATCACTGGTAAGTAAAAGGATTTCTGAGAAGGTCATGAAACTAACTTACGATTTCGAGGACAGAAAGATAAAGAGCGTAGAACTGAGTAAGGAGGAAGCATCAGCTGAAAGCCTAAGTGATAATGATGCCATAAGGATTGCAAACATGGTTATAGCTGTAGAAAATATATTTAAGAGAAATATAAATATTGAATGGGCAATGGAAGATAAAAAAGTGTACTTATTGGAAGTGAGAGGGATTAGGCGATTATACCCCGAATTTTAACATTAATGGGGGGGGGGGTAAGGGGGCGGAAGTCTCCCTCCTTACGGTAGACCTAAAATCACCTCCTTAAAAATAAATCTATTGTATTAATAAGTGTTTCTAGTAGCTTAAATAGAGAATTTTCTAGATTGAATAAATAACCAGGAAACAAAAGAATTAGTAATAACCTGAACTCTTCCCTTCTCGCCATACCCTTAAATACGGTGTACAGGGAGTAGAAGATCATGGCTAAAACGAAGATCAACATGCGGAAGACAAACTTAGTGGAAGTGGTGAAGGGAAGGAGGGCCTTGATGTTCCGGTAAGAAGTCTCTATGGGACTCCTTACCTTGTCGTACAACTTTAACACCTCCTTCTTCGATAGGTCGAGATTAGTCCCCCTAGCAAAGTAAACAACCTTCTTCCTCTTAATCTTCTCACTACCATAGACCGAAAGCCTGAACTTAACCTGCTCATCCCTACTATGCCTCTTACTATTAGTTGTGTAATCCCCGTCAAACTCCTCATAGACCTTCACGTCCCCAACAGGCACAGCAATTATATACTTAAACTGTGAAATGAAATTGAGCACATCAACTGTGTAGAAACCTGCGTCAAGAGTTATCAACCTTATCTTGAACCCCATTGCAGTAACCTGCTCCACGAGGATCTTCACGATGTAGTCCTTGGTCATCTCGTTTACTTGTGTGACGAAAGCCAGTAGGAGCACTTTTCCATTATGTTTAGTCATTTCAGTGGCGTAGTTCCATGAGTTTCCCTTTTCCGAGCTTACTTCCACCGGTTTCCCGTACCAGGTTTTAGTGGCCCAGTCTATTGAAATGTCTATTTCCTTCTCTCCCTTCAGCGTCTCTAGGGATATTTTCCTCATTTATTGCAAGAGTTTCTCAACTACTTCTACACCTTGCTCCTCTGCGTAGTTCCTCACGGTTTGTGGTGACACGTTGTATGCGCTTGACTTGTTTTCTATGGGGTCGTTCCATAAACATGTTGAGATTAGCGTTTTCTTTACGTTCTCTGCCTTTTTCCCTTGGAAGTCTAATATGGAAAGTAATTTATACCCTATTTGTTGAGTGTTATTTTGGTGGGGAAGACCAGGTGTTATCATCGTGGTTCACCTTGTGATAATACAGTCTTTTTCACCTTAAGCCTTTCTTCAATTTGTTGAATTCTTTATAGTCTTATAAATTTCTTTATCTTTTATAAATTCGATATTATCCTACCAGAAATATTTTTTCTAATATGATCTTGGGTCTACCGGTGAGGGCGGGGTAGGCTCCACATGCTTTGCCTCTAACATGGCTAGGCGATGGCTTGAAGAGCCGAAGGAACTACTTGATTGGGGTCAACTTGAGGGCCTTCACCACCTCCTCCCCTATACCTAGTCTTCTTAGTCTCACCCTTGTATTCCCCATCCTTGAGTACGTGATAAACTATCCTACATATCTTGTTGGCCAAGGCTAATGTAGCCTTTTTGGAATTACCTGTCCTCTTCAACAAGGCTTGATAGAAGCCATTAAATTGGACCGTGTTCTTAGCGGACCTTGCAACAAGGAATAGAACGCGGGATAAGTGCTTATTCCCCTTGATGAGACCGTTGTGAAATTCGGTCTTCCCGCTCTGCTTAGTCCTTGGAGAAACTCCAGCATAAGAAGCAGCTTGTTTCGAAGACTCAAACCTGCTCACGTCTCCAAGCTCAGCGTAAATTGTGGCTGCAGAGATTGGGACTATTCCGGGTATCTTAGTCAACTCTACTGCTTCCTCGGGTAGGAACTTCATTATCTCGTTCTCCACTTCCTTGATTTGTTCTTCTATAATGTTCAGTAGGTCCAGGAGTTGTTTTAGGATGAACGCTTCTATTCTAGTTAATTTTCTTCCCAATAATTTGGAGTACTCCTTGATCTCTTCGTCAGTTAGCTTCTCATCAGTGGCTAGTTTTCTCACTATTTCCTTTGTCTTCTTTTCGAAGGGAGGTAGCTTGTATCCTGCTGTTTCTAGAACTTTCCTTATCTCGTTCTTTACTTGTGTCTTTCTCTCTACTAGTCCTTCTCTGTGTCTTGTCATTTCTCTTAGTTCTTGCATTTCTCCCGTTGGTATGTACGATCCTTTTACTGTGCCTGCAGCGTAGGCTATTGCGAGTCTTATGGAATCGTTCTTGTCTGTCTTCTTGCCTAGGACTTCAACTGTTTGGACAGGGTTTATCACGTTTACTTTTAGTCCCTTGTCTCTCAGTACGTTGTATACGTGGTAGAAGTATACTCCTGTTGCTTCCATTATTCCTTCTTCGTATCCTTCTAGGAATTTTATAAGTTCTTTGAGTCCTTCCTCGTTGTATTTGAATTCTCTCGTATCAGCTTCTTTTACTGTGTTGTTGTTTATTTCCATCTTGGTTGCAACAAGTCTTGATTCCCCCACATCTATTGCAAATACTTTAGGCTTTATCTTCCTTTCCATGTGTAATACTCTTTTTCTGATTCTTGAATTTTTCTATAATAATACGCGTTGTATTGTTAATTTTGTTAGGAGATAGTGCGAACTAACTATGAGAACGTCCCCTTAAATTTTTGCACACTCCTACTCGGGATGTTGTCCCACATGTTAGATCGCGGGGGACGTATAGCCAGCCTACCCCATGGGGTTTTATCCCCATGTTCACTTTCGGCTTGTGTTATTTTCTTGTTCTCTTTATAAAAGTTTTACTCTTGTAAAGCTTGTCTTCTTGTTTAGGAGTGTTGTTCGTGAAAATCGCCGTAGGAGTTCACGTCTTTTTCCGACCAGTTTTGCGTAATAACTGGTCTCTTATAGACCAGTTTAATTTCATTAATACGATTCTAACACTATGAAAATATTTGGAAATTAAGATAATTTTTACAATTTAATTCTGTTAAAATCTCTCTTTATCCCTCTTCTAGGTAGTGGAATAAGTCATAGAGAGAAGAATGAGTTATTAATTTAAACCGTTAAAATTCAGCATTAGTTTAACTTAAGTTCAGGTAAAGTTAAACTTAAAGCATTTAACGAGAATATTCTTATATGTATAGATTGAAGGTGTATAAGAAAGGTATTATTGTAATACCGAAGGAGATAAGAGAAAAATTCAACTTGAAAGAAGGTGACGAAGTTAACGTTATAGTTGACGATGATGGAATTTATATATTTCCTCGTGATGATATTAGAAAATACTTTGGTAGTGACAAGGACGCAATAAAAGCTTTAGACATTCTGGAAGAGGAGAGGAGAAGAGAACGTGAAAGTAGTACTTGACGCCTCTACATTAATTTTGTATTTTTATGGAAATAAAAAAGCAAAAGAGATAATAGAGAAAAATATGAATGAGGCTTTTGTAAATTCAGTAAATCTTACAGAATTCCTTTATTCATACGCAAAAGTCAAAGGTTGGAAAGAATCCCTATTAAAATATTCTTTAATAAGAAACACCTTTGAGCTAATAGATGTTAACGATGAGGATATAATTAAAAGCACAGCTAAGTTGAAAATTAAGTATAACCTCTCCTTAGGAGATGCTTTTTTATTAGCATCTGCTAAAAGTATAAATTCAACAGCTGTAACGAGCGATCACGAGCTTAGTAAAGTTAAAGAGGTTAAGGTAATACTGATTCCTAAGGAATAATGTGGAGAGTCATCAAAGCATAATCTCAACGAAGTAATACTTTTTAAAGCCGAAACTAATACCTCAATTTTTCACTTTTGGTTTACTCTCTAAGCTTATTTATTTATTCAACATGTTTATTTTCATGGGAAGAACACAACCCTCATACACTTACTCCCTACAGAGGGAGATTGAAAAATTAGAGAGGATAATAACTCGGACTTCTAACTTTTGCTTGAAAATCGCGCATAGTCCACACTACTTACGCAAGTGATAAAACCTGCTTTACTCACTAGCGTTAAACTGCCTATTATAGTACAGTTAATTTATCTTTTGATACTTCTATTCCTGCAACTGGGACCTCCAAATTTACCCTTATTCGGGCTTTATGCCCAACTTCCGGTTCAGAGGCGACCAAGCTCTCCCTCGGGCTTTAAACCCAAAATGGCCTACACCCCAGTCAGATCTGTATTACACAAATCTGACTAATATATAAGGAGTAAAAGTAATAACTCACGGAAGGCGTATAGCGAAGGTAAAAAAGATACTAGGAGTTTGCTCAGGTTCTCAAATAATTGCGGAAGCCTTGGGTGGAAAGGTTATTAAAGGTCCTTATGGACAAGAGGTAGGAGTTCAAGAAGTTAGCCTAATTGACGAGTTTAAGGAATTGTTCGGCACTGAAAAAAATTAAAGTTTTTCAACTTCACGGCGATACTTTTTCTTTGCCTAAAGGTTCCAAGCATTTAGATTAGGTAAAGCTATTGGAGTCCAATTTCACGTAGAGGTCGATTCTAGCATAGTTAAAGAGTGGGTTGAAACTTATAATTTAGATCCTTCACTTATTGAGGAAGTTAATAAAATAGAAGAAGAGCTAAAATTGTACTCTTCAAAACTATTAGAGTTCTCATTAGAGAAAATGTGATTAATTGGGCGTTAATTTAATAAGCCTAGATAAGTTCATCTTAAGTTATCCAAACTCTATGTATTTCTTTAGTTCTATCAAAATCCTTATCTTCACTTATAATTTTACTAATTGAGTTATTTAACATTACGGCAACGTGAAATGCGTCTGAAGGCTTTAGGTTATATTGTAGCATTATCTCTTTTGCTTTATCATAATCTTCTTTTCTTATAGGAAGGATGAGAGAGTTAGGTAAAACGATCTCGTCTAGAAAACTTATTGTATCGTTAAAGTTCACGTTATATTTTTTCTTTGAAATATAAATTACTTCATCTATAACTAATGGGTCTAAAGCTAGTCGATCTTCTTGTAGGACTTTAATATAAAAATTTTCTACTTCCTTTACACCCAAATTCAAGTATATGATAAAGTTTGCGTCAAGAAAAATCATCAAATTCCTCCTCAAGGCTCGAATAAAGCAAGTCTCCTAATTTAGCGCTTTTTGCATAAGCGGATATTTTAGCGTGATGTCCCTCAAGTCTTTTTAAGATCTCATTAATGTCAACCTTCCTTTCAGGTTCAAGGATAATTTTACCGTCATAGACGTTAAGAATAAGCTTGTCACCTTCTTTTATGCCTAGGAGATCTCTGATATCCTTAGGAATAATTATGTAACCTTTCTTTCCAACTTCCACTTTTAGAGTCAAGCTAGTTTCACTATAGTTAAACTAGCTAAGCTGATATTTAAATATTAAAGCGGTACCACGAGAGAGTGTCCGGAATGTAAAAAACTGAATTTTAATTTTTGAGAATAAATTGATTCTTAGCATTATCTTGGATTAAATTGTAGTAATACTTAAGTTATGGGAGGAGAGAGTAGTACCATGGCACGTACACTAAGACGCATCCCAAACTTAGTGTACTATTCTCTCCCCCCAAGAGAGGATATGCCGTGGAGGGAAAAATGGTTAACGGATATCAAACCCGTGCTAGACACCCTAGATTTAGAAAGAGTTCTAAGAGAAGGCACTCTGGTTTACCTGAAGTTACTAATCGTCATGGTACTCTACTCCTGTTCCTATAGAGACGCGGTAAAGATGGTCAACGTGAACGTCGTTGTGGCGTGGTTCGTTGGGAGGAAAGTGGGCAAGAGCACGTTACACGATTTCGTAGGAAGAGTATACGAAGTGAGGAAGAAGTTGCTGGAAATTTCCTTCAAGCTTGAGGAGAAGTGCCTACCCAGTAGCCCCGAGATTTAAGTCCCCGCTCAAGGGGATTAAGATAGCTGACAAGGGTTTCTCGCCCTCCCCAACCCAGCTCATAGCTATGGAGAGGGGCTACTGGGTATAGTTGTGTGAGAAAATATGTAAGCAGAAGGTTAAAAGTCTTCATCAAGACTCACCTGGAACCTTGAAGCGTGGAGTTGTTTGAGATGATATGAGTAATGCCTTATCACCGACATGGGCCTGAACTTCCAACGCGAATTACTTTCATGGATCGAAACGTAGAGATAGACCTCCAAGGAGCGAAGAGAGGGAAAGTAACCTCCGAGCTCCTCCTCGAACCTAGCCAGGGTCGAGTTGAAACTCTCCGACGTGTTATTAGTGTAGAGGTAGTGTCTAATCTCCCTGGGGAAGTTGAGAAAGGAACAATACTTGTCAGCAGCGTCAAGAAGCCTCTTGGCTCGGGCTGGAGAAAAGGGTTGGACAAGTTGGCTGAGGGACAATATAGCCTTCCTTCCCTCCTCCACCTTCGGTAGACCCAAAATCATCTCCTTGAAAATAAATCTATAGTGTAAATAAGTGTTTCTACTAGATTAAATGTAAAATTCTCTGGATTGAATAAATCAGGAAATAAAAGAATTAATAATAATCTAAACTCCTCTCTCCCCACCTCCCCCTTGAATATGGTATATAAGGAGTAGAGTACAAGGGCCAGCACGAAGATCAACGTGCGAAAAACAAACTTAGTAGAACCAGTAAATGGAAGAAAAGCCTTAATGTTCCTATAAGAGGTCTCTATGGGACCCCTTACCTTATTGTACAAATCCAACACTTCCCTCTTGGATAGGTCTAGGTTTGTAGCCCCAGCAAAATAAACAAGACTCTTTCTCCTCACTTCTTCCTTGCTGTACACGAGAAGCCTGAACTTGACCTGCTCATCCCTCCTATGCCTCTTACTATTAGTTGTGTAATCCCCGTCAAACTCCTCATAAACCTTAACATCCCCAACAGGCACAGCAATTATATACTTAAACTGTGAAATGAAGTTGAGCACATCAACTGTGTAGAAACCAGCGTCAAGAGTTATCAACCTTATCTTGAACCCCATTGCCATTACTTGCTCCACAAGAACCTTCACTATCTCGTCCTTAGTCATACCGTTCACTTGCGGAATAAAGGCAAGTAAAAGTACTTTCCCCTTATACTTGGTTGTTGCGTAGTTCCACGAGTTTCCTTTTTCAGATCTCCCTTTCACTGGTTTCCCATACCACGTCTTGGTTGTCCGGTCTATTGAAAGATCTATCTCCTTTACCCCCTTTAATATCTCCAAGGATATTTTCCTAGCTCTTTCCAATAGCTTTTCAATCACTTCCATCCATTGTTTCTCTACGTAATTCCTCACGGTCTGTGGGGATACGTCATACGCTCTGGACTTGTTCTCTACAGAGTTGTTCCACAAACACGCGGAGATGAGAGTTTTTGCTACCTTCTCTACCTTTTCCCCTTGGAAGTTCAACATGGAAAGTAATTTATATCCTATTTGTTGAATGTTTGGTGAGGGAGACCGGGTGTTACCATCTTCCTATCTCACGTGATAATACCACATCTCCCTCACCTTAAACCCTTTCTTCAATTTGTTGAACTCTTTATATTGTTATAAATTCCATTTATCTTTTATGAATTCAATATATTATCTTGTCAGAATTATTTTTTATAGTATGATTTTGGGTCTACCGGTGAGGGCTGGATAGTTCACCCATACCTTAATGCTATGCCTAACCCATACCTTGGATACTTCCAAGAGATGTTAGAATAGGGACAAGCAATCCTACAAGCACCACATTCCACACAATTCTCATATGATACTACAATTCTTTTATCTATCCATGAATAGACGTTTGCAGGGCAGACTGCAATACAAGGTTGGGGAACTCCGTTAACTTCTTCACATTTAAGACATTTATTGGGATCGATTATGGCTAAATGAGGTTGCTCGTCTTTTTTATATCTTAAAGTGTAAAGTTTTTCCTCTACTCTCATGACTTAAATACCCCCATACCCAATAATAAGTGTTTAAGTAGTTTAGACGTGTCCAATTTAACTTTAGAAAAGTCACTGTAAACCCAACCGTGCAGAAGATCATTAATTGTTTTCACATAATATTTGAAGTTCTCCTCCTCTATTAACTCCTTCACTAATGGTCTGCCATTCACAACTCTTCTAACTTCCCTATTTTTCATCAATTCACTTTCATATTTACTGCATTCATAAGATTCTAACGCTGCCTTCCCTGCAACTACTCCAGAGGCCACTGCGGGTCCTATACCATTAAATGTTAATGGATCCACCAGACCTATTGCATCTCCAGCCAAATAAATTTTACCTGAACAAGCTTTCCAAGATGGGAAACCATATTCTGGTATAACCTTTGCAGAGTATTCTCTGAGTGACGCTCCTTTGACCAACTCGTTAAAGCCCAATCTTTCCTTAACCTCATCTAATACAGTATAAGGTGTTATTTTTCTCTTTATAAGTATCTTCATCGGAATTCCGGCACCTATTGCCACTGCATCCTTATATACGTAAAGAAAGCCCGCGTATGGAACTGGATCTATCCCTAATATCCTCCAACTCACACCCTCATCATCAGCCTTGAATCCAAATCGCTTATTAACTTCATCCTTATTTAAACTATAGACCTCTTTAACTGTTTGCACAGCATGATCTGGGGTTAGATCAGGTCTTATATTAGCTTTCATTGAAACTAGGGCGTTGACGCCCTCAGCTAATACTACTCTATCTGCCCTTACTTCTCCCCTGTCAGTTTCTACCTTATATTCATTTCCCTCCCTTTCAACTCCTAACACAGTCGTTTTTGTTATCAGTAGTGCTCCAGCCTTTTCTGCTTGTTGAGCCATCCATTTATCTAATTTTAACCTTGCAACAGTTGCTAAATTTGATTCAACATTTACACTGATTCTCGTTCTATTAGAATTACTTAGTAAGATCAAATCCACATTCTTTACTTTTCTCTCTATCGGTATAGAAGCTATATCATAAACTGAAGAGAAATCCTCTAACCTTATCATTGCTCCGGAAACGTTTTTCGAGCCTGGCTCTGGACCTCTTTCTAATAATAGAACCTTGGCTCCTCCTCTAGCTGCTGTTATGGCTGCGGATGAACCAGCTGGTCCAGCTCCAACTACAACTATATCGAATTTCATTCTCAACTCACCTCCTTTTTCTTAAGCAATTCAACCATTTTAGGTACTATCTCGAAGATATCTCCAACCACTCCAAAATCGCAATTCTCGAAGATTGGCGCACTTGGGTCCAAGTTTATTGCCCCTATCTTTCTGGAAGATAATATGCCAACTAAGTGTTGCACTGCACCAGAAACTCCTAACGCTATATAAACTTTAGGCCTAATTGTTGTACCAGTTTGACCAACTTGTCTTTCCTTAGGATACCAACCCATATCTGCCAATGGCTTAGAAACTCCCACCACACCACCTAATAATGATGCTAACTCCTCTGCCATCTTTATATTTTCTGGGCTTCTAATACCCCTACCTACGCCTACTACTATATCTGCTTCCGCTAAGATGTTTCTCTTTTCTATAACTCTATAATCTAATACTTTAAGTCTAGTGAATAGATCATCAATCTCCTCTCTTACTAATTCTCCCTTTCTACCCTGCACTCTTGGTAATGGCATAAATACACCAGCTCTAACTGTAACCATCACTGGTCTATGTTTAGGACATATTATGGTGGACATCTCTTTACCTCCGAAGTCTGGTCTTGTTGAAAGTAAAACTCCTTTATCATCTACATCGAAGTTAGTACAATCAGCAATTAATCCAGTATTTACTTCAATTGCAGTAGTAGATGCTAATTCCCTCGTATTTTTAGTTCCTGGGAAGAAAACTGCCTCTGGCTTGTACTTCTTTATCACAGTGGCCAATGCTCTAGTATACACTTCATTATCATATCTATCGAATCCCTTAGTTTCCACAAAATATACTTTATCCGCACCATATTCAAAAGTTTCATCTATTAAGGATTTAGTAGCCTCACCACCAACTATTACTGCAGAAAGACTAGTATCCATTAAATCAGCAATCCTTCTTGCCTCTCCCATAATTTCAAAAGACGCTCTATTTGGTTTTTCTCCAATATGATCTATATATACCCAAATTTCCCCATTTACCTTAACCTTTGGTTTAGGTTTCACATACTCCTTTAATGTGCTCTCATCTTCTTTTAACGACTCGAAAATCTTATCTAAGAACCATTTTGCAGCTTTTTCAATATCTTTTCTACCATCTATTATTTCAGCCTTTCTAGTTTTGGGTGGGGGTTGAACTTTTATTACCTTAGTAGGAGATCCAGCTAAACCAATTTTGTCTGGCTCAGCCTTAATATCATCCTTGTTCCATACTGTAATTTTAGCAGTTTTAGCTTTAATTAGGCTTAATATATCAGGTTGTCTTGGTTTATTCGCAACTTCCAACATAGTTAATACTGTGGGGATAGGAGCTTCAATAACTTCTTCATCAAATTCAGTGGTTCTAGTTACTATTATTTTATCCTTTTCTAACTTCTTTATCTCACTGACATAACCTATAACTGGGAGTCCAAGCCATTTTCCAGTCTGAGGTCCCACTTGTTCAGTCTCTCCATCAACTGCCCTTCTCCCAAAGAGTATTAAATCAGCTCCGCCCAACTTTTGAACAGCCTTAGATACGGTATATGAAGTTGCCCAAGTATCTGCTCCAGCCATTGCCCTATCACTTATGAGATAAGCCTCATCGATTCCCATAGCCAGAGCTTCCCTGAGTGCTGAATCAGCTTGTGGGGGACCCATTGTTATAACTATAGTTTTCGCTCCGTATCTTTCCTTTAATCTAACAGCCTCTTCTATTGCGTGTAAATCGGGGGGATTAATAACAGCTGGTACTCCTTCCCTTACCAAATTATTAGTTACTGGGTCAATCCTTAGCTCATCCACATCTGGGACCTGCTTTATTGAAACAACAACTTTGAGTTCCGGCAATTCTACCTCTATAATGAGTATTCTTGATAGTTTTTAAGATTTCACAAAAAAGGATGTAATTTAAAGTCCTCGAGAGAGCATCCCAAGTGTAAATAATTCAATAAATCTATGTATAAGTTTATAGATAATAACTCAAAAGAAAGCATAAACTCTTGAGAAATTTTGAATTTTCACTTGGAGTAAAATCTTGAGTAATACTTAAAGGGGACCGGGAAGACGTAGTACAAGGATTGGGAGATATGAAACCTTGGATAGAATACTACAATCTCCCGGTCCCCTATGATAAACTATCATCAAGGCATAAAACTCTTTTGAAAATGCACTACATACTAATCACCTCAAAAGCACTATCATCACTAGACCTATACATACTTAGAGTACTCATCGTCATGATGATATGGCAATGCTCCTACAGAGATGTAGAAGCATACTATTACACGGACATTGTAGTAAGATGGTTTCTAGGAGAACGCAAGTCAAAATCCGAAAACCACAGAAGGGCAAAGAAACTTAGGGGAGAAATAAAGAAAGCATTCAAGGAATACGCAAAAGAACTTGAGGAAAAGCTAAGCAAACTAGAAAACTACTTGCCAAGTAGTGCCTTATACGGCAAAGTTAACAAACTCTGGGCAATAGATTCCAACATAATCGAAGTACCCTTCGGAAAGAGAAACAAGGAGACATTAAAGAAAAAGCTAGAACTCAACTTGAGACAAGGAAAGTTTAGGGAAGCAGCAAACTTAATTTACTACTATATGAGGGCTAAGATTCATCGTAGATTTAAGGGTGAGTTTGCGAAGAAGAGGGGTAGGAGTTTCTTCGGCTTCAAGGTTTTATATGCTATTTCCCCAACCATGATTCTTCACGCAATTCAAGTTGAGTTTGCAAACTTTCCCGATAATAAGGTTGGTTTTGGTATGAGTGGTTATAAGGTTGTTGATAGGGGTTTCTTGGGAATGCCCTCAACTTGGATAATTGGTTTTTCTAGTTTTAGACGTTATGTTGAATTCTTTGGTATTTTCTTGAAGAGGTATTGGAGACCTTACGCTATTAACAAGGATATGGTTGAGGTTTTTGTTTACGTTATTGGAATAATTTACAATTCCTTGATTTACACTTCCGTGTTAGCAAAAGTTCCGCAAGAGGAATTTGTCAAACTCTCTAGTTAACCCTAGGCTAGGGTTAACTAGAATAATATGGGGTATGTTTGAAATTCATTTTTTCTCAACTATAAGTTATTTTATATTACAATAAAATATTAATCTTCCCTCATATTGAAAGATATAATTGACTTCTATTCTCAACTAGTTATAATATTGTTTTTCTATCACATTATATTTATTGAATTATTTGCATTCTGGACACTCTCTCGAGTGAAGAGTATAAAATAGTCCCTTTATTGCAAGGATTTCACTGAATCAAAATAAAAATTGTGAAAGAGATAAAAAGAAAAAGGAAATATTATATCTTATACTACTCTTCTTTCCTTCAAAATGTCTTCAATATCAGTAGTCGGCTTTCCTTCAAATTCTATTACATCGTGTGCTGGTGGATTATCCAAATATGATGGAGATCTTTCAGCAATTCTTTGCTCGTAAGTTGACACTAGTTCGTTTTGATAGAATACGCCAATTGGTATTCTGTTTCCCCACTCCGTGCTTTTCAATATAGCCTTACTCATCTTGTCCTCTGCCTCTTCTGGCTTTTTAACTACTGGATCCCAACCTGGATCGTCGTCTAACTTGTAAACTCTCTTATCATAATACTCTTTAGTGTGAATATCATTGTAAGTTGGACAAGGTTGCAATACATCAATCATTGCTAATCCCTTATGCTTAATAGCCTTCTTAATTATCTCCTTCAAGTGTTTTACATCATAAGCATATCCCCTTGCGACGAAAGTGTATCCAGCACTTATCGCAAGAGCTATTGGGTTTACGTCAGAATTAATATTGGGTTTTGGTAAACTCTTAGTCTTAACACCCAACTTTAGTGTGGGTGAAGCTTGACCCTTAGTTAATCCGTAAACACCATTATTGTGAACTATTACAGTCAAATCTACATTTCTCCTTCCAGCACTTACGAAATGACCAACACCAATACCTAATTGATCTCCATCTCCGCCATTTACAATAACTTCCAAAGATGGGTTAGCCAATTTTACGCCTATGGCGAAAGTTAATGCCCTGCCATGTAAAGTGTGTACTCCACTCACTGGTAACCTAATAAAGTGAGGAATCTTTCCAGAGCAACCTATACCGCTTACCAACACTACTTTTTTGGGATCTAAACCAAGTTCTTGGATTGCTTGCTGCTCAGCGCTTAATATGCCGAAATTACCACAACCTGGGCACCAATCGTTCCACTCCACCTTAAGCGCCGCCATGTAAGACCACCTTCCTTTCTCCTTTTTGAACAACTGCTTTTATAGCTTCCTTTACTTCATCTCTCATCATGGGTCTACCATTCCACTTTAATATATGATGTGTAGGTTCAATCTCAGTGTTCAACTTTAACACTTCTCCCGCTTGCCCAAAGTAATTACTTTCCACATCAATTATAAACTCTCTCCCGCTTAATAGCTTCTTCATTAGGTTCTTGGGGAATGGACTAAACATTCTTATCTGAATTAACATTGGTTTAATTCCCTCACTCTCTAACTCTTCCATAGCATCCAATATGGCTCCCTTAGGAGATCCCCAAGTTATTATGGCTATCTTTGAATCAGTATTTCCGAAGATATTAACCCTGTTCTCCTCTGGTATTTCCTTGTCAGCAGTAAACAATTTCTTTATCCTCTTTTCATACATTTTCTCCCTATTTTCACTAGCTTCCGCTATGAACCCATATTCATCGTGTTCATCTCCAGTATAATGAATCCTAGTTGTACCCAATGGGGCAAATGGGGATATTCCATCTTCAGTTATTTCAAATCTCTTTAATTCTGGTGTACTTGAATTAATTACAATCTTACCCTTTTCTACCCTTATGTTCTCCATTCCTAATTGTTTCTTGGGAATAATTGAATATGAATTCGCTAGCGCCTTATCTACTAAATGTATTACCGGCGTTTGATACTTTTGGGCTAAATTAAGTGCCCACGTACCATCGTGGAAGGCTTCAACGTGATCACCAGATGCTATAACTATTCTGGGGAACTCACCATGTCCTGCGTTTAAAGCGAACATTAAATCAGCTTGAGACGTTCTAGTTGGCTGACCCGTTGAGGGACCTCCTCTGATATAATAAGTGATCACAACTGGTACTTCGTTCATTCCAGCCCATCCCATTCCCTCAACCATTAAGGAGAATCCTGGACCAGAAGTGGCAGTAGCTGCTCTCACTCCAGTTAAGGCAGCACCAGAAGCCATATTTATTGCCGCTAATTCGTCCTCTGCCTGAACAACTACTATTGTAGATTTTCTTTTTTCTCCGGTTTTAGGATCTACAGTGAATACAGTTTGATGTGCCTCTATGAAAACACTCTCATCGCTTGCTGGAGTTATTGGATAGTATGACTGGAACCTTAATCCACCATAAATCTTACCTATGGCTGCTGCCGTATTACCATCTAAGTTTATTTTCTCTTCATTATTAGGTAATTCCGGCAAATTATACATTGGTTGAATTGGTTGCATTGCCAATTGTGAAGCTATAGTGTTAATTTTAGCGAAGACTTCTTGCCTAAACGTTCTGGTTATAGAGTTTAATAGATATTGCTCTCTTAATCCCAACAATTTGTAGGAAGCAGCTATGGCTATGGTGTTTCTAGCCCTATCAGCAACGCTTAGCTGTACCTTAGCTTGGTCAGCCACCTTCTTTAAAATCTCCATGTAATCTATTGGTATTACCTTAACCCCTTTCTCTTTCTTTAAATAATTTATTACGTCTCTTACTGTAGTCCCATAACCTTTTTCTTTCAAGAATTTAATCACATGTTCAGTGATTTCTGGTTCCATGCTCTGGACTTGTTCAGCCTTGGTACTCTCAACCTCAGTACTATATATTAATACGTCTTTTACTTCATTAAAATGCTGAAATATTGTTTCTGCATCAAAGCTCGTTAAAATCTCAACTTGTTGGGCTATGCTTCTTGGCGGTTTGTCACTAATAGTTAGGTTAAAATAGGAATGTCGACCTTTGATGTTGGAGTAATACTCCCTGTTTCCATATATGTAATAACCGCTAGCAGCTACGGCATTGCCAAAAATATTAGCGGAAGTGTCTACACCTGAACCTTGGGCTCCACCTATCATCCAGCTTATTCGCATGAGTTATCAGTATATAATTATAGATATAATGGTAAATAAGAGTATCCCTACTAAAAATATGTACTTACTTCCTAATGTTTAAAAATATTAGTGAGGTAGTTTATTATATTATGTAAATCTAATAATAACTTAAGAATTCATAAACTGGATTTTCCTTCAGTACAAACTTTCCAAACATTAGACGATATATCTAAGAAAGATTTAAATTGACTACATAAGTTATGTAACTATATAATATCGGTAATTATAGTTTTTGTGAAAGTTTTCACTTATTTGAAAGGTTCTAGTAATTATAATGCTACATTAGATCTAATTAAAAATATCACATAACTTTTTTATGCTACCTTTATTAAGGTACTGCTACATAAATATTCTAATGAACAGAGAGTTAACTGTAAAATTCGAAGATGATACCGAAACTTTCTATTTAATAAACGATAACGGATTAATAGTTAAGATGAATAGAATTATACCAAAGAAAATCGATATCCTTATAGTTAGGCAGACTGATCGGAATAAAGTTCTTGATGCAGTTAAAATGGGCTATAAACTATTCGAATGCAACGGTATATCCAGAGAGGATTGTTTAGTTAAAGTATTGAACACCGTGTTTCCAAACTGCAAAACATGTAAATTCATGTAATTGATAAAAAAATATTTATTTATTGAACGATTCCTCATAAAAGATTTCATAGATATATGTTTTAGATCTTACGTTTAAAGATTACAGCAATCTATTTAAACCTATACTTTAAAGTATAAATAGGATGAGTGAACAGATAAAGATAAGGAAGGCTGCTAAGGAGGATTGGGAGAAAATTTATCAGTTATACAATTCTTTGAGTGATGAGGATCTATACTTAAGATTCTTCCACCTCTATAGGATAACTGAAGAAGACGCAAAGAGAATAGCGTCTAATGAGGATCACGTTACATTCCTAGCAGAAGTTGACGGAAAAGTTGTTGGAGAAGCTTCTTTACATAAGGATGGAGAGTTTTCGCTAGTTGTAGATAGAAATTATAGGGCTCTAGGCATAGGAACTTTGCTAGTTAAAACACTAATTGAGGAGGCTAAAAAGTGTGGTTTAAGTGCGATAAAATTCTACACCTTACCAGAGAATACTCCAATGATAAAAATTGGGAGAAAGCTGGGCTTCAAGTTAAGGTTCTACGAAGATGAAGTGTATGGAGAAATGAAATTAATGGAAAAAGAGGTAAACATTAATTTAGCAACTTCTTCTTCTCCCTAAGGCTTCTTACCTTGTTCTGATTTCCTTATATAAAACATATTAGTCAGATCTGAGTAATACAGATCTGACTGGGGTGTAGGCCGTTGATTCCCTTGAGCGTAAAGCCCGTCGGTGAGCTTGGCCTCCTCCAATTCGAACCGGAAGTTGGGCTTAAAGCCCGAATAAAACATAAGGGTGAGTATACATGGAGGCCCCAGTTGCAGGAATAGATGTATCAAAAGATAAATTAACTGTACTATAATAAGCAGTTTAACGTTGAGTAAAGCAGGTTTCATCACTTGCGTAAGTAGTGTAGACTACGCTCGATTTTCAAGGAAAAGTTTTTATACCGGAGCTCCCTGCCCTCAAGGCTTTCGGTTGTAAAAATAACTTTATTATATTCAGCATAGACTAATTAGCATGAAGTTATATATAATTTTGGTCGCAGTTATTGCCGTTATATTAATTGTATCTGGTATTGTTATTCTGATTCATAATGTTTCACAACAGCAGACAAATTTGACAAAAGTGGTATTTCCTGACCAAAACCAAATTTCTTCAATTTTAGGGAATGGGTGGAACATAACTGGTTTATTTGAGGAGAATTACAGTAGTGCAGTTAACCGGCAATACCCTGGAGGTACAGCTTTATTTCAAGAATACATCCAAAAGGGAAATCAAACCATAACGCTCAATGTAATTCAATTGAACTCCTCAACCACAACATTAAAAGGAGTTAAGATTGGAAAGTATCTGGTTTCCGCAAACATAACCGGTAACTCAAGCAAGTTTGACTTGAGTAGTATAGAGAACCTAGAAATAGAAACCTTGAAGAGTGGAAATGGTCTTAAACCAGAGCTCAACCAGCTATTATTCCCAGCTAATAGTAGCGTTTCACTCTTGGAGTTCGGCAACGCTATAACTAAAAACTACACCCTTTATTTCGAAACCATAATGTATAACAACTCATATATCTCAATAGATCTAGCGAACTCGTCAAACATATCATCACTATTTACCTATTTATTGAGAAGCACTGGACAGAACGTCACAGTATCAACCATTAATGGTGTGAAGTACTTTAATTTGAGCTTCGTTAGTCAGTATGGTAGTGTTTACTACTTTGTAGGAATTAAGGACAATTATTTAATATTCATGCAATCCCAAATGCCACAAGCTTTTCAATTCTTTGTGGAAATATCCAATAAAGTTTAGATTTTAAAATTTTAAGTTTCACTTGCTTTCTTATTTGCAAGCATTTTATAAATCGCGTCATTTACCATCCATATATAAATAATGTGACCACTAGCCAATACTAGGCGTTAATAGATGCTGTTGAAATGAAACCTTTAGCTCTTACTAACCCAGCGGAAATAGAGGTATATATCCACTTGCACTCTTGAACATACCTACCAGTAATGGATAATCTGGTTGTATCTAATAGCACTCTAAAGTTACAATTAGAACTGCCGAAGGAATTGAGACATAAGTAGCGCCTTCAGTTAGTGTCACTAGACTAGCCATTGCAGGGGACTACCAATACCTTAAGTAACAACTTATCTAAACGAAACGATACCCTTAGCTAATTCCTTATTTTCCTTCACAACTCTATCATAAAACGGTTATCTTGAATATTTTTCCAAAATATAGAAATATAAGATTTAAACCTTTTAAAGTATTTAAACTTAATCAGAACACATCCACATTCGTGTCGAAGATATTTTTCGGTAAATACGCTGTAACTATCCAGTTGGGAACATCGACTACCTCACTGACCCTAAGATTTACTGCAACACTAGTCAATATGTAAGCCTCTACTGGGGCCATGTGTTTGGACAACATAGAGATTATTCCCTTAATAGCCTTTTTTGCCGCATTCCACAAGTTAGGATCTATACCGGGATAAGCTATGTATTCGTCATATTCCATTTCCTTTACTTTCTTGGCTACGAAGAGTGGTTGAGTTAGACCAACATTTTTAATTAACCTAACCTTCATTGTAACCTCCATGGGAGCCTCTATTGCAGTTCCACATACCTCACCATCTCCTTGAGCCAAGTGAGTATCACCTATGGAAAGTAGCGCTCCACTTACAAACACTGGGAGATATAACTTCGTGCCTATGGTTAAGTGCTTTATGTCCATGTTTCCTCCGTTTTCTCTGGGAGGTATTGTACTCAGCTTTCCCCTATATGGTAATGCAGTACCTATTACACCAGGGAAAGGATATATGGGGACTTTAACATTTAAATCACCAAACTTGGCGTAAGCGTATCTCTCATCAACTTTCCAAATCTTGAGGGCAGGGCCTTGGAGATCTATAGGTCCAGTATATTGTTCATCAGCAAGAAATCCAAATCCAGGAAGTACTCCAGTCCATCCCCACCCCTTATGCCTAAAATCCAGAAACTCTATTTCTAAAGCATCTCCAGGTTCTGCCCCCTTTACCTCTATGGGACCGGTTAATGGGTGAATCTTAGAGAAGTCTAGTTTTAGTAGATCCTTTTCTGTAGATGAGGGCGTAACTTGGCCATCAGAGGCCTCTTTAGTCTCTACTGTTATAATATCCCCATCACTTATCGTCGTAATTGGAGGTAAGGAATTATCCCATTTGTTGTGGGTTATTGCATGAATAGTATATTGCATAATATTAACTCTCCTTCTTTACTTATAAGTGTAGAGCGTTCACTTGCTACTTTCTATCATTGATCTCAGCTGATCCCTTACTAATTTCTTGTCGAGTTTGCCAGTACTAGTTTTTGGTATTGAATCAACAAATATTATCTTGTCTGGCAACCACCATTTTGGAAATTTATTTAACGACTTCAAATATTCTATAATTTCATGTTCACTAACATCTCTCCCTGGTTTTTTCACAACAAGAGCTATTGGCCTCTCGCCCCACTTCTCATCCTTAACTCCAACAACTACTGCTTCTAACACCTTCTCATATGTCATGATGGCGTTTTCTAGATCAACACTGCTTATCCACTCTCCACCACTTTTAATTAAATCCTTTAGCCGGTCTACAACTTTTACACTTCCGTCAGGATTTATCCTTGCTACATCTCCAGTCCTAAACCACCTAATTTGTGTATCGGATTTATCGTTAAGATACCTTTTAGTTACAAACGCCCCTCTTGTCACTAACTCACCTGTCGATTTTCCATCCCAAGGTAACTCATTTCCCTCTGGGTCCATTAGTGTAACCTCAAATGCTGGAATTGGGTAGCCTTGTTCCGAGATCCTCTCTATATTATCGCTCTTGTTTACTGTAGCTATTGCCTCAGTTTCAGTCATTCCCCACGCATGATAAGTCTTAACTCCAAGTTCCTTCAGTTTCTTGATCAATCCTAATGGTGGCTCAGCACCACCAGTAACTACGACTTTCAGTGGTAGGTCCAGATTCTCCCTTTCCACATAATTTACCACATCAATCCAGACAGTAGGAGCTCCAGCTCCTACCGTGACCTTAAATTCTTTTATCAATTTTACTATATCCTCAGCCTTAGGCCTAGGACCAGGTAGAACTAATTTTGCCCCGGTCATAAGTGACGCAAATGGTAAGTCCCATGCTGATATGTGAAACATGGGAACTATTGGCATTACTGTTTCAGAAGATGAAATACCTAGTACGTCAGCTGCTAATAGTGATAATGAATGAATGAATATACTCCTATGACTGTATACAACTCCCTTTGGCTTCCCGGTTGTACCCGAAGTAAAACAAGCTATTGCACCTTGCCTTTCGTCTACGTCAGGAAAGTTCCTAGTCGGTTCTTGTGAATTTATATCTTCATCATATCTTTCGTCAAAAATGAAAGTAGGTAAAGTGGAATTCTTATAAGTTATGTCCTTGTCCATAAATACCGCTCTGTCTCCTATTGCCTTAACTACATAATCCATTTCAGATTCGTGAAACCTTACATTAACTGTATGCAAAACCCCACCTAGTAAAGGAACTGCGAAGTACAACTCTAAATGTCTATGAGTATTCCATGCTATTGAGGCAACCGTTTCACTTGCTATACTATTAGCCTTCAAGAGAGATGCTAATTTCCTGACCCTTAATGCGAAATCAGAATATGTATAACGGACTATTCCCTCATGGGTTCGAGATATAATCTCCTTATCTTTATACAATTTTTCTATTCTCCAAAATATGGATTTTATATTGAGATTGTAGTCCATTATTGTTGAATCCATAAATATTTATCGCATTTTATTCTAATAAGTTTTTTAATTTATTGAGTTCACGGAGTGTGTCGATAGTGTCGTTATTAAGCTATAAATTTATACCTTAACGTAAAAAAAGCGTCTCTGAGAATCTGAACTAGGTTATACTCTATCGGAGAATCCTCTATTTAATAAATTTGTAACTTAATAACGACACTATCGACTATATAGGTATATTAGTCGGGGAGAGTAATCTCTCCTCGGCTGAGGAAACATGGTCGAGGCACTATCTGAAGCAGAGTCTTCGGGGTGTGGCGTGACCCTCCCCTACCGTCGGACTGAACATTGTGATAAAATTCACGCATATAGGAGTGGGAGGGCTATAATAAGTAGGGGTATTTCGAAGAGGGGTAATAAGTACTTGAGGAGCTTGCTTTACTTTTTAGCAGAGGTGAATTCTTCGAGAAACCCTACTTTGTTGAGTTTTACGAGTCTCATAGGAATAGACTTCACGATAGGAAGTTGTCTGCTGCTTTGACTAGAAAGTTGGCTAGGATTATATGGAGTGTTTGGTATAGGCCTTGTGAGCCTAAATAGGTGAACCCTTCCCCCGAATCACCACATGGGTTGAAAGGACTCACGTGGCAATGTTAGCTAATACTATGCTTGAAGTTTGACCGAAAGGTTTATTACTGAACGCCCCAAATTTTGTAATAGTTGGTGCACTATTCCCATCAAGAGAATTTGATTATAAATAAAATTGTTAGCAATCAATCCATTTTTATTTCATTTATATTGGGATTAATTTAACGTCAATTCCCTCTCCTATATGATCTAACATATCTATATCTTCAAGTGAGACTTCACCTATAACGTTAAATCTAGGGTCAGCCTCTACTTCCTTCTTAAATATCAATACTTCTACTACGTTCTTCCTTCCATTCATTACAGCCACAGATCCTCTAAATCTCTTTATTATTTTTGTTTTATATTATTTTTCGATACTCTTATTTAACGCTATGGCGTATTTTTTAACTCTCACGTCCGAAAATCTTATATTAAATATCTTCTTTTCCTCTTCAGTTATTCCAAGATATACAAGGACTCTAATTTTAGTATAATCCCTTTGATTCTCCCAATTCATTTAACTCCTCTTCAGTAGGAAAAGGATCTCCAATAATAACTCTATCAATATATCTAGTATTAAATAATATCGACCCGGACTTACCTGGATTTTTCCCCTTAGCATTTCTACCTTAATTCTTCCTTCTATTTCTCGCAATAAAGAACTAAATGCGCCGTCAGCATCACTAAGAAATATTCGTTGGGAGCGCGCTTTTGGATTTTAATATGAGGGGTTATTTATTTCTGCAGGTTAAGCTTTTCGTCCCCTTAATCCTCATAAACTTAAAGAATGGATGTTCCTATAATTATAAAACTTTTTAAAGAGAAGCTAAAGAAAAATAGAGAAAAATCAAAATAAAAAACTACTTTACATTTCCTTTATGTTTTGTTTTATCTTATTTAATGTATCTTGTGGAATAGATGACATCCCATGTGACATCTTAGCGTGTACCATTAACTCTTCCAGTAATTCTTGTTCAGATTGAGCTCCCATAATTTCAAATCCACAGTTCATTCCTACGCTAGCACAGCTGAAATAGTACTTCCCGACCTTTTTTATGTTTTGTTTTATTTTATTTAATAGATCTGGAGGAATGGAAGTAACTCCGTGACTCGATTTCGCATGTATCTTAAGCATTTCTAATAGCTCATCCTCGCTTCCTGCATTTTTTACTTCAAATCCACAATCCATTCCTACGTCCTCACATTTGAATGTGTATTTTGGCATATATTATAATTTCAGTTTAAGTTTATAAAAAAGCGTAAGAATTCTTCTAATTAACGGTTATATATTAATTATACCATAAATATATATGGTTGAAAATGGTATTTGGTATAGGGAAGAAGAAGAAGTTTGCGTTTAGTTGTGGAAGTGTTGGTATGGATTGTGGATTTGAAGTAAAAGGAGCGAGTTCAGAAGAGGAAATACTAGAAATTTTAAAGATTCATGCTAAAAATGTGCATCACATGAAAGAAATCTCAGATGATATGAAAAACAAGATAAAACAAAGTATAAAGAAAGTGTGAAAAAGGCATGGATATAATTGATAAGAGAATACTATTTTACCTTTTAAAAGACGGGAGAATATCACAAAGGAGAATAGCTTCACTATTAAATCTAACGCCCGCTAGCCTAAATTATAGATTTAAGAAACTTATGGATAGTGGAATTTTAAAGGGCTTTAAACTTTACGTCAATCCTAACTTCTTTGGAAAATATCAGATTTTTATTGCTTTTAAGAATTATACCGATATAGACGCGGATTGGATATCGTTCAAACTGAAATGTCTTGAGTGGCTAAACGTTTACGGAATATATGCTTCAGATAACACCGAATTGAAGGACAAGATAGGTTACATGACCAAAGAGTTAGGAGAACCAATTTTGTCTTATTTCCCTCTGCAATCTCTATTTAGGGCATCTAATTTGGATCAGAAAATAGTTGAAATACTAAAGGTAGATCCTAGATTATCTTCTTCTGAAATTTCTAAGAAAATGAACATTAGTTCCAGAATTATCGAAAAACACATAAGATATTTAAGGCATAGAGGTTTAATACTTGTAGCCCCACAAATTGATTTAGGTAAAACCGATATCATAATATTCTCTATATTCTCTAAAAACATAGATGAAATAACGGTAGTATTACAGGAATGTAAATTATGGCAATTTACTGATGGCTATGCTGGAATAACAGTATGTTATGCAGATAATATGGAGAGAGCCAGAAAATATATAGATTTAGCTAGGCAAATAGATAGCACAGCTGACGTAATGATTATATATGATTATATGTTTCAGTAAATCTATAATTTTATCCTTAACAAAACATTAAATAGGTTCTAACACAAAAATAAAGGTAAGTTTTTTATAGAAAATCATATGGTATACGCATGCTGTGAATCGACATTTGAGACAGAAATAGATTTTAAAAAACATATAAGAAGCAGGAATTGGCACAGGATAAATCACTCCGATAGCCTCAACTTGAGAATAAGAAATGACATATTGTATAATATTCTGAGAAGTCCGAATTTGCTATTCGGAATATCAAATGTTATTGTGCCAATGGGAGATAAGGCTATATTGTATTTACCGTTAAGTAAAGATAAAATGGGATTAGTTTTAAAGCGAAGCATTGTGGGAAAGTTAGAGGGTCCAAAATTAAATATCGATCTCATTGAATATAAATTTACTGCAGATAAACTAATATATAATTTTGGATTCAAAATAAAGAAAATAAATGAAGAAAACTCTCAATTGGTTATTTTATCTTCAATGATGGTTAATATAGGATTTCTTGGTAGACTATTGCCTAGTGCAGTGATAAAAGAATTGCAGAAAATGATAACACCACAAGTATTCGTAGATAAGTATTTGTCTAAGAATATAAGTTCACTTAGTATATAAGCTAACTATAAAATAGGATATATTATTAATAATAAGGTAAATTCATTTGTTTTTTAAATGGTAATTCTCCTCATGGCATCCGATAGTGTACACCTTTACTTGCTTTTACGAACAACTGGAGACAAGAAGTTACAAATTTTTCCCATAAATGTTTTTTGCTGTAAAGCAGAAACTCTTTCCATTAGGACAAGTAGTTCATAAGTTAAAGTTTATTGAATGTAACTTTTCTTTTATCCAAGATCTAGCATCATAAAATGTTATGTTATTATAAGGGCATACTTCTACGCAATCTCCAACACCTATACATTTAAATGACTTAAATTCTCCTTTCTTTATGAACGAGGCTCTCATATCTGTTAATCCTACTGGGCAGGCATATGCACAATCTACTGTTTTACAAGTTAAGCATTTTTTCGGATCTCTAACTTTAAGCTTGAAAAGCCCTAAATAACCGAAAAATTGATTGAAAGAGCCCCATGCGCATATCCCATTATTTACACAAGCGTAATTTCCTAAAAATGGCATTAACATGAATTGGAAGTACCAGATTACGTTAAAATATAAGCTAGTATAAAGCATTGTTGGATCATTTCCTAAAATTGAAAATTTTAGATATGATAAAATTGCTAAGATTAGCAATGAGATCCATGTTATAGTTATTATCCATTTATACCAAGAGCTTATTCTCGATGTTAATGTGTTCCTGCCAACTTTTGATGATCTGTTATACTTCTTCATAGAATTAAGGAATGTCCCTTGCAACATATAAGGAGCTGTGCACGTTACAGAGCATATTTGTCTTGAGCCAAACATGAAAGAGAGGATTGCTGTAACTGTAAAAGTTCCTATAATACCATCTAGCAGGTAAGATGATTTAACTGGTCCATAAGTTCCTAATCCATTAAACCACATATAAGGAATATATTTCACCTCACTCGATATGGGTGAGAATGTTGGGAGGTAAATACTATAGAACGCATAAGCAAACATCATTAGCAAATATCTTATTTTATTCTCTATCTTATTATATTCTATTATTCTAAATATGCCAATTACTCCAAGCCATATTCCCATATCTATCATGAACCAGGGGCTAGCAGTGACAGATGCAAAAGCTGATATGAAATTCATGAAAGCTAAAAAGGGATAGGAGAAATAGCCAAATTGACCAAAGACAGAAAAGTTGCCTTGGCTTAAATCTAAAAACCCACTAATAAACCAACTTAATAAAAAAGCTAATAATAATAACGCGAAAGCTATTTTTGAATTTTGTAAATAATTAGTCTTCTTTTTAATTCCTCTCTTTAACCTATATAAGGAGAGAAAGATTACTACGGAGTAGGATAAAGGAACAATATCCGTTATTTTTAATAAATACACAAAAAACTGAACAGTATAAATTAATAATAGCATAGAAAGTATCTCTAATACTATATAAGGGCTATTTGCTGAACTCTGTCTTCTTAAATAAATTCCTTGAAAGAGTAAACCCACAAATATGAGACTAATGAATGCTGAAACTATAGGAAAAATTAAAGATATAAAAAGAATGAATAGAAGAAAAATATAAGACCTATCTAAAATATAATTAAAAATAGTCACCTTTATATTCACTTTTACTCACCAGTTAACATTAAATTGGATATGGATAAACTGCTGGATCACTGAAGAACAGTAACATATTGGAGTTAGTGGCTGTTAATAGCTGAGATGGTGAACTTATTCCAGGTACCACTACATCTAGTTCGGGTTTACCTAGGGCTTGCCATATGGGATTGTTTGCATTAGCAGTTGCTACTGCACTATCATAAGTTCCCATTGCCTGTTCTAATGCGTTAATACTATTCAAGCATAATCCAGTTGGATTGGTTTGGTTAGAAGGTACTATTTGTTGGCATTGTCCAGTGATTGGATTAGGAAAGATATTAGGATTAAATACTAATACTACAACAATATACCATGGTATTGACGTATTAGTGGCAAATGTTACTATGTGATCATGTGCAGGTGTAGGTAAAACTCCTTCTGGTAGTCCGAAAACTCCATTCTTTATACCTAAGTATTGCTCAACTACAGTAAACGCTGGAGAGTATATTAGAGTCATATGATCTGGACATGCAGTTTGAGTAAGTGCTGCACCGCACTGGGTTATTATTGTATAGTTTTGTCCATTATAATGGAATGTTGGAAATCCTTGAGGAGTTGCACCTAGACTTTGAACTCCAAAAATGGATAATCCAGCAAACGCTGGTACTAGGACAAATACTGGTTCTGCTCCCTTAGGAAAAGCTGATATATTTCCTGCACCTACTTCACAACCCATCGCTACCTTACTTTGATTTACAGCATTAGGGAAGAATACAGTAGCATTAGGTGTGCACATAAATTGGCTGGTATATAAGAATGTTATTACCTTTCCATCGAGAAACGATCCACTTGCATTTACTGTAACTGGCCTAGTTACAACCTGTGTTGTTGTAGTAGTTTGTGTAGCAGTCTGAGTAACTGTGGCTGTCATTGTTGCTGTCGCTGTAGTAGTTTGTGTAGACGTTTGAGTAACTGTTAAGGTGGTTGTGGAGGTTGTTGGGGGCGATGTGGTTGAAATAGTTGATGGTTTTGTAGCATATAGTACGAAGCCTATCGCTGCTATTATTACCAATACTATTACTACTCCTGCAAAAACCGCATTAGATACTGCTCTTGGTTCTTTTTTCATTTCTTGAATCACTAATAGTATACTAAATTACAGAAATTTAACTATGTGTTTGAAAGTTTCTAACGCAAACCTTATATTCAATTTTTAATTTTAATATTCTATGAGAAGACAAACCTTAAGATACATCTACTTCACGATAGTAATAGTAGCTATTATAGTGATAGCGGGTAGTGTATTATTACAGCTAAGGAGTACTAGCTCACCTTTAATAGGTCAATCAATATCGAATGATGTATATAATCAGTTACTGGAAATAAGTAATCAAGGTTATAATATAAGTGCCTTACCTACCAATTACTTTAAAGTATTACCACTTAACTTCTCATCAAATGGTAAACCAGCTATAATATATGTTGGTGCAGAATGGTGCCCATATTGTGCAGCTGAGAGATGGGCTCTAATTATAGCTCTTCTCAGATTTGGGAATTTCTCTAATTTAGAGTATATGCTTTCAAGCTCCACCGATGTATATCCCAATACTCCTACCTTTACTTTTGCAAATTCTACATATAGTAGTACCTACATATCATTTTATGGCATAGAATACCAAGACAGAAATTATCAACCCTTAGATAAAGTACCGACTCAAATATATAATATGTGGGAGGAGTATGGAAATCTATCTATTCCTTTCATAATAACAGAATACTACTATAAAGTAGGAACAAGCATAGATCCAGGATTAATATCTGGACACAACTGGACATATGTTCTAGAGCAACTTCAAAACCCCAACAGCTTAGTTTATAAAGAAATTTACTCTGAGGCTAATTTAATAACCGAAATGATTTGTAAAGTGGATGGATATAAGCCTTATAATGTATGCTCTCACTTTATGCAAGATAGCAGTAATAGTAGTCCACTTTATCTAGTTCCTTCTCTGCCCTCACAGAGGCGAGATTCCTCAGTCAGTAGTTCATTAATCCCACCATTGATTCGAGAGTACATCTCTCATTTTGTGAGTAGTCAGAAAGCCCCCACTTGAAGGGATCCATCATAGAATTCCTCCGAAGCACATGATACAGAGTAGGACGATAGTAAATGCCCTCCCTTAGTCCCATTCCTATTAATACCTCAATCGAGCTGGGAAGTAGCTTCATTAGCAACATTAAGAGATATTAAGAAAAATGCTTTGTAGATGAGTTCAATTTTCTTAGATGCTAAACTCATCAAATTTTCTTAAATTCAAAATCAAGCGTTGATTTAAAAGTAAGCTTAACGTCAGTTCAGACAAATTTTCGAAATAATCCAAGAAAACTACTATAAATGTCTAGAAGAAAAGGGAATTGAGGAGAGTAAACAAAAAATTATGGAAGCGATGATAGGTTTCTACTCCCAAATTGGCTTATACTCATGATAAGGAGTCTCATCTGAAGCTTCTGAGAGGACTTCCTCAATGTCTTTTTTACTCACTTCCCCCCTATATTTTAGTATTACAAGAGCCCTAAGTTCCTTGAAATTTGGTTTAACTTCGACATCCTCTACACCGCTTATGGTCTTTAACGCTCTATGAATTCTATTAACACAATTATTACAATATACGCCGTCAACCCAAAACTTTAACTCTCCCATACTAAGATTTTTTAATATTTTGTCTATTTCTGCCATATGTTAATATGTGTTATTTATATTAATAAACTTTATATTTGAATTCTCTATGCTTAAACACTTATATTAAATAAAGCTTCTTTTGACATAGAAAGTGAGAATCAAAAATCTTACCTTTCATTCGTTTATTTCTTGTAGTATTCTATGTGTTGGCCTACTCTCAATAATACTCTTACCGTAATTTACAGTACTCCTATACGCATCACTGGAAATGAATTTCTTAAACGAATCCAAATCTCTCCAAACACTATAAATCAAATACTCCGATGGTTCATCAACACTCTTGTAAAGTTTTGCATCAATAAAACCATCAGCATTAGCCCTCAAATAACTCAAAACCTCCCTAAACTTATCCTCAAAATCCTTCTCGAAACCTATCTTAACCTTATAATAAAAACCAACATTAATCATAAAGGACACACCTTATTTCCTATATACCACATAATGATATAGGGAAATGCCTTCACCTAGCATTAGAAAGATTAGTCCTAAATCTATACCGAATAAATTAGAGAAGTATCCAGTAGCTGGTATTGTCCATATTTGTGCTGCTAATATTATTGCATAAATGAATAGCACTGCTACTAAGCCTTCAGCCAGTTTCTTTTTCCACTCTGGTACTCTTTCTTCACTTATTGTCATATTCTCGCTTCTTTGTTCCGCCTTTAATGCTATAGGTGCGATCTTTTTAGTAGTTAGTATAAATATTCCTGCAAGAGAGATAAATACTCCAACCGTTAAAATTGTAGGATTAGCTAGTAGCTCGATTCCAGCTATAACAAACAGAGATGAAACTAAAACAAATGCCAGAGCTGTTATGGGACTTATTGTCCCTTTTATATTCCCTTTGTTATCCGTTTTTGGTTTGATCGCAGCAAGCCCTAAAGCTACTATTATTGCCGGTGGTAAATATACTAAAACTTGTTGACTAACTGGAATCTCTACGCCAGGTGTTAGGTCACCCCATATGGTTGTTTGTATTAAGTAAGTTAACATTAGAATACCTATCCCTACAAACACTTTCCTCTTTAACGGGTGTAAGTATTCTATCCTATCCAAGAATGGCACTATGATAAGATATATTAGTGGAATAATTACACCAATAAATAAGAATATTACTACATCACTTGTAAAGTCCGCTATCTTATATAAGAACAGGAAGAACCATGGTGGATAAGTTGTTATATGCGCTGCAGCTGGACTGTTTGGTGGGGGAGCTGGTTTCGGATTTAAGAATGGATTCAATTGTTGCGGTAATCCATTAATGTATGCTAAGGCATTTGGTATTATGAGAATGAATCCCCAGCTCAAGAATATTAAGGACATCATGTAAACGAAATTCCTAGGCCACCACGGATTGAATTTCTGCCACTCTTCTTTTGTATATACTGCTGGTACTTTATCCTTAACTTTCCTGGAGGGCATCATGCCATAATGTTCGGCCATGAAGAAGTGGAAGACGAATAACAAGCCTATTAACGCGGTAAATATTATGTGCCATGCTAATACCCTACCGTAATCTCCAGCATCGTAATTCCCAAATAGTAACGGAATGAAGATGGAAAGGCCCGGTATACTACTAATTATACCCTCTCCTACATCCACAGCACTAGTTGCCAATGCATCACCTATTAAACTATATCCTAAAAACGCAGTGCCCAGAGTAAGTATTAGCATTATAACTCCAATTATCCATAACAATTCTCTAGGCTTCTTATACGCTCCAGCAAAATAATTCCTAAACATGTGAACATAGGCTAGGATTATCATGGCATATGCCCCATATAAATGACTGTAAAGCACAACTGAACCGTATGGTACGCTATTTATAACGAACTCCGTTGAATTGTATCCAGCTTGGGCATTATAATATAACAAAAGGATAAGCCCAGTTATTACGGTATAAATGAACGCAGACGCAACTAATGCACCTAGCCAATAGTCTACCTTGTACATATAATCTGGTGTTTTGAAGAAGGGTAAGTCATCTAATCCTAGTCTCTCCTTAAACCAATCTGATAATTTAGATCTCATAAGAATAAATTAAGGAAAAGAGGTAAAAAGTATTAAACGTTGGACTTATGATGAAAAAGGATTCTCAGTTTCTTGCACTGTTGTCTTATCACTAACAGAGCTACCGAAACTTGAGCTTAAATCGTCAGTAGGATTATCTGTAGGTACCCCGTTACTTCCGTTCGGATAAGTTGCTACACCAACTGCACCTATGGCATATAAGTAATCAGTTGATGAATCCCATTCTAATATCACTGCTGGTAATGGTCTAACCGTTGGTCCCGTTAGTACTGAGGCACCATGATAAGGGTCATAAGTAGAACCGTGACAATCACAATGTATTAATGCAGGGACCTTCGCTTGTTTAGCTGCTAATAATGCTGCCGCCGTTAGCTGATCTGGTTCAGATGCAGTTAACTGGGAAGGACCTACATATTGTGGAGGGAAAAAGTGAATATAAGGCGGAGTACATCCTAAGTGTTGGCAAATAGCAGAATATGCTACTATTGACTTATTAGGTCCGACACCCCCAGGAAAAGTATAGGTTTTACCATTTTGAGGAACTTCTACAGTTGTAGAAGGAATCTCTACTGGTTTCCCTGAGGAATCACCTAGATTTATTAAAAAGTTTGGTTCACCTGTCATTGGATACTCAAATATAACTATAAATGGACTATTAACTGGAATTTGCGATGCTTTAATTGGATTTCCAGAAGAGTCTACCAATAACGACTTAGGGAAACCAGTAGTAACTGTAACTGTTGGTGGAACCAATACTTTAAGTCCCGGTATAACACCAACTACCGCAGCAGCCGCTATCCCAAAGATTAATGATTTGAGAAATTTTCGTCTTTTTTCGTCAACACTTCCAACGTTCTTATTTGTATAGTTGAATAAATAGTCTTCACCCTTATTTACAAATTCTTTTGTATCAAATTTTGTCTTAGGATCTCTCATTTTGCTCGTTAATTTTCTAATAAATGTTAGGTTAGAGTAGTCTAAGATAGGCTTATCTTCTTTATCTGACTTAAATCTAATCATTTTGAATCACAAAAAATAAACAGTAAAATATAGCTTTTATCCATTTCTCGTTGGACTTATGATATCAATTAAACGCTTTTTACTTTCAATTTCACCAGAAGTAATTACTAAGAAACCAATTATTGGAGTTAGCATATATATTAATAACGAGAAACCATCAATTCCAAGAAAAACAGTAGTTATTATCAAAAAATATCCAACACTTGCACCAGCATTACCCTTTATTAAGGATGTAACAATACCCATTATACTTAAACCTAATGCGATCACTAAGAGAGTAATATGATAAGGATTATACAAGTTTATTCCCAGAGTTGCGGGCAATATCATATTCATTAAAATTTCCAAGTACCTATTTTGGCTTATCATATTTTCAAAAAATAAAAATGGTATAATTGAAAGGAGGCCAACTGAAATAGCTATGTAATTTCTAAAGGATTTAATTTTGCCCCATAATATTACAAATGCCAAATACCCCCGCAATAGAAATTAAATAAACTCTGAGGTAGCTTATAAATAATGCGTCATGAAATATACTAAGAAGTATTGATGCAAATATTCCAAGATTTACTAAGATTAACGTAGGAATTAAGAGAATTGATAATAACGAGGATTTAATTAAGCCTTCAATAGTGCTTGCTAATCCTAATATAAGATGGCCATTTCGAGAGAATATAGCAAGAAAGTGTTCTCGTAGTTAGGTATTAATGTAATAAAGGGTGAGACTAGCAATATAACTGTCAAGGGTATTAATGACTTATAACTGACTTTCTCACCGCCCTGGAAGGGCGATGGTTCCCCTCCCAGAGGGTTCATAGTTCCCACCATCAATTCGGGTTTACATCTCTCATCTGGTAGGCAGACGAGAGGGCCAGAGACCCCCTCCCGTTTAAATTCATAACTGCAATAACATCACGATCATTCTCATAACCGCATGAACACCTAAACCAACGATATCCCCTTTCTTCCATCCTTTTACCACACTTAGGACATGAAACAGAAGAATAACTAGGGTTAACATATTGAACTAGAATACCGTGTTTCTTAGCCTGCCAAACAATCCAATATTGAATCCTACGATACTGCATCAAGTAGAGTTTATCCCTAAACTCTCTTGGCAGTCTATCTACATTCTTGACAAGGTTCTTGAGACTCTCCAACTTAACAACATTGGCACCAAAATCCCTAGCAATTTCAACAACCCACTTCCCAACCTTCCTAGCGAAATCCTCCTAGCCTTTAGGTGGAAGGAATGAATCCTATACAAGATCCTCTTATTCTCTTTCCATATCCTTGGATACTTCCTTTGTAGGCTTTCAGCTAAAGACTTCCAGTGATGAACCTCGTTCAAACGAGTTGGAATCCTAACGTAGCTAATATCATCCTTTCCTACAACAATCTCACTCATATTAATATCAACAGCAACACTTTCCTTTACTTCGACCTTCTCCAACGGTTTCTCAAAAACCACTTTTAGAAAAGCCTTATCACCCCTAACTACTAACCTAGCCTCCTTCATCCTCCAGTTTGCATACTCCCCTAAGTTCCTAGGATAACCCAGAATTTGAAGATCACCAACACTTGCAATCCTAACAGTCATTGCTTCAAAATCCACATTATAGCTAGCTTTAGGAGTTAGCCAAACAGTTGGCCTATATACTCTAGGAAAACGCCCTCTTCTAGGATTATTATACCATCCCTTGTACACTGAGAGGGCATCCCTATAACAATCCTCGGCAACCTTTGAAGGTAGATTGTACTCCTCCCTTAACCTCTTGTATAACTCCTCGTGGACTTTTCCTAACACTCCCTTCTCGTCTGGGTTCGGGACATTTTCCTTCAACCAGAATAGGGTGAAACGTATTGCCTTTACGTAGTTATTAACGAGGACTAGGAGGGGTTCAGAGAGGCCCGCATTAGGGGGGACACCCCTAAGACCCCCAATGCTAATTATGATGAATTGAAAGAAGTTATCACAAACGGCTATGTAGAAACGTTTGTTAACAACTCTGAAATAACAGCAAATAATATAATGAAATTCGAAATAGCGTTAAAAGATAAAAATATCTCTAAGGATACAATAAGGAAATATATTAATTGCATTAAGCAAAATAAGAAGGACTCAAATAACTGCATTAAGGCATGGCGTAATTTCTACAAATTCGTGCTAAACAGAGACCCGCCCGAAACTCTAAAAATTAAGAAGACTAAAGCAGACTTACGCATCCCTTCACTTGACGAAATTAGGCAAACATTAGAGAGGGCTAAACAATATCCTAATTTATATTTACTATATAGTTTACTCTTAGAGAGCGGGATAAGGGAAAGTGAGGCATTAAAGATACTTAATGATTACGATAGTACACGTGATAGGTGTGAAAACGGTATATGTGCATACGAAATTAATTGGGTCAGGGGTCAGAAAGGTTCATTCTATGCGTTTCACTTGACCCAATTGCGGAGGGTTAAGGTCTCTAAGTCTTACATAGATAAATACACAAAGAAATTGGGCTTAGTACCGCCTAAATACTTTAGGAAATTTGTGGCCACAAAAATGGCAGAACTCGGGATTCCTCTCGACATTATCGATTTTATTCAGGGGCGTAAGCCTACCCGCGTACTAACGCAACATTACGTTTCGCTTTTCGGAATAGCAAAAGAGCATTACAGAAAATACGCCGAATGGCTAAGTAACAATTTTTAAATTGTCGGAAACCACGCGTGCTATAGGGGATTCGAGTAGGATTAACTGCCACCGCGTTTATTAGAATCCCCATTCTAACAAAAAATCATTTTTTCCTCAACACCTTATTTTAATTATGATGTTCTTTTCGCGCAAACAAAACGATATCGAAATGATTGGAGATAATAACGAAACGATCAAACTCAACACGATAAACGGTACAGTGAACGCGAAAAAAATTCTTAGCGTCAACGGCAAACACTTAGTGTTCGTAGACCAGTACGGGAATGTGAAAGAAGCGCTTTTAAAGTAGACATGATTTAAATATTTTGTTTCTAATTGCTTTGTGGGCTACTTCAGAATTATACAAAAATTTATAAATAATTATACCGAGTATTACCCATGGGAAAGAGTAAGTACAAGAGGGATTGGCACAAGTACGACGAGAACGTTATAACGAGATATACCCTAATGTTCCCCTTCTACGTCTTCCAACACTGGTTAACTAGCAGAGGAGAATAGGCATGCCAAGAAAACCTACAAGGCACCAAAGGAGTTCAACGAATTCCTAGCATTCCTCCACATCTTCCTACCTTATATAGAAGGAGTATTGAGAGCACTAGAAAGACTGAAAATCATCAAGCCTAGACTACTCAACAATATGGGAAAGAGTAAGAAACATGAACATAAAATTCCCAGAGGCAAATGACCAACTAGAAGCAGACGCAACGGGAATAAGCACAAACAAAGGAGGACAATTGCAAAATGGGGTAAAACCAAGGACTCAAAATTCCTCAAGATCGAAATAGTAATGGATAAGGACCAATTCAACGTAATAAACGCTGAAGTAACCAGCAACGAGGTTCAGACTGCAGTTAAGACGGTTAAGGATTTACAAGATAAGGGAAAGAAGGTTTTATGAGGATAAGGCTTATGATGTCAATTTACAAGACTGGGGTTGAGGTTGTTGTCCCACCTAGGAAGAACGCTTCTACTAGGCGTGGCCATCCTGCTAGGCTGTAAGGGAGTTCAAGAAGTTGGGTTATAATCGTTGGAGGGAGGAGAAGGGTTATGGTGTTAGGTGGAGGATTGAGTCCTTGTTCTATGCTGTGAAGCGTACTTTTGGGGAATCTGTTAGGGCTACAAGGCACTACATGCTGACGCCTCTAACAAACCTATGGGGATAACGAGTCTAGCGCGTCTCCCACGTCGAAGTCCTTGACATTAACTTCCTTACCCCTAGGAATCCTAAAACTCTTCTTGACAACTCCCTTGTAAACACCGTCCTTTATAACATGATAACAAATGCTTGCAAGCTTTCCGGCAAGAGCACAAGTAGCTTGAGTAACACTCTTCCCCCTAGCAATAAGCCTCTCATAATACCCTTTAAAAGGCTCAAGACCCCTAGCAACCTTGGCAACCAAGTAGAGAGCTCTACGCAAATACTTATTACCCCTAATCATACCGGAGTGAGACTCGCTATCACCACTCTGCTTAGTTTTGGGTGCAAAGCTTGCATAAGCCCTAGCAGCCTTAGAACTGGAAAAACGGGAAACATCACCGAACTCAGCGTAAATAGTTGCAGCACTAATCAAACCAATTCCGGGGATCTTACTCAACTCAATTACTGGTTTTGGAATCTTGGAAATTATCATATCCTCAACCTCCTTAATCATTTTCTCCAAGTTTTTTAACAGTTCAACTAATTGTTTTAACGCTAGTTTTTCCGCGTCGTTTAAGTTTCTCCCTAGTTTTTCTTTTAGTTCCTCCTTCTCTTCCTTGCTTAGTCCCTCCCCCTTTACTAGCTTTTCAAGTAGTTTTCTTCCCTTCTTGTCGAATGGTTGTATTTTATATCCCGCGAATTCTAATATTTTCCTTATCTCGTTCTTTACTTGTGTTGTCTTCTCTACTAAGCTTTCCCTATATCTCGTTAGTTCTCTTAGCTCCATTATTTCTCCTGTTGGTATGTATGATCCCTTGATTACTCCGGTCATGTGTGCTACTAGTAACCTTTGTGCGTCGAGTTTGTCTGTCTTTTTCCCTAGTATTTCTGTTAGGTGTAGTGGGTTTATTACTGTTACCTTGTATCCTTTTTCCGTTAGTTTTTCGTGTAGGTAGAAGTAATATATTCCAGTTGCCTCTATTATTCCTTCCTTATATTCTCCTAGGAATTTAATTAGTTCCTCTATTCCCTCGTTGTCGTGGTTGAATTCCTTTACCTCCTTGACGTATACTGCTGATTTTTCTTGTTCTACTACTAGTTCTCCCTTTGCTGCTGTTAGTTTGCTTTGTGAAATATCAATTGCGAAGGCCTTGTTTGTAACTTTTAATTCCATGCTTGTGTATTACGCGTTTCTCGAGATATTTTTTGTTCTCATAATACCTTGTTTTCTTTGCATAGTGTTAAGTGTTTCAGCCCCTAGAGTATTTTGTTACAACCTCCTACTCGGGGGTTTTTATCCCCTCTTGTTAGATCGTTCTAGGGGCTTCACAGCTAGCCTTGTAGATGGGGTTTTATCCCCATGTTTTCTATGAGCTTATGTTGTTTTTCTCCTTACTTGTTTATTTCCTTTTCTCTTGTAATACTTGGTTTTATTCGTTCTCTTGTTTTGCGTGGATTGCCCCGTAGGAGTTTTTTAGGACAAGTGGTTGAGGCTAAGCTCAAGTTCTGGGCTTATGCATGGATGGTCCACTTGGCTAATTCTTTAGTTGGTAGAGCTCCGGGTATTAGGGTGTGAGCTTGCGAATAACGTTGAAATAAATATTAATTACTGAAAAATTCTCAGTGTATCATATCATGCTTATGAAATAAATTGAAGAGATCAACAAAGCAGTTTCTAATAAACATGATATGCTAAGGATCCTAAAGAAACTGGTGGGTATATGGGAGCCGAAGGAGGGCGTGATTTATAGACAGAAATTCATAGGGCAGAACACCGCACATATTATACCTGGTGAGGAATATGTGTCAATATATGTCGAGTATTCGTTAAACGGCGTAAATTGGCAGCCGTGCACGTTCAGTCTGAAAAAAGGGGTGTATGAAATTCACGCTAAAGATAAGTACAACCGTACAACAGAGATATTGTTAGTTGAGAAAAAATTTGTAAAAGCGAAAAAGATTAAGAAAAAATATATAGGGTCAGAAAGTTTTGACTGGACTGCAACTTTCATTGATATCTATTATAGACTCTTAATAAAAGACCCCTCAAAAATCAGATATCTAAAGCGAAACTGACTTCCTCTCTGCCCTAGAACGGTAGACCCAAAATCACCTCCTTGAAAATAAATCTATATTATTAATAAGCGGTTCTATTGATTTAAATAGAAAATCTTTTAGATAGAATAAATCATCAGAAAACAAGAGTATTAGGAGTATCCTGAACTGCTCCCTCCTCACCTCCCCCTTGAACACGGTGTACAGGGAGTAGAAGGCCACGGCCAGCACGAAGATCAACGTGCGGAAGACGAACTTAGTAGAACTAGTAAATGGAAGAAAAGCCTTGATGTTCCGGTAAGAGGTCTCTATGGGACCTCTTACCTTATTGTACAAATCCAACACTTCCCTCTTGGATAGGTCTAGGTTAGTAGCCCTAGCAAAATAAACAAGACTCTTCTTCTTTCTCCTCACTTTTTCCTTGCTATACACGAGAAGCCTGAACTTGACCTGCTCATCCCTCCTATGCCTCTTACTATTAGTTGTGTAATCCCCGTCAAACTCCTCATAAACCTTAACATCCCCAACAGGCACAGCAACTATATACTTAAACTGTGAAATGAAGTTGAGCACATCAACAGTATAGAAACCAGCGTCAAGAGTTATCAACCTTATCTTGAACCCCATCGCGACGACTTGCTCCACGAGGGCCTTCACGATCTCTTCCTTAGTCATCCCCTTGACTTGAGTGATGAAGGCCAGTAGGAGCACTTTCCCATTAAACTTTGTCGTCGCAGTTGCGTAGTTCCAAGAGTTTCCCTCCTCCGAACTCCCGAGCCCTCCCACCGGTCTCCCGTACCACGTCTTGGTTGTCCAGTCTATTGAGACGTCTATCTCCTTGACTCCCTTCAGTACCTTCAAGGATATCTTCCTGGCGCTTTCCAAGAGTTTCTCAATAACTTCCACCCCTTGCTCCTCCACGTAATTCCTCACGGTCTGTGGGGACACGCCATAAGCCCTCGACTTGCTTTCCACCGAATCGTTCCATAAACACGCTGAGATGAGGGTTCTCGCCACCTCTTCCCCTTTCTTTCCCTTGAAGTTCAGCATGGAAAGTAATTTATATCCTATTTGTTGAATGTTATTTTGGTGAGGGAGACCGGGTGTTACCATCTCACTAACTCACGTGGTAATACTCAATCTCCCTCACCTTAAACCCTTTCTTCAATTGAATTCTTTATACTCTTATAAATTTCTTTATCTTTTATAAATTCGATATTATCCTATCAGAAATATTTTTTCTAATATGATTTTGGGTCTACCGAGAAGGGGCGAGGCTTTCCGCTCCCTTAACCCTATATAGGTTTTATTAGCTCTAGAGAGTAAAGAGTAATACTCCTAGGGTTGGGAGTATGGTCGGTAGTATTTCTGAAGCTAAGTCTTCGGTTTCCGGCGTGACCGACCCCTACTGTCGGACTGAACATTGTGGGAAAATCCACCCATATAGGTGTGACAAGGAGGTAGGGGTCCTAGGAATAGACGTGTCAAAAGATAATTTAATCACGAGCAGGGGAGGAAAATACGAGAACAACCTAAAAGGCTATGAGAAAATCCTCGATATGAAGCCTTGCACGATAGTCCTAGAGCCCACCGGAGTATACTCAATAAAGCCTTCCCAATACTTCAAGGAGAGAGGGGTAAGAGTACTACAAGTAAGCCCAAACGTGCTATCAAGGGAAAAGGACTTCAGGGAAAAGAAAACAGATTTTTACGACGCAGAAAAATTAGAAAACATGGTCGACAAGGCAAAGGAGTACGAGTATAACGTCCTTAGAGAACTCGTAACTCTATACCTGTTCTTAAAGGACATGGAAGTAAAACAAAAGAACAGACTAAAGAGAGCACTATTCCTAGTAAGCGACAACGACAAGATAAACAAGGAGAGATTGGAAAGACTAGCAAGCGGAGACTTCGCACAAGAAGTACTCTACCAACTTGAATACACGCCAATAGTACTTGAAGAAGTCAAAATACTGGCTAAGGCCCTCTTTGAGACGCAAGAGAAGTTAAAAGAGGTCAAGGAGATGATAGAGAGCCAAGTACCGGAAGACCACGTCCTACTGACGATTCCGGGAGTTGGGAAGCTTGCTGCAGGGATAATCATTGGCGTTGTAGGTGATATTAGGCGCTTCCCTAAGCCTGAGTCTTTCGTAGCTTATTGCGGTCTAGATCCGGTAGTGGAGAGGAGCGGTAAGGCGGTGGTAAGTAAGGGAATCTCAAGGAGGGGTAACAAGTATTTGCACAGCCTTTTCTACTTTCTTGCGCAGATGAACTGTTCAAAGAACCCGACCTTATTGAGGTTTTACGAGTATCACAAGGATAAGCTTCACGGTAGGAAGTTATACACTGCCTTGGCGAGAAAGTTGGCTAAGGTTGTGTGGAGCGTTTGGTATAATAATAAGCCTTATGAGCCCAAGTGACCCAAAATCGCCACGTGAATTGAAAGGATTCACGTGGCAATCTTAGTTGACACTATGCTTGAAGTTCAACCGAAATATTTATTACTGAACGCCCCCAGGTTTGTAAAGGATAAAATTATACTGACTATCAACAGAAATACGAAGAAGAAGTAGAACGAGATATTTCCTATAACGAGAAGTAAATTTGTATTAGGGATATTAAGAGGTAGGATAGAGGGAAACATAAAGGCTTGTTTGAATGAAAACTGTAAAAGGCTGGAAATGCCAAGTGAAATTAAAAAAAGGTTTAAATTACCTTTTAATTCATCTACTATTTTCATCTTCTAAACACCACATAAAGTATTATAAGTGCTATTATAGCTATCACGACGCCAACTATTGTAACATATATTGTAGCAGAGGGTATGCTTGTAACTGTAATAACGCTAGTTGTATTAGTAACTGAAGTGGTAGGCGTTGTACTGGAGGTCGTGCTCGTAGGTGGAGTAGTAACTAATTCTAATGTTAAGAAGTTTGACGTAATAGACTTGTCGAATAACGTCTCACCAAGTTTTCCTTGCCATACTGCAAGCGCTACATAATAGGTTTTACCAACTGTTATATTAGGCATCCAATTTGCATAAGCCGAAGGAACTGCAAGGGGTCTAGCAAACTCTAATGTCCAATAACCATTCTGATATGTTGCACCAGTCCATATAAAGAATAGCGATCCGTTTAATCCACTTGATGCAACTGGTGCATACCATATTCCAGAAGTGTCTACTTCATACATGTTAGTATTATTAGTATATAGTGGAACTGCAAATCCGTGATTATTAGGGTCTACATAAGATAATCCAGTTAGTGATGTGTTCTGCCAGAGATTTGCTTTAAATGCAGGATCATAAGTTGCGTTGTTCCATGTAGCCCCTGATACCCACATCCATATATTTGCTGCGCCTCCAGACTGTACTAAAGAGCCTCCGGCATCTTTAAAAGTCACACCATCAAATGTTTGGCCAGGGACTTTGCCACCAATATTCATCCCATCTTTAGTAGGTGGTATTACACTACCCATATACCACATTATAGCAGCTCTATCTGGATAATACCACGTTGAGTTAGTATAATAACCATAAAACATTCCATCTGAATAAAGAAGATCTTCCATTGGTCTTGGGGAATGCCATAATATTATTGTACCATTAGACATTACACTAATTTGTGTATTGTTTGGAGTTGGTAACAAGATTCCAGAGTAGTTTAATACTAATCTCCCTTGTATAGTATTTCCATTAACTATTGAGAAATAGTTAGTATAATTCTTTTCTATCGTATAAGTAGTACTAGGTGTCAGCATTATTTGTCTAAACAAACCTGGACCAGAAGCAGGGGGATAAAGTGCTGCTGCGGCTGCTGACCAAGCACCAAATGCGGGTTCTGGAGCGTACCATCTTTCTAATATTATTATCCAAGATCCATTCCATACTGCTTTAACTAATAAATAGTGAGTTAATCCAGATGTGGGAGCCATTGGTATATTTGCAGTTAATGAAATGTTAATCCATGGTATTTGGTTCCAATAACTTGCAGATCCAGGATTTGACAAATCCGCACTACCAACTACTTTATAAACGGGAATTTGCGGAGAAGTCTGAGCCATTGGAACGTTTGCTAATCCCATTATAATAGCTAAAAATGAAGCAAGTAGAAGAACGCTTAACGTATATTTTGACCTTCTCTTAATACTCATCCTCTCACAAAAGTGCTTAAGCAGACGTTACTATTAAACATGAATCGTTGGACTTATGAGCAATCTAACGAGATGCGTTTAAGATAATTTTTCTCCTAACTTTGCTTATTATCTTTACCAATCTAAAGTTAACTTATTAACCTTTTAAGCTTAAGTTAAAGGTGATGAAGGCTCTCGTATTTGATAAGAACGGAATAGAAAACCTAAAGTTTACAGATTATAAAGACCCAGAAATAGGTAACCATGAAGTATTAATAAGAGTGAAACTGGCAGGCGTAAATCCAGTTGACTATTATACTGTTGAGAGACTAAAAGCGAACCCGATACCACATATACCCGGAGTTGAATTTAGCGGGGAGGTAGCTAAGGTTGGAGATCATGTTAAAAGTTTAAGTGTAGGCGACAGAGTTACAATTTATGGTAGAATATTTGACGGAACTTGTGACATGTGCATGACTGGATATGAAACAGTCTGTAGAAATGGTGGAAGAATAGGAGTTGACGCTAATGGTGGATGGGCTGAGTATATTGCAGTTGAAGAGAAGTATGTGTTTAAGTTACCAAATGAATATACGTGGGAAATGGGATCGAGCTTGACTGTAGCTGCTTTAACAGCTTATCATGCATTAAAGGAAGCAGAATTGAGGCCATCACAAACGCTGGTTATATTTGGGGCATCTGGAAATACTGGAATGTTTTTGGTACAATTGGGTAAGAAGTTTGGGGCAAAAGTAATAGCTGTATCAAGAAAGAGTTGGTTAAGGGAATATGGAGCCGATTTTGTAGTTGATTATAATGAAGTAGAGGAAAAGGTGAAGGAAATTACAAATGCTAAGATGGCTGACGTAGTTGTCAATTCCTTAGGAGAACAACTTTGGGATAAGAGCTTTTCAGTTGTAGGGATTAGGGGTAAGTTAGTCACCTTTGGAACATTGTTAGGTGGCAATGTGAAGGTTGATTTAAGTCAGTTATATAGCAAACACATTAGTATTCTAGGTGTTAATAGGGGTAATAGGAAGGACTTTGTAGAATTATTAGACATTTGTAAGGATTGTAAAGTAAAGACATGGAAGATATTTAAGTTAGAGGAGGGTAAACAAGCTCTGAAAGAACTTTTCTCTAAAGAGAGGGATGGTAGAATTTTCCTATCTCCTTAACACTTCGCCAACTAGGAAAGATGGAAATCCTTGTTTTTCTGCCTCTTGAAGGGCATCTTCTACCTCTCTTTTTTCGCCTATTACAAGTACTAACAACTCTGACTGTAATGGGTCTTGAATAAGGGGAGCAATCTCTCTCATGATTTCTGCATACCATGGCGTTGGTAATTGAATTTTTAGTGAATAGTTTGCAAATAAACTATTTATATTATTAATTCCTATTCTAGTAATATTTATTGGCAAAACGTTACTGTTTAATTTCAATATTTTAGTAGCCCTACTGAAAGTCTCTTCTGCTAGTTCGTAAATATAATTAATACCAATACCTCTCTTCTCAAGATATTCAATATTTCCATTTAATGCCTTATAAAGCAACTTTACTGGCAACGTTCCTCCTGGTCTATTTATCATTCCTACTTTCATTCCTTCCTTAACTTCCATATATATCCTATCCGTAAAACCCCATACGAAACCTACTATATTATCCTTAGTTTCAATTTCGTACCACTTAACTCCCCATATTGTTATTAAATTAGATAGTGTAGCTCTTAGTATTTCCTTATTCCTCTCAGGGTATATGGCATCTACTAAGAGTAAACCTTCACTACTAGCTAAAAGCAATCCATTACCTTTAGACGTAGAGATTTCCTTTTTGTAAGTAATTTCCCTCGTGGATGGATAAAAGAATTCACAACTTTTATCCTCCCTCAATCCCATCCTAATACACAAGTTTATCTTAAGATCACCTCTTAAGTCTCCGTTCGAGTTAATAATCTTCATAACTGGTAATGCCCTCTTCTGACAACCAGTTAGGAGTAGGGCTGGATGGAAACCTTGTTTAACTAATTGGGAGAGATTAAGGAAAAATTTCCTCTGTAGTTGAATCACCTTGGTTTAACCTCTACACTAAAGTATTTATTTATATAGGGGCACTTATGGAATATGTGTACTCCCTCATCTTTACAATCTGCAGCTAGTGCATAAGGTTCACCTTTTTCGTCAAAGCTTATGATAGCCTTGCATCCTGTAGGAAGAACGACTGTTGGAAATGCTTTCAATATGAATCTAGCTAGTAAACGTTGACTAAACTCATCTAATTCCTTTGCCTTGGGTAACATAAGGCTTATCACGGAAAGCGGATGGTTAAAACAAACACTTATTAGCGAAATTTCATATTTTTTCAAAAATTGATTCAACGCATCTAAAAATGATCTAATCTCATTCACGGAACCGTCATACTTCCATGATTCTTTAAGCTTTTGAAGAGCTTGTAAGCGTATATTATCTTTCTTTGTTAAATAATATGCAAATACTAAGCCACGTGGAGTAATTGTAAATCCCTTCTTTTGTTTTGTCACTAGACTTAAGGATTTTAAGTTAACTAGTATACGCCATACTGTAGCCATTGGAATATCTGAGATTATAGCTAATTTATAAGAAGTTAGATATCCATATATTACTAAGAATTCTAATATTATGGTATCCCTATCATCGAGGATTTTGATACTCATCAATAATAAATATATTATGTCAGTTTATATATTCTTATTATCATGATTTAGGGCAAAAAAATTTTTATGTTTCTCTACTCAACTAACACTACTTCTTAAATTGCTTAGTTTTTTAAAGAAACACTAAATCTAATAAATGAAAAAGAGTATAAAAACGATTATTCCTTTTAACCTCTCCAGCCAAAGGAACCAATTGGAATTGGCTGATTAGAGACTGACTGGAATGGAGTCATTGGGGATAGTTGATATGCATATTGCCCAGCAAATAATACATCAGCTCTTGCTAAGAAACCAGCAACTAGCGCAAATATTGCAGCCACAACTATTACGTATTTAATTACAGTTGGCAGATCCATTACTGGAATTTGACCTATCGCTGATTCTGGAGCTTTTTGCTTTATTCCGAACATTAGGAACCTAGTTATTGACATATAACCTATTCCAGATATTATCAAGGTTAGTACAGATAATGTTATATCTACATAGAAAGTCGCTTGAGATAACAAATATTCATAGGCTACTTGATTAAAAACATTCAAGTAATTAACGTTAGCTAGGAATAGAAACCATGTTGCTAAAATTGCGATACTGGAATAGAACAATACTTTAGTGAGTGTTACCCTAGCCCTTATAACATCTTCATTTTTACCTACTAATGCTATCAAATATCCAAGTCCACTAGCAGCGAAGACACCATCAGCTAGATAGAGTGCTGGCAATCCACCGTTATTCCAGAACGGTATTCCAGTAGTAGCAGCTAATTCAAATCCACTATAAGTTGTGGAGAATATTCCTGCAAATGCTCCTAATACAGCTACGACTCCTCTAGACCACTTGTTCTTCACATTAAGTAAAGAAATTACCATATATAGGAACTAGAAAAGTAATAGCCCACCTACAAATATTATACCTCTAGCCATCCAAGAGAAAGCAAAATAGAATAAGGCTTCAGCTGGGGCAAGTATAGCTGCAGTTGGTCTACCTAAATCAATATCAAAAAACAGTAAAGCTAAAATGGATGCGATAAAAGCCGCAACAGATGCCCTCCTATTGAACGCTTTATACTTTCCAGTTACTTCCATTAAACCTATTATGGCCATTAGCATACCTGCTATCTCAGTGAAGTATAACGCTAGTGCTACGTACTCTCCCCATAATGGATACTGATTTATCTGGATGATGGGAGCTTGTACTCCAAAGGACGTTCCTGGTTCAGGTGCATTAAATAGTCCCATTTTTATCATTTATAAAGTTGACTAATAATTTAAATAAAGTTTCATTTCAGTCTTCCGATATGTTCAATCGTACATATTTTTAAATAAACTTTTTTGCTAATATAATTATATATTAAAATGTGGAGGATGTCATTAAGCAGGCTGAAGAACTATTGGAAAAAGGTAGGTATAACGAGGTTTTGAAAGTCTTAGAGAACTTTGAAAGTGTAGAAGTATACTTGCTTAGAGCTGAAGCCTATTTAAGAATGAGCAATTCAAAAGCGGCTTTAGTAGAATTAGATAAGGGTGTTCAAACTTTTCCTTTCAGTTATGCAATATTGTCAGCTAAGGCTGAGGTTTTGGAGAATGAAGGAAGATTAGAAGAGGCATTAGAAAACATAAATAAGGCGTTGGAAATTTTGCCCTTTTCCTCAGAATATCGATTCATAAAGGCTAGGATATTGTTTAAGTTGGAAAGGTATGAAGAAGCTAATATAGAGTTAACTGAAGTCTCAAGACTAAATCCAAATAATGTTGACGCTAGGGTCATGAAAGCGTTTTGCTACTACAATATGGGATTAAAGTTAGACGCCTTATCAGAAATTAATCGTGCATTAAATGTTAAGAAAGAGGATTCATCCCTTCACGAGCTAAAGGGTAAAATATACTTTGAGACTGGATTTTATAAACTAGCCTTAAGCGAATTTAAGATAGCTGCCCATTACGATCCTAATAATCCAGATCATTATTACAATGCTGCAGCTTGCTACTACAACTTGAAAATGTATAACGACGCTTTAACATACATGGATTTAGCCTTATCAAAGGGTGAGAAAGCTAATTACCATATACTAAAGGCACTAATACTTAAAGAACTTAACATGGAGTTCTCCCAAGAAGTAGAGGAGGCCATTAAGTTAGATCCATCCATTAAATCAATTATAGAAAATCTTTTCAAGAAATAGAAATATGTGAAATCGGAAATATCGGTAAAATGAAATGAATATTTAAATAAATAACACACGGAAGTGAACAAAGAGATATCATGCTAAAGTTAAGTAGAAGGGACTTTCTTAAAATATCTGGTGCAACTGCTGTAGCAACTGCGTTTATTTTAGGAGGAAATAGTGTAGCGAAGAGGATATTTGATAGTGTTTCTGAGACGAATTACACTCTTAATTATCCTAGCGACGAATTAGTATACACTAATTGTTTCCAATGCTTAGGCAGATGTGCAATAGAAGTAGTTAGAACTCCTACCGGTTTCCCCAGGTTTGTGACTGGAACTATCGGATGGCATATAAATGATGGAGGAGTTTGCCCTAGAGGTGCGGCTGATGTCTTCTATTATTTTGCACCATCTAGACTTAGGTATCCCTTACTGAGAGCAAGTGATAGGGGTTCTGGAAAGTGGATTGCTGTAGACTACGATATTGCATTTGACATTATAGTAAATGGTACATCTGCACAAAGTTGGAGTAAGTTAGGATTAAATCCCCAACAATTAGGTATTGGAAACTTCCCTGGATTGCTTAAAATTAGAGAGACTAATCCTCATGCTTTAGCCTTTTGGGAAGGAAGGGATCAATTAATACCTGGTATAACAGGTGGGTATTTCTCAGCAAACTTCGGTACAGCAAATGCAGCAGCCCACGGTGGTTTCTGTTCAATGAATGTATATACAGCAGGAGTTTACGTTACAGGTGCACCAGTGTGGGAGTATGCAGGACCAGATGAGGAAAGATCACAATACTTTATTTTAGCTGGGCTAGCTGGAGACCACTTCCCCAATTGGATGAGAAGGATAATTGCTAGAATAAGGGAGAATGGTGGAAAGGTACTAACGATAGCCCCGGAGAGGTATGGATTTTATTCAGTTTCTGATGAACATCTATTCGTTAACCCAGCAACAGATGGAGCACTAGTAATGGGTTGGATCAGAGTACTAGTTGACTTCCACTACTACATATATAAGGTTTCTCAAGGACAAAAAGTACTTAACCCAATAACGTTACAGCCAGTCCAACTTGCAGTTAATCCAGCATCTGGTCAATTATGGATGCAAACAATAACCCCATCTGGTCAAGTAGTAGCTCTATCAAGTTTAGGTGATATTCCTTCCACGGCAGTATATGCTCATATAGATGAGGAATTCTTAAGGTATTACACTAACTTATCGTGGTTAGTAATTGTAAACCCAAATCCACAAAACGGTGATTGTCTTGATCCAACAGATCCTACTGCTGGGAATAACGTAGGTCTTCACGTAAGGATGTCCGTAAGTAATCCTCAATATAGTAGTAATCATCCTTGGCTAGAAGCAGTAATGGGCAATGATGGTAATGTCTATGCATACGTTGATATTCCATGGCAGAAGAGTGTAATACCAATTCTTACTTTAGACGAATTGCCCCAGAGTATGCAATCACAGATAGTTCAAGTACCTTATAAACTAAAGAACGGAACTGTAGTAAAAATACCAGCTATCCAAGTTACAGTTCCTAAAGCGTTAGGTTCTCAAGATATAATTACCTTGACAGCAACAACTGCATTTGAATTATTTAGAGCTGAGTTATTGAACTATGATCCTTACACACCTTTATCACAGTCCCCACAATATGGAGCACTGAACGTTGCATCAGTTACCGGAATTCCACATCAAACTGTAGTGAGGATTGCTAATGAGATTGCTAATGTAGCTTTCCAAAAGGCAATATACGAACCAGCTAAGTGGGTAGATTATTTAGGTAGATTCCACGACCACGTGGTAGGTAGGCCAGTTTCCATTTACTTCATGAGAGGTTTAGCTGCCCATGCAAATGGTTTTATGAGTGCCGCATCGCTCTATTATCTAGTATTAATGGTAGGTGCGTGGGACAACCCAGGTGCTGATCTGTACAAATATCCTTATCCGCACTACCTTATATAAAACATATTAGTCAGATCTGTATTACACAGATCTGACTGGGGTGTAGGCCGTTGACTTCCTTGGGCTTAAAGCTCGACGGGGAGCTTGGCCTCCTCCAATTCGAACCGGAAGTTGGGCAAAAAGCCCGAATAAAACATAAGGGTGAGTATAATTGGAGGCCCCAGTCGCAGGAATAGATGTATCAAAAGATAAATTAATTATGTATTTTCAAGGTAAACTCTACGAGTTTCCTAATGATAGGCAAGGGTTTGAGGAGATAAGGAAGATCTTGCCTAAGGGTTGCAAAGTGGGTATTGAGAGTACTGGAGTTTACCACGTTAACCTAGCAAAGTACTTGAATAATGAGTATGATGTTAGGATCATTAATCCCTTTATTCTCAAGAAGTTCAAGGGTTTTAGGGGTAAGAAGAGTGATAAGAATGATGCTAAAAAGCTTGCGGAAATAGTTGTAAGTATGGGTAGTGGGTTTACAACAAGTGATGCTAGGGAGTTGACTAGCCAGTGGGATTTTGTTACTAGGAGTATTGCTAGGGTTAAGAATAGGTTGAGGAGGGATTTGGTACTTTTAGGCTATAGGGATAGTTTGTCTAAGAAAAACTTGGAGGAGGTTTTGAGGGGTGGGGATAGTATTGTCTTGGCTGAGGTTAGGTTTCTTTTGGAGGAGCTTGAGAGGCTTAAAACTAGGAAGAGGGAGATTGAGAAGGAGCTTGAGAATGTTGTTTCCAAGGATAGTTTGATTTTCACTATTCCCGGTATTGGTAAAACCTTGGGTTGTATTATTTTGGCTAGGGTTGGTGATGTTAGGCGCTTTAGTGATAAGAAGAGGTTTGTTGCTTATTGTGGTCTCGACCCTCTTGTTGAGTCTAGTGGTAAGAGTGTTGTCTCAAGGGGTATATCCAAGAGGGGTGATGCTGTTTTGAGGAGGGCTTTTTATTTGGCAGCTTTGACTGCCATCAAGGTTAATCCTGTTATCAAGCGTTTTTATGAGGAGCACAAGGGTAGGTTAAAGGGTAAGAAGTTGATTACTGCTTGTGCAAGGAAATTGGCTGTTATTACTTGGGCTGTGCTGTATTATAATAAACCATTTGATGCTAGTGAGTAAAGCAGGTTTCATCACTTGCGTAAGTAGTGTGGACTATGCTCGATTTTTCATGGAAAGGTTTTTATACCGGAAGCTCCCCGGTCACGCAGTACCACCACATCCATTAGCTAATGCTCCGCAAATAGATCCAGATGTAGCAAACGCAATACAAGGGCTAAATCTAACGATACCCAAAAGTAGGAGTGGGTTCTTAAAAACTGAATACATATACAATGATGGAACAGTATATGTAAAGAATGTACAAGTTGTAGGCGCTGGACCCTATGGGTTCCCCGATGGCCCAGATGATTTAGTAATATATAAAACTGGAAGGCCATTATTAGTAGACAGAGGTTATTCTTGGGAACTACCACTAACAACGCAGAGGTCGATTTCAGCTGTAGCGGCTACCTCATATCTTATGAACAAGTATCCAAAGCAAGTTATACCATACACAATAAATGCCATGATGTGGTACATAACATCACCATTCTGGAATAACGCATATAACCTTGCAGAAGTACTTCAAATGGTAACTGAAAAAGATAGCAGTGGGAATTACATTATTCCATTTACAATCTCATTCGACTTATTCATGCATGAAACTAATAATGTAGTTGATCTAATTATGCCAGATTTATCATTCCTTGAAGTATACGGTTTCCACAGTACCTTTGATAGACCAACTTCATTACCTCAAGGTCCTTCTGATTCATTGAACTGGCCTGCATTACCCTCATTATATCCAGTATTAAGTACTGGCGATACTCTATTAACATTACTATGGATATTGAGGGCATATCCAAGTCAAAATACAATTGACCCCATGAAGAACCCATTCTATACTACTCAAGATCCTATAACTGGTGGAGACTTGATTAGCCCTATAACGTTACATGATCCACTCACTGGAACTGCAATTCTACAACAAGGTCAGCCTGGATTAATATCCACTGGAATGTTTATATTAAAACAAGGAATATTGTTGGCAGGTTATGGTAATAGATTCCAGTACATTTTGACAGATGCTAATGGTAAACAATCGCCTAATCCTCAACAATTAAAGCTTTATGCATCATCCGTACCAAACAATTCAACACAAGATGCGGTAATAAATCAGATACTAAGTAGTGTACCCAGTGGGCAAAAATTCTCTACTGCTCCAACTTACAAGAATAGTGCTAGCAATAGATCAAGTGGAGTAGAACATTACTTTAGGATTTCAGTAGAGTTTCAACCTAAGTTGCAATCAATGTTACAGACCATAATCAATAAATACGCTGCGGGAAAAATGACACTAGACGATATCAACCCTGGTTATGTTAAAGTAGGAAAAGGAGGAGCAGTGTATGTACTACCACCTTCAATAAGATACATGAGAAATGTTAATATGTTCTACTTCCTTGGATGGGGAGCTTACATGCCTGGAGCCTATGGCCCAATAGGTTTACCATACGTACATAGAATATACTTAGAATATCTACAGAAGTTTAGATTAGCAGCTGCTGGAAAATGGACTGGTTATGACGCTGCCTACTACTATTACTATTTAAAAACTAAGAACACTAGCTTCCTAGTAAGATCACAGCTTCCGAATGATAGTTATGGTAAAGCTCTACAGAAGAATATTCTAGATTACTTCAGACCATTTGGTGGTTATTATCCTGTACCAGCATGGCAGTCAGATATAACTTCTGATGGAATAAATTTAAGTCAGTATCCGTTAACCTTCTTCGTTAGAAGACATGATAGAATGTACCATTCGTGGTCTTACGTAGTACCATGGTTAACTGCAATAATGCCATACACACCAGTAATGCTGAGTGCAGCAGATCCATACGTTAAGAGCATGGGAATCCAAAGTGGTGATATGGTACAATTTGAAGCAGTTAACCAACCGTCTAGTGGAGGACAAAGAACTACTATTACCGCAATTGCCTTCTTAGATAACGCAACAAGGCCAGGTACGGCATGGGTGATTGTATCGTCGCAAGCCTTACCAGGCTTTAGAAGTCAAGCAACTAATTCACCACAAGTTAAATATAGCATACTTAACAATTGGGCTAATATCTCTTATATGCCTCCATCCAGAGGTGGAATATTAGATCCTATGAAAGATAATGCGTTCCCAATATTGTATCTCGATCCAATTACTGGACAAACCTCATGGCATGATAGTAGAATAAGAATTGTGGGTAAAAGTACATCAACACAAGTCCAAGTAGTCTCCAATAAGTTCACTTACATGGGTCAGGACTTTTCAAACCAAGATATACTTAGCGTAATAGTAAGCAAAATGGGAGGTCAAATAACAGTAAATAATACGCCATCACAACCAACATTTGCACAACCGATCGATATTCCACATCTGAGATTTGACATTAATAATATTACGTCAACTAGTCTATGGAGTTATGTTGCACCTGGTTCGTTAGCCCCAACTTATACTATAGGGCAATATAAGATAAGATATGGGTTCGCAACAGAACCCTCTTCCTCTTAAGGTGATAAATATGTCTTCTCCCCAAAATACGACCACACCCCAAATTAAATTAGATATAAGACAAGGTGGGGTTCAACATGCTCCACCGTTCAGCTTAAAGGCAAACTACGCCATAATAACTGACCTAAACAAGTGTTTCGGATGTGGAGGCTGCCAAATGTCATGTAAGGAATGGAACACATCTGGAATGTTTGGACCAATACCAGATCTAAATCCTTACGGAGAATTAGACGTTATGTTCTGGTTAAGAGTACTATATGTAGAAGTGGGGACATACCCCCAGACTAAGGTTTACAATATACCAATAAACTGTTTCCACTGTGTAAATGCGCCTTGTACTGAAGTTTGCCCAGTAGGCGCTACATTCAAGAGGACTGAAGATGGTATAGTTTTAGTTGACTATAACGAATGCATAGGGACTAAGTACTGTATTTACGCATGTCCTTATGGGAACAGATTCTTCGATTATGTAGAGGGAGTTACGAAGAAGTGCACCCATTGCTTCGATAGGATTTATGATCCTACGTTACCTCCAGAAGAGAGAATACCAGCGTGTATTCACGGGTGTATGGTTCAAGCGAGAATTTGGGCTAATATCTTAGACCCAACTGATCCTGGTACAATCCTGTTCTACGATAAAGGAGGATTTGTAATGGGACCTGAAACTGGAGCACAGCCTGCTAGTGGCTATTTACCATGGCGTAGCAAATACGCTGAAAGTGATGTCCAATTACTTAGTGAGGCTGAGTACTATAACGTATGGACCGCTAACGGCGTTGTACAACTTGGAGCTCAAGGGAACAACTCTACATATACTGAAGGTAATGGCTCAAATTCTAATTCAAGTTCATAATTTTTTTGTTTGGTGACTTATATTGTCAGTTTCCGTCTTGTTAAACGTTAGGCATGCGTTATACGATTTATTCGCGGATCTCTTCCTTTATAAGTTTGTAGAAGATGAGTATAAACAGCTCTTGGAGAAGATTGACGTAGTGGATAGAGAACTAGATAAACAATTGGAAGAGGTTATGGGGATAAGAGCTACTGAAATAAAAAGGGTTTTTAGTGAGACTAAAAGGTCAGATTATCTGTTGGAATACTCAACCTTATTCCTTTCTGGATTTGGAGTTAAACCCTTGTTGCCAGTGGAAAGTAAGAGATTATTTCAGCTTATGGGAGAGAAAGTTGCCACTTTCAAGTACACTGATGTTATTAGGTTCTACAAATCCAAGGGGATTGTTATGAAATTCTCATCCCAATTTAATCCTGAACCTGATCACGTTTCTTCTATTTTCGCATTCATGTCTTTGCTTATTGAGGAAGAGTATGAGCACAGAAGTGAAGGAAGAGATCCGTTTAAAATAGTACAAGATGAGAAGAATTTCACACTAACCCATATTTTCTCGTGGATTCCCGATTGGATCAATGACGTAATTAACGATCCGAGATCAAATATATACAAAATTGTATGTTCTGAATTGGCTAAGTTTCTTCAATTTGAGAGAAAATATTTAGGTGTAAATTAATGTTAAACGCTGGATTAATAGTATCGAAAAAAGCTAGGGAGATAATAGGGGATGAGATACTAAAGAAGGTTTTTGAAGAGGCTAAACTACCTTATGTTGCTGAGATGGGTGATTACATAATAGATGACGTTAAGAATAATGAGCTAAAAGCTTTGTTAGTAGTTAGTGAAAATGGAAGAGAAAGATGGATGGAGGATATAGATCAGAAGTTGGGGATTTCGCCATTAGCTATTCTTATAATACCTCCGAGCTGGTTTAAAGATAAGAGTAAGAAGTACGTTTTTACCTTACTTACGGCATATTCTTTGAGAATAGAATTAATGGATTTAGCTTATAGAGTTCAACCTACTCCCACTTCCTCGGTCTCCAGAAGATCATTGCTTAAATTGAAAACATGCGAATACAAACCATACCCAGTACTATTCGATGAAGTTCATGCAGAAAGGGAAATAAATAGAGCGATTGAGTCTTGCCCTCAAGGGTTAATAGTTAAAGCTCCAGAAGGTCCATCAGTGGGTTATCCAGAGAGATGCAGCGTATGTGGTTATTGCTCCGCGAGTTCATACTTAGGGTATCTTGAAATTCCAACAGCGACTACGGATCAAGTAGTGAGTTTCATTAATGTAATAGTTAGATACTATGAGGATAAACAAGCTGCATTATTGTTTACAGACTCAATAATAGACGAGGTACCAGAAGGCATATTCCCATTCTTAATGCCTTGTACTGCAGGAGTTCACGACTCCTTCGTTCTTGCATCATATGCCGCTGGAATAACTCCTATAGTTCACGTTTCATCAAAATGTGGAAGTAGGGATATTGCGTTAAAGAGATTAGACGAATTACCATCTCATTTTCCCGGTACTAGTTTCACCATTAGTAAGGCTAAAGATGACGAGGAGCTTAAAAGGACACTCCTCTCTATTAAGCTGACACAACTTAGTAGATCCGAAATACCCCTAGACGTTATTTTACAGCGTAGTAGGAGAAGAGCGCTCCTAATATGGTCCATAGAAGAAATGTCGAAAAAGGTTAAATTAAACGAAGATGATGTTGTCCCAGAAGTTTATAACGTAGAAGTGGATCCAAACAAATGCGTATTATGTGGAGTGTGTGTAAGGGCTTGTCAAATGTTAGTTCCCGAGTTAAAGGGTAATAATACTTTAGAGTTAAGCTATAATATACCTTATTGTATTGGTTCACAACGATGTGTTAGGAATTGCCCAGAGAAAGCCGTAGTTGTAACTGGTTTCGCCAAGATTTCTAACCTTAAAAAGAAAGTTGTAAATAAGGCAGAGGTGGCCAAGTGTAGATTTTGTGGAAAACCATTGGGTTCAGAGAAGATCAAGACTAAGGTTGATACTCTACTAATACAATATGGATTCGCTGGAACTGCACAGTATACTGATGTCTGCAATGAATGTAAGCAAAAAATATTAACTAAGATCTGGTTGGAGAAATTGTTGAGTGGTAAGAAATGATACCATACATTATTGACTTAGATGCAATCTTCGATCTATCCTCTATTGAAATCTATAGAATAATCACTTCATCCCTCTCAAATGTAAGATACTATCCACCTAAGGATTTGCTGAAGACAGTAATAGGAGATCTCGATATTTCTAAATTTAAACCCTACCCTGACTCACAGTATCTAGAAGAGTTAAATTATAGGGCTAGAATTTACGTTGTAACTAACTTACCTAAAATAGACGCTAAATCACTTCTTTTAAGACATAACATAGATACATTCGTACAAGACGTAATAACACCAGAGGACACTAATAAATACTTTCCCTCAAAAGAGGTCTTAATGTTCATATCTAGAAAAGCTAATTCACCATTAGGCTCAATTACTTTCATTACTCCCCATATAGATTACGCTATTCCTATAAGCAACATGGGTGCGAGAACTATTTTAATTCGTAACTTAATATCATTGCCCAAAGACATAAAGGTAGAGATAAGGAAGAATCTAATTGAGTTGGCTGAGATTACAGCACAACATAAGATGGAGTCTGGAATGGGGGATTCAGCGTTGCGGTGTTAGGAATGGTTAGTGATACTGAATTATTCAGTTGGTTTAAAGAGCTTGGGATGAAGGTAGAGCAAATTAAAAGTGGTGACTTATATTTTCACTTTACAGTAGCACCTCCAATGGGCGGTCTTCCAGTGTCTGTTATAAGACCTAGACAAGATTCAACATACTACATAGTGGCTGTATTACTAGAGTTAGATCAAGAGAAATTAAAAAACAGTTCAAGATTAGTTGAACAAATTAAGAAAGAGTTATTGAGAATGAATGTAGAATTTTTCTTCACTCCTAATGATAAGGAACCGAAGTCAATTCAAGTGGCTAGGCTAATGTTTACAGATGGATTAACTAAAAACGAAGCCTTAAATAACGTAACTCTGGTTAAGAACTCGGCCTTATTAGTATTACAGCTTTTAAATGAAAGTTGAAAACTCTTTGACTTCCTAATACGTTTTCACCATAGATGGATTATATACTCTATATAGCAACGCTTAAAATCTATACGTTACATTTTAATATATGAAAAAGTTGTTAATTCTAATAATACTAATCCCACTTTTATTGATGAATAATACCTTCCATGCAAATACCTCAATGACAATAAAACACGTTATTATAATAATAGAAGAGAATCACTCATTCGATAATTTATTTGGGACTTATCCATTTGGTTACCCACCAATTATAAACAATATTACACTATCCGTAATGTGGCCGGATGGACTATACGATAACTACATACAGCTTGAGAACACTAAAAACGGAGTCCTTGATTGGATATCAGTACCTACAATCCCTTGGTTACCATTGTCGTATTCCCATCCATATTACGCTAATGCTTATGATACAGTAGATCCTTCTGAAGGTTGGACTGTATACCATGGAGATTACTGGCTTGGAAAACCAATTGGTTTCGTATTTTACTCCGGTACACAGTCAATGGCCTACTTTTCTTATCAACAAGCTGGAATACTTTGGGATTACGCTGAGGAATACACACTAGCCGATGCTTACTTCTCGCCGGTATTAGGATTGACTGAACCAAATAGGGTAGCTTATTTAACTGGATTTCCTCCTGACTTCTTCAGCGATGAAGCGTATAACGTAGTACCCTTCAACGAGACCATAATGTATCAGCTAGAGAAGGGCAATATAAGTTGGGGTTATTTCGTTTATAACATTAATGGAATACCATGGCCTCTAACCGCATTTACGGGAATTAATATGACTTATATTTACGATTTATCAGTGTTCTTTAAGGATTTGGACAATGGTAGCCTTCCAGCCGTTAGTTGGGTGATGTTCTTAGGAGGTAATAGCGATAAGTATGATATGCATCCACCCTATAATGTTACTGCTAGTGAAATGGAACTTGTTAAAGTAATTAATGCTGTAATGGAGAGTAAGTCTTGGAACTCCTCTGTAATATTTATAACCTTTGATGAGGGCGGTGGGTATTATGATCACATAGCTCCTCCTGCAATTAATTACTACGGACTAGGGCAGAGAGTTCCGTTATTTATAATTTCACCTTATGCAAAGGAAGGTTACGTGGATAATTACACCATCTCCGGTTATACGTTACTGGCATTTATTGACTATAATTGGCATTTACCGTGGTTAACTAAATACGTGGAGAACAGTGACTTGCAAGGATTATTACAAGCGTTTAACTTCTCATCTAAGCCAAGGTCCCCTATCATTCTCTCACCAAGTAATTGGACTTATCCGATTCCATTACAAAATCCTATCCATTATGGTTACATTGCTGTAGTTACTAACGACTACAAAAGTTATACTACAGTCTATCCGGCCCCTTCATTGCAATATCTATTGCCTCTAGAAATAGTCGGAATCATATTAATAATAGTGAGGAAAAAGATACTGACTCCTATAGGTCTCATAGTGTTACTGATTGTGCTTGGAATTTCGACTTATTATTATACTTTTTATAATTTATATAGTTTTATTGCAGAATTTTATCTATATTCGTCACTGATAGGAGTAATTGGAGGAACAGCATTATTAGTTAGGGGGAGAAAGAAATGAACTACCAGCATTCCTCATTTCATTTTTACCTTCAAGTTTTGAAGGATTGGAGATGGGTTTCTTCTCCTTCTTAGCATCAAAGTCTATAATGGAAATTTGGGTACGATCTTTGGGATTATTGGCGTAATTGCTCTCACCTATTTCACCTATTTATTATTACCATTTTTAGTCTCAGATCTTATAGAACACTTTTTGAAGTTCGCATTGGAAATACTGTCTTTAGGTATGGATACGGCACTTATACTAATCGAATATCCAAAACTCAAAATTGCATTTTTACCAATAATAGGCGAGGGAATAGAGGTCGTTATCTTTATTATTAGTTTGTAGATGATAGCGGGAGACTTTCCTTCGTGTAATACCTAGTGGGATAGTTTTTGCAGATTCTCCTAATATCTAGATTCTTGATCATTAGAGTACCATAAAATATAATGAGAAGACTAGCTACAATAATATTATACATTATGGGCTTCGTCGTATCAACTAGTGGAATAATCTAATTACCATTAAGATGATAACGGTGCAGATATGACTAGAAGACTTTTTAACCAGTTACAAATTAAACATTATGATGCCGCGGTAGCTCAGCCTGGCCAGAGCGCTGCCCTGGTAAGGCAGAGGTCCCGGGTTCAAATCCCGGCCGCGGCTTATTTTATGTTCTACTCTTTTAATAGAATGATACTGAATGCAACAGTAAAGGTTAAATTTGCAACAGTGTAAAAGTTGGCAAATGGTAGGGAGATTTTATGTCAAGAATTAACGTTAATACGATAGATGACCAGAAAAAGCTTAACGTATTGAAAAAGTCTGTTGAAAAGCATGGCTTAAGTTATGTTTCCTGTTTTATAGGTGTAGGTAGGTTAACATTAAATCGTTACTTTACCAATTCTTCACGGTACTTCAAACAGCACTCTCTAAACTTTTTACCCGCGATTCTTAGCCCAAACAACTAAAATTAACGTAAATCTGGGCAGGATTGACAGATGCCCATGAATATTTTTCACGTCTTTTGCTCCTATTTCCTTCTTTACTTGCTTCATTTTAAGTTTGAGTTCTGATAGTTTTGTATTTGTTTCAGATTTCTGCTCTAAAGCGTCAGCAGTTGCGATAGTGTAATTATTAAGCTACAAAAATCATCATAACATTATAATATACTTTCTGCACTAAGTACAATGATTAGTATATATATTGAAATATAAAATTTATAGCTTAATAACGACATTTTCAAACACCACTGACTTTTATCCTAAAAATTATGTCATGAACTCGTTAAAATCATCTATAATAACTAAATGAGGTGAAGAAAGAACGTTCTTAACTATCCAATAATCTTTATTTTTATAGCAAACTAATTGATAATCAAGTTTTATTCCATTAAGTTCTTCACCAAATGAGTAAAGGATTTTCAATCCTTTTCTATCTAAGCAATTCTTACTAATTATTAAAATATCCAGATCACTAGCGGTATAATAATTTCCTTTAATCCTACTACCGTGGAGAATTATAGCTATCTTTCCAAATATCGGTCTAATCTTTTCCGCTAATTGAATGAAGAAGATTTTCTCCAAATTTTATCACCATTAATGCAGTATTTAAACACTCCTCTGCATCCTGTCTATTATATGTATAAGATAGATTATATCTTGAAACTAGGTATTCATTACTTATATCTTTTAGTTTGTCCCTATTATTCCTTATAAAATCTTCAATAATTTCAAGATCCTTTCTTTTTAACCTTATATAGCTTAAAATTTCCCTAATGTCATGGACTGTAGGAAAACCTCCAACTAATGAAATACTAACTCCTTTAATGTACAATTCAGCTGAAAGGCTAGAAAGGAAGTAAGCTTCAGAGTAAAATCCTTTTTCAAGCGAAATCTTAGCTAATTCTAAGTATCTCTTAGCCTTTTCCATTAATTCGTTAGCTTCACTAGAAACCATAAGATAAGGTTATTGAGCAAGAATATAAATAACGAGGAAGTAAATTAACATCATTAATTTTGAGTTTTATTGAATAAAAATTATATTGCTTTAAAGTTAGAAGTCGAAATCATTATATGGAGAAAACTTAAGAGCTATTCATTAAAGAGGTTAGGATTGTTAAACAACATTAAATAACGTTAACTTTTTCTCCCCGACAAGCCGTAATGTTGAAAACTGCAGGATAAGAAAAGTTTAGAAAATTGATACTGTAGTTATTAAGCTACAAATTTGGTTTTTGTTTATAAGACATATAGAAATTTTATTTTATATTTCTACTCTATAAAGAGTATTTCTTTGTTAATAAATAATTATTATATAGAATAAATGTAACACTTTTCTCTATTAATTATGATGAAATCTAGGGAGTTATAATCATCGTTATTAATACTTATAACTTCTGGGGCAGAATATGAATTCTGGGGTAGAATATGTTGTTTGATGAAAGACCTAAAGAGAGAAGGGAGGATTTATTTGATAGAGATAATGAAATTTTAACGATTAAAAATAACATAAGAAGACCTTTAATTGTAATTTCAGGAGTCAGAAGAATAGGTAAAACGTCAGTATTGCTAGTTGCGTTAAACGAGATTAAGGAAAACTTTATCTTAATAGATTGTAGAAAATTAAAGGAAAATTACGGAAGAAAAGACCTATATTCTCTTTTCTCTCAAGCCTTATCATCTAAACTTTCTTACTTAAGGGACATTCTTGAGAGAGTTAGAGGAATAAGTATATTAGGAAACTACGTTGAAATAAAATGGAAAGGTAGGGAGTATTTAAGTCTCTCAGATCTCTTAGATAACTTAAATAAAAAAAGACTAATAATTGCAATAGATGAGGCGCAGAGATTAAGGGGACCCATGAGTAATGAGGTGAAAGATGCTATAGCCCACGCATACGATTACGATAAGAATTTAACCTTCATTCTAACTGGATCTGAAGTCGGTCTTCTTCATGATTTATTAGATATAGATAACGAAAATTCTCCGCTTTACGGTAGATATTATTTCGAATTATCCTTAGAAAGATTTAGCAGAGATTTAAGTGAAGGATTTCTAAGAAGAGGATTTGAAGAGTTTTCGTTAAAAGTTGAGGATAATATCATTAAGGAGATTGCAGACTATTTTGACGGAATTCCTGGATGGCTAACATTTGCTGGTAATGCGTATTTAAATATGAGGAAAATTGAAGAGGTTAAAGAAAGAGCTATATCTATAGCTAAAAGAGAATTAGAACACTTAATTGAGGAGAAAAGTAATGTATCTCAAATAACTGGGAGGAGATATAAAAATACTTTAAGATGCCTAGCAAGAGGGAAGAATACGTGGTCCTCGCTTTTGCAATGTTTACAGGAGGAAGAGGGGTCTACAATATCTTCTAGTGTATTCGACAATATTATAACTAATTTAGAAAAGTTAAGTATTATTAAAGATTATGAGTTCCTAGATCCAATTTATAAGGAGGCTGCAAAGAGATTAAGGTAATTCCAGCCTTATACAGTTATTATAAAGTAATGGAGAGATATTATAGAAATTTTTTTTAAGTGAAATAAGTGGAAAAATGAGATAGTACAGTTATTAAGCTACGAACAGATTAGTAAACTTATAAAGACATGAGCAACATTATACTATGCAATAAATTGCTTCTAAATAATTTATAGCTTAATATCTACACTATATGAAAATTAAATTGATAGTAAAGATAACCTTGTTAAATACTTTTAAATGATAATGGAAACATATTTCCTAGTAAATTAACTTATTTCCAGGATTTTGCTATAAAATTTCCACTAAATGAAGTACTTAGAGAAGATCATTTAAGCTTAATTAAGGGTTTTATTTATTCATTACATAACATAATATTATGGAAGGCATAGGAATATGAGGAGTTCATAGACCTTTCTGATTATAAAAGAAGTTAGGAACATGCTTTTTAACATTATAAGGATGAGCATTAAGTCTAGTTATAATTACAATACATTATAATTTACATATCAATTAATTATAGGAACTTTTAATAGCTTTTTATCCAAATGCATATCTATAAATTCCATAAATTAGACTTCTATTCTCGTTAATTGACTCACCTAGCATCATTCTTGTACATGTATACAATCTTCTTCCTCCTAAATCTTCAATGAACTCAGTCTTATCCTCTATTGTTATTATTATCCTTGCACCGAGTTCTACAGCTTTTCTTATTATACTTTCCGCGATAAAATCGTCTTCTGCTACTAAAGGTCCTAAAATGTTTCGGCTTAATATTCCATAACCCCCTTGTGTATATAATATTAATCCGTTTATTCGACCTAGTAATTTTCCCCTATCGTCACCAAAAGCTTTCTTGTCCAAGTCCATCATCCAGTCTTCCAATTTATCGCTTGTCTTAACGTTATTACTACCTTTTAGATCCCTTAACTCATAAAGGATAGTTTCATACTCTTCTATAAATCCTAAGCTCCTATAAAGTCGGTAACCTTCAGTAGTCGAATCAAGTCTTATGACCTTTGTACTTATTAACTTAAGTAGCTCACTCATCAACCTCTTACCGTAACCCTTACGCTGATATCGAGGTTTAACTGCAACGTTTCCTATCCAGGATAATATCTTATATGGAATGTAACATGCTGTAGCAATTATTTCTCCTTCCTCTTCAGCTAGTAAACATTCTCCTAATTCAAGAAAAAGATTAAAGGTTATTTTAGCCCCTTCTAAGTTTGCATTCATTGCCTCTACCATTACCTTTGCAGCGTTATCTAAATCCTCTCTTTTAATCTTACGAATTATCATATTATGAAGAATTATTAGAAAACTCATAAAAATGTGTTAATTAGTTTGTAACATTTCGTGTTATTATTTCTTAACTTTTTTACTTTTAATCCATTTAAGAACTAAGTAAGCTGAATACTAACTATATAAATAACTGTCATGCTGCTTTGTGGATTAGTTGAAATTTCTTAGGTCTTAGACTAGAAGAAGTAAAATAAATTCTAAATCCTACGTTGAGTTAAAAGTTAATTATATGTTCCTTTTGAGAAAAACTGAAGAATTCCACAAAGCAATATTAAGCTATAAATAATTAAAAACTTGCAAAGGCATAGATGACGATATAGCTTCAACGTAAAAATGTATTCTTAATAGTCACGATACATTTATAACCCTTTACTTAAAATCTGCATAATAGTGCCGCGGTAGCTCAGCCTGGCTAGAGCGCTGCCTTGGTACGGTAGACCCAAAATCGTATTATGAAAAATAATTCTGACAGAATAATATCGATTCATGATAGATAACAGGATTTATATGAGTATTAAGAATTCAATTGAAGAAAGGTTTAAGGTGAGGGAGATGTGGTATTACCACGTGAGTAAGTGAGATGGTAACACCGGTACTCCCTCACCAAAACAACTTACAACAAATAGGATATAAATTACTTTCCATGCTGAACTTCAAGGGAAAGAAAGGGGAAGAGGTGGCGAGAACCCTCATCTCAGCGTGTTTATGGAACGATTCGGTGGAAAGCAAGTCGAGAGAGTGTCCCAAGTGCAAATAATTGAATAAATCTATGTAAAGGTTTATAGATAATAATTCAAAAGATATCGTGAATTACTGAGAAATTTTGAATTTTCGCTTGAAGCAAAAAGTCGCGTAATACTTAAAGGGAACCGGGACGATGTAGTACCGATTCACATGAAGCCTTGGATAGAATACTACAACGGCCCGGTCCCCTATGAACATTTATCAGCAAGGCATAAAACACTTGTGAAAATGGGGGCTACCAGTTATAGTTGTGGTAGCAAAAGGTGAAAAATAATGACAAAAAGTAAAAATAACCCCGGAAGGGGTAATACCATAAGGGAGAGTAATACCATGAAGGTAATGGAAGAAATAAGAGAAAAGATAAGAAAGGCAATCAAAGAAGGAGTTAGCCTAAGGGAAATAGAGGAGATAATCTTGCAAGAGGCCATGATGGAAGAGAGGGAAGCCTACCTAGAAGTTGAGGACGACCACAAGAACGGGACCTACTTCAGATATCTGGGAACCGGAGACGGAGTATTAAGACTCAGATTACCGAGAACCAGAAAGGGTGGCTTCAGACCCAAGATCCTTCCGGAGAAGTACGAGAGGACCAGCCCAGATTACGAGGACTTCCTCCAGCAGCTCGTTCTATCAGGCATGACTCCAAGTCAAGTCAAGGCCGTGTTAGCAGCCAAGGGAATACCGTATAGTGAGATCGTAATGAATCGGGTTGCCGAGAGAATATCCAACAAACTCAAGGAATACAAGAGCCGCGAACTACCTCACGATCTCCTAGCCCTTTACATCGATGTGAAGATCGTAAAGGTCAGAATCAGCGAGTCGATCATGGAGAGAGCCATTTACATTGCCATAGGAGTTGACTTAGAAGGGAATAAGTTCGTCTTGGACTACGAAGTTAGGGATAGGGAGGACTTGGACGGTTGGAAGTCCTTCTTGAGCGGACTCGTAAGCAGGGGAGTCAGCAGGGTTGACGTAATCGTGAGCGATGACTTCTCTGGACTCGATCGCGTCGTGTCCACGCTCTTTCCCTCCTCTCAACACCAGCTCTGTATAACACACATGGTTAGGAACCTCATGAGGGTCCTCCCAGACAAGGAGAAGGAGGAACTAATGATTAGAGTTAGGGATCTAAAGTCCTCCAGGAACGTGGAGGAGGGAAGGAAGGCTATATTGTCCCTCAGCCAACTTGTCCAACCCTTTTCTCCAGCCCGAGCCAAGAGGCTTCTTGACGCTGCTGACAAGTATTGTTCCTTTCTCAACTTCCCCAGGGAGATTAGACACTACCTCTACACTAATAACACGTCGGAGAGTTTCAACTCGACCCTGGCTAGGTTCGAGGAGGAGCTCGGAGGTTACTTTCCCTCTCTTCGCTCCTTGGAGGTCTATCTCTACGTTTCGATCCATGAAAGTAATTCGCGTTGGAAGTTCAGGCCCATGTCGGTGATAAGGCATTACTCATATCATCTCAAACAACTCCACGCTTCAAGGTTCCAGGTGAGTCTTGATGAAGACTTTTAACCTTCTGCTTACATATTTTCTCACACAACTATACCCAGTAGCCCCACTTTACCTCTCCCCTAAATTTCTTTGCCCTCCTATGGATCTCCGACTTAGACTTGTACTCGCCTAGGAACCACCTTACCACCACGTCTGACTCGTAGTAGCTCCACACGTCCCTGTAGGAGCACGTCCACACAATCATAACTATTAACGCTCTCAGTATGAAGAGGTCAGAGAGACGCGACAGCACTTCAGATGTGATCAGCATGTAGTTCATTTTCACAAGTGTTTTATGCCTTGCTGATAAATGTTCATAGGGGACCGGGCCGTTGTAGTATTCTATCCAAGGCTTCATGTGAATCGGTACTACATGGTCCCGGTTCCCTTTAAGTATTACTCCACCTTTAAGTTGAAGAGAAAATTCAAAATTTGTCAGTAATTCATTTTTCTTTTGAATAATTATCCACAAACTTATACATAGATTTATTCAATTATTTCCGCTTGGGACATTCTCTTGAGTCTGAGTTAGCGTTAGTTTTAGCATTTCTAAGACTCATTCACTTTTCACCTCCAATTTAGATAAATTTACAATTAGTTCAACTACTTCCTTACCTTTTTCAGTGAGGAAGATTAGGTGCTTTTTACCGTCAGTTAGTCCATAAATTAGGCCGTTACTCCTCAGCCTGAATAAGATTTCATTCAGCCTTTTGCCGTTTATATGGGCTTCTTTCTCTAACCTATGCTTAGTTACTCCTTCTTCAAATCTTGATATTATTAGGAGTACTTCTAACTCCTTATCATACCGCAATAAGTTAGAAACTTCCTTCCTACTTTCGGCTAACCATTCAATAAACCTTTTATATTTTCTAACTGAAGATGAATTTAGGCCGGGTCTCATAAACGAATCACCTCTTTTTTCCGATTATGTGACGAAAACGAAAAAACGGATTAACTTATGAAGAAAGTAGGCCTAGTTCTTTTGCCAAATGCTTCACCGCTATTTTTATTGCATCAGATTCCGAAACGTCATAATATTCGGCTATCTTCCTTATTATCATCTTATCCTCTTCCTTTAGCCTAACGAATGCTATAGTTCTAGTGGACATTTTGCTATCACTATTATACTTTAACTGTTAAACAGTTTTAAGTTAATTCGTAGGTGTTTTCTGGTATTACTTTGATGTGGTAATACTGTATATAGAGATAGAGTATAGATAGACAGAAATCCATACGGATAGATAGATGGATTTCTGTCGTAGTAAACATTATTCATATGTGAATCATGTATGAGTAAACAGTTATTCATAGGCGAGTCATGCCTTTCGCTAACGCTTTTTCTAACTCCTTCCTATGATTCCTTAGTAGTATATCGATAATGTCAGCAGTGTACTCATTAACTATGTCTTCCAGGTCAGCATAATCGAATTCGCATTCATCTACAGTGAATTCGTATTCCGCATCATCAGCATAAGGGTACCATTCGCCGTATTCTTTCACACACCACGTATTATCTTCAAGAAAGCGGTAGGGAATCTTAACCTTCATTTTACCATGCCTCAACAACTTCTAACTTTTCGCCGTTAAGCTGAAACTTAATTGTGAAGATCAACTGATTGCCTTTATAAACCTTCACTAACAAATGGTAGTCATCAATCAGCATTTACTTGTAACTGTCGTAAACCCTAATCCTATCATTTAGGGCCTTCTCTATTAACTCCTCAATACAATCCCAATCAGTCTTCATTAAGTTCATAGTTCCCTCACCAATATGTTACCGCTCTTGTTTGCGTGGATTCTGTCTATTATTTCCTTAATTTTGTAATCAGTCTGCACGAATGCGTTTTCCAATATTGTTAAGTAGTGAAACGCCTCATCATGGCTTTGTGGCTTTAGCATTTCGAAAGCCTTAGCGAAATACTCAACTTCCTCAGCCCTGAACTCCTCAGACGCCTCAGTGTCGTAGTTCACAGACCAGTCATACCACGCTTTCAGGATTTCTAGGGCGTGAGGAGTTAGATAAAAAATACTTCCTTTAACTTGAACCCACTTATCCCCGAATTGGATTTGTGCCATTTTAGTCACTAAGTATATATATAGTGTATCACTATATAAACTTTTATGCCACTCTGTGATACTTTATTATATGGTAGTGGGAAAAGACACAACTAGGGTTGTGGTTTATTTGCCCAAAGACGTGGCTGAAAGGTTAGAAAAAGAGGCTGAAGAGAAAGGGCTAAGCCTAAGTGCATACCTCAGAATGCTGATACTGGACTGCACGAAACAAAGACAGTGACCCAAACCCCGTTATCTACCCTAAAAAGCCGTTATTTTTTAGGTCAATTCGGGCTATTCCTCCTCTTCTTCCTCAGTCTCTTCTTCCCAATCTTCTTCCTCTTCCATCTTCTCTTCCCTTTCCTCACTTAGATCCTCATCAATAACCATGTCACTGTCAGATCCACGCCCTACGCTGATTAATTCAACATAGCCGTGGTAAGTCCTACAAATTGTCTCATGGCTCTCGTCTTCTTTAAACGCCAAACCTTTATAGCACATATAGCGTAACGCCTCATAGACCTTACGGGCTTTCCACTCAGTCCACCCGAATTCAAACTGTAGAGCAGTCCTACTTACTTTCCCCTCACGCCTCAGTAGTTCTATAGCCTTCTGCAAATCGGGGTTCTTCTTAATATACTCCATAATTTGTGAGTGTGTGTTTTCGTGAGACTCCATAAGCTATATAATCATTTGATAAAATATATAGCTTTTGGTGAAAGCTAAAGAGCATACGAAATTAGCTATAAAGGCTAAAGAGGCCCAAGTGAACCCTCTAGAATTATTGCAAATAGGCTAGGAGTAGATCCTAGCGATATCCTAGAATTAAATTGGATAAAAATAGGAATAAAACTAAGAGAATTTAATACCCAAGATATCAACGAGGTCATTAGGGCTTTAGATTCAATTTCTAAAGATAATAAAAAAATTCTTGGTGGTTTTTATTGATGAAATACAAAATATTAAGAAAGTGAAGGGCTTCGATCTTGGTTCGTTCTTACATGACATTTACGAATGGTGTGACAATACTGTTATCGTAGTTTCTGGAAGTTTTGTAGGCGTTACTGAGGAAATTTTAAATCAAGTTGAGGAAGAGAAACCTTTCTTCGGTAGGAAATTCTTTAGGATAAAGTTAGAGAGGTTCAATGAAGAGACCTCAAAGGAATTTTTATCTCTAGGATTTAAAGAGGAAGGAATTGCTGTGGATGAGAAAGTTATAGATGAGGCAGTGAAGCTTTTCGACGGAATTCCAGGTTGGTTGGCTTTATTCGGTAGGAGTTACTCTTATGCAGTTAAACATTCTCACAAAGTTGATATTAAAGTAATATTGAAAGAGGCAGCAAAGGAGGTTTCAAAGGATTTCACAAGATTCCTAAAAACTTCAAATTCGCCTACTAGATACGCTGAAATAATTCTAGCCTTATCAAGATTAGGGAATAAGGGAAGTTTAAGCGAGATAAGGGATGTAATTAACTCATTATTTAAGGAGCGAATTGAGAATTCTAGGCTTAACGAATTATTGGGCACTCTCATTAACTACGGATTTGTAATAAAGCTAGGTAGAGGAAAATACGCCTTACCTTCGGATTTACCTACTAGAGTTGGATTAAGACACTCTGCTAGAATGTGGATAAAGAAAAGTCTGTAATGCAAAATTTCTCTTGAACGTAGTTGCACTAAAGATTCTTAGTACTACTCATTAATTCCTTCTCGGCAAGGTTATAATGCTTTTCAATTTCCTCATCCCAATATTCTTTAAAGAATTCTTTTATAACCTTCATAATTTCCTTAGATAAGTAAATGATATCGTTAATAGCTTCTTCTCTTTCATAATAATCGCTGGCTCCTTTATAAAGGCCATTATAAGCATATCTATGTAATTCTAACGCAACTGAAGTTAGGGAGTTTACATTATATCCCAGTTCTTCAAGCCTTTGCGAAATTCCTTTTAATCCAGTGGTAGGAGCAAGAAAGCCTGATTTATAATACCATTCCTTCTCTTTTTCATTTCTAGGCATTTTTTCAAGATTCATGACTGTCAACGCACTAATTATAGCCTTCCAAGAAAGGAACACTTTATTAGCAGAATTTCTACTAAATCCTTCTTTTAGTAATTTTAATCCTAAAGCTAACTCATCTAAACTTTCTATTATCCTTATCTTTACGTAAGCATTTCTGTGTTTCTCAATAGTAGGTATTTTAGATTCCATCAAATCATTTTTAGCAACGGAGTTAAAAAGTCCAAGGACTGAACCACGTTAAATCAGAGCGATTAAAGTAAAACTTATATTTACAATCGGCAAATAAGGATTACGCAAAATATAACTTGAAAGAGAATATTTCGCGTTCTATGTTTATCTCAAGAGATAGTAAAGCTCTCTATAAAGTAAATGTTAAGGGCGTTATCTATTAAGTGCACAAAAACCTACGATCCAGAGAATTATTAAAGGTTAATAAAGATAGATTACAAATTGGCTAAGAGAAGAATTAAATTATGTAACTTAGGCTTCAATGTGGTTAAGGACCGAAAAAGAACCTTCAATATGGTGACGAAGATGAGGGAATTTCGCCTACAAAGAAGGCTATTTTGTAAAAGCCTTAGAATATGCTAAACATATTTTAGCTTAGAGGATCTTGTCTGAAATGATGAAAAATATTGCGCTTACTTATATAACTGTAGTATTGAAGCTTATTTCCTCACCATTATTAAAGAATATTTCAACCATGACCTTAGACTGAGGAGACAAATTCTGGTCCTCAGTATTGATATAATAGGTATTAGTTCCAAGATAGATCATAATCTGATTTTCAGGGTAAAATACCTCGCCATTAATTTTAACATAACTTACTGTCAGTTACTTAGGAGAGAATAAGTTGACCTTAAGAGTACCATTCTCGAAGACACAACTACTATAAAGAATAATCGAGGACTGTTGAGTAAATAAACTTGAAACTAAAGAGTAAGCAACATAAACTACTGCAAAAGTTGAAGCAATTATCCCTATCAGTATGATAAAGGCCGTTAAAGCTGGTGAATGCTCCACAAATATCCCTAGTTTTTTGTCTATTTATATTTTTCCGAATCATACTCTTAGATCTTAATCCCGTCTACATATTTTATATATCCTTCTATTGTATATATAGATTATATAGGTTATTTTTATTATCCTGGTAAAAACTCTAAGCATATGAAATTCACTACTTTAAGTACTCTAGGCCTTCTATCAATAAGTATATTGGGAAAAGATATTTTCTTAATCCCTATTTTATTCCTCCTCCTCATAATTTCTATATCTAGAAAAAGCTTGCCTAGGCATTTTGTCGTATCTCCAATATTCTCTTTGCCTTTCCATAATGACTTAATTACGGCAATAAGCCTAGAGTTAGCGCTCTTAAGCAGGTGGTAAAAATGAACTTCTTGGTTTCAATTCTTCTAGGAATAATACAAGGAATTTCGGAATGGCTACCTATAAGTAGTAAAACTCAGGAATTAATCGCTTCCCATTATTTACTCGGCCTAGACGTAAGTATCGCTTACACCTTTGGCTTATTTATGGAGATGGGGTCGATTGGCTCCGCATTAATTTATTTTAGACAGGACGTTAAGAGGGTTTTCCACGATAAATTCCTTCTAAAATTTCTGGTCGTGGTCACAGCCCTTACTGGAATAGTGGGAGTACCTCTCTACGTAATTTCTGACAAACTACTTCAGAACGCATATAACCCTTCAATTCCGATGATATTCTTAGGCATAGCGTTAATAGCAGACGGAATTTATATTAGGTATTCAAGATCTAGAACAAGGGAGTTCAAGAACCTCTCCACCAAGGAAATGATATTAATAGGCATAGCACAAGGTATTGCAGCACTTCCAGGAGTAAGTAGGTCAGGAATGACTGTGTCAACGATGTTAGTTTTAGGAATAAATCCTGAGGATGCATTTCACTACTCTTACTTAGCTTATATACCGGCAGCAATAGGTTCTGTAGGGACAACTCTTCTCTTTACAAGACATCACATCAGTTATGTGGTATCATTAATTGGTATTGATGGAATCGCTCTCGCTGTAATTTCAGCCTTACTTACCGGCTTAGTTGTAATAGGCTTTCTACTAAAAATTGCTAAGACTAAGAAGGTTTACTTAATTGACTTCATGTTAGGAGGAATAGCAGTCCTAGTGAGCATGTTAGGGTTAATAATAAGTTAAAAGGCTTTAACGTTTTACATCACTGCTCGTCTCGACAAGTTACGTTTAATATTACAACTATTATTCATTAATTATCTCCCTAATTAGTGATCAGGGGAGTAATGGAGTTTCCTTGACGTAGGTGTAAGATCCTTGGCGGAATTAGAACCCAATGAAAAGAAGTAAGTACATTAACTGCTCAGACAATCTAGCCTTCTTCACTCTTCTGGAGGTTGGTGTTCATCATCTATTAATTTGCCATCGAGTAGAGTATTAAGGTTTTCTAACTCGAAATGCAAGTTATTCTCTCAAGCTCAGCTTTCATCCTTACTTTTATATCAATCTCAGAAGGCAATTGAATTGTATTAACCATTGTCTTAAATTGATTAGATATCCAGTTCAAGTAGAGTATTGAATAAAACACCTTTGACTCCTCATCATCCTCTACTACTTCCCTTATTTTTACTAAAAGAGGTTTATATTCGTCACATCCCAATTCCAGACCGTACTTTTTACAAAATTCCTTTGGATTCTCTATCATTTCCTTCAATGGGTTAATCTTCCCTTCTATCACGTCTCTTAGTGGGAAAACGTCCTTACAAGTTTTATCTCCGCATTTGCCGTCTATTATGAAAGAGAACTTATCCACGACATCAAATAAATCGTCAATGCCCAGCTTGCCGACTTCCTTGCCGAGTTCGATCTCCTTCATTATATTACCTTTTATATCATTAATTAGTGGTACGTCGGTCAACTTAATAATTTCAGAATATTCGTTCTTCATTCTTTCAATCTCTTCTAAAAGTTCGCATTCGCCCTTGGACGAGGAGTAAGGAATATTGCAGATCGAGGAATAAACGTCCTCCACGAACTCTTCGTAATTCTTAAAACGCGCATCATTAACCTTCAAGCTATTTAAGTCCCTCAATATTCTAGAATATTCCTTAACAACTTTCTCCTTATCAATTATTCCGATGTCTATTAACGGAATTAAAGTTACGTACCAACTTAAGGCTCTTACTACGACGTTATTATCTTTTAACATTTCTAAAAAGTAAGGGGAAAGGGCTTTACATTCTTCAACTGTTAAAAACTTCTCTTCCACCAATTTCTTTACGAAATTCCAGACTCTATACCTAGTTCCTGTGTCTGGAAATTTTAACATTTCTATAATAAAATCTTTGCCAAGTTCTTTATAATGAGCCTCAACATAATTCCAAGCTTCGTGCTTTAATTCCTTATCTTCACTCTGTAAGTACTCCTTTATTCTTGATTCCATCATTAACTTTATTCTTGATAAATCTTAAACTTAAGCTATGGCATTTCTCCAGCAAGTTATAAGCACAGCTTCTGGCTTGAGCTCTGTAGTCTCTACAGTAGCCCTAGTATGGACAATCTATTACTACAGAAAGCAGACGGAGCTTTTGAAAACTCAAATAGATGAGATGAAGAAAGAGTCGTCTGTACAAGAATGCCTCCAATTAAGGGATTCTACTATAAGGCTTCACGAAGTTTTATCTCCTTTAATGCTTGATGAAATAGGAGAAATAGAAAACTTTAGGGATGAGCTTAACAAGGTTTGTTCTTCTCCTTCAGTTTCTTGCATTTCTTATATACACAACCTCTTTTCTAGACCGGAGGAAATAGGAGAATTTAAGGAAAAGATTTCTAGAGTTTCTAAAGAGTGCTATAGAGAACCAGTTCACGCCCGTGAGTAACGACTTAATGCTTTACGTTTCACTCAGGGCGGTGTATAAATGGGTCTGTCCTATTTGCTTAACTCCTTTCGAAACATACCAGGCTTTCATTATGCATTTAAGGTATGAGGAAAAAGAGAAGACGTGTAGGTATTGCGGGAAAACGTTTGCAAACACTGATGGCCTATTAGACCATATAGGCAAAAAGCACGTGTGGCTCCCGTGGGGTAGGCATAAAGAAAGAGGTGGTGACGGGGATCCTACAACCACCTTAAACCCATCAAAATCTTACGCCATATGTTCCATTTTGGACAACCACTCTGCATATTTGCGGTAATGTTCTTTCGCTATGCCGAAAAGTGAAACGTAGTGTTGAGTTAATACGCGGGTAGGCTTTCTACCCTGGATAAAATCGATAATGTCGAGAGGTATCGAAAGTTCGGCCATCTTCGTTGCGACGAATTTGCGGAAGTATTTTATCGCTATCGCGTCTCGACGCCTTTCGAAATCAGCTATAGCGTATCTCGTAATGTCGACTTTGCGTAACGGCGTTATATGGAAGACGTAGAAAACGCCCTTATATCCGCGTTGCCATGCCAGGGGATAATAACAGATCCCGGAATCACAAACGTCTTGACTCGGGTCTTTAAGTACGCATAAAATCTCGGAAAGCCTACTTCCGCTTTCCAGAGCGATACGATAAACGAAATAAACGTTTTCACTATATTCTTTCGCTAAATGCAGTGTACGTTTTACATCGTCTAATGTTGGGACTCTTAAATCGCTTTGCGTCCTTACACTCTTCAACTCTTTCAATATTTCGTTTGCGAAATTTTCGCTTATTAAGCCGCGTAACGCTAAGAACTTTGCGAACGCACGGTACGACTTAACGCTTTGATTATTGAAAACTATTTTCTTCCCCGGCTTTAAATAAAGCAAACGTGTTTGCACTGTAGTCTCATCGAGCTTCTTCTCATTTAAGAGATATTCACGGAAGGCGTTTAAGTTGCCTTCCGTCGCATACTGACGTAAATTGGCAACTAACGATATTTTACGACGTTCGGCCTCCTTATTTAGCCCTGGTAAGGCAGAGGTCCCGGGTTCAAATCCCGGCCGCGGCTTTGTGGGGGTACCCCACACCCCCAATTTCATCTTTCAATTTAATATGCTTTTCAGCAACGTCCGCTAAAGGACCAACGTAAGTTTCCTTTGTGTCACCGTTTTCATACTCTAGCTTGTAAACATAATACCGACCTTTTCTTTCCCTCAAGAGATAATCGTCGAATTTATATCTACGTTGTTTTTCTATCATTTCGCCTCGAGTATTATGGTTGCCAAAAACATGTTTATAAGTATTGACAACCCGTAAATTTTTGCCGTAAAAACGCGACGAATTGAAAGTGGAAGGCAAAATTTCTCATTAATATAAAAAATTCAAATTTTCTTCACGACCAATATCATACGCCCATTTTTGCGAATTAGATAATATACGCCCGGCGGGAATTTCTTATTATTTATCTCTATAAGTTACTGACGAGTAAAGCAGTCTCGCCTTACGTTTATCCCCTCTGTTTGATGCCCCTTAGTTCCTCAGTTAGTCTGAAACAACACATCCGTTATACGGAACACGCAAAGACTTGCCCGGTGTGCGGTAAGGAGTTTGCAAAGACTGACGCACTCTTAGACCATGTTTGCAAAAAACATAATATCTGCGTTAGTTAGGTGATGTTGATGAGAATCCTTAAAATAGTATGGATTCTCTTCATCCTACTAAATGTTTATGACGTCATAATATCTGCAATATATTGGTTGAAAGAGAACGCAATCTTTGAAGAGAACTACTTTATCTGGTTCTATTATTATTATGAAGGCCACATCTCGTTTATCTTAGCGTTACTAATGCTGATATCAGTAAAACTTCTATTTTTCACCGGAGTCTACTGGTATACAGGACTTTTCGACCTATTAAAAGTAAGTAAGTATAAGTGGCTTTCATTACTACCGTTTGTCGTGTTGTCGATACTGATAGACACACAAAACACATTTATCCTTCTCTTTAACTACGCCCCACCGTTTTAAGCTCTTTATAAAGTCTACATTCTTTTTTCGCTTACAATGAGGAAGGCCCTTCTAGCCCTTCTAACCCTATCCATAGAGTTACTAATATTGGCAACACCTACCGGTGCCATAACTGCAAGTCAGATAGGTGCAAGTCAAATAGTAAATACTTATAACTCAGACAATTGGGCTGGTGTAGCTTACTCTGTTGAATGGAAATCGTGGTTTACAAACTACTGGGGGCCCATACTGTGGGCTAGTGAAAGTATATATGTTGGAAACCTTACGTTAGGTTACATTTCTTACCCAAACTACATATATACTGAAGATATAAGTATATGGATTGGGTTAAGTCCCGCACAAATAGGATACGGTACCGATTCTTCATCTGGTTCAGAACAGACTAACTTTATTCAGGCGGGGTTTGATATTGATGTGGGATCATATGTATCAGTTAATTATTTTGTGACGACTATTGTAAATGGACAACTTGTATATAATAATGAAAACTATGTCCCCGCCGGAAAAGCAACTTATTTGGATGTGTTCTTAGAAAATCTTGGAAACGGCACAGCGCTAGCTCAACTCTACGTATATTACGCCAATGGGACTTATTGGACTACAACAATATATACATCAATACCATGGACTAATACGGGTTCAGCCATGAGTATAGTCGAAGCACCTTCATTTTCAACTTCCGGGCCTTATGCTGAGTTACCATATGTATCTGGTGGAATGATCCACTTCACTTTCTCATATGTCGGTTCTGATGGCAATGAGCATATTGGGCCTAGTAATAATCCCGTAGGTAATATGTATGCAGACGTTTATACTCTTAACGAACCATCAACTTACAATGTAGCTCAGGCTCAGATATATAACGGATGGGCTAATAATAATGGCGGATGGGATTACCTATACCAATTTTACTATCCGGGAGCTGGTCAAACTACATATGGGCTATAAGGAAAATCTTTTTTATTGCTTTTTTCCTTTTTAAATTAGATGGATTATGAAGATTTACTTTCCTTCTTTATGCATCTCACCCCCACCCTCACCCTCAGTTCAAATATCTCAACAACCCGCAATAGTAGTAAATCAACCACCACCACCATGGTATGTACAATATATACCAGAGTTCATTATAGTGGCGGGTATTGTAGCTACTGTGTTAACTTTTTACTTTTCACCTGAGCTTAGGAATGGTTTGATAAGCAAAATACGCCGCTACACTCGGAAGTAGTTTAGCCCTTTATAAAGCCACATAATTTTTTATCGCTTAATGAAGTGGGGCCCATCTTTACTACTACTAACCCTCTTACTCTTACCTATCTTCTTCTTACCAACAAACGGATTAATAGCACGTTTCGGTTGGGGTGGTGGGGCTAGCTACTCTACGTACTCAGAGAATATTGTTGTTCAGCCATCTTCTACACAACTCGTTACAGTGAGCCAAACGGGTTCTAGTTTGCTGAACCTTCCATGGCTTAACCCAACTTACGTTTCGATATACAACACTTACTACCTTCAAGTTTTGCCGAACCAAGAGTACATTTCAAATAACGTATCTCTTTCTCTTTCATCATCACAAATCGCTCTAAACGTCACATGGTTATTGGCGTCCTCAAGCAATACGGGATCCTACGGTTCAATCGCCATAGGCTACGGTGTAAATTTCCCTTCAGGGTTTACGGGTAGCTATGCATCCGCATTACCTTACGCCTCTGATGGGATTGTAGTTTATCTGGAAAAAGGGAGTTTCCCAACGTATAGAATATTCGTATACTTTGACGGTGTGAAACAGTTAAACGTGTCTGTGGGCTCAATCAGTGTTGGGCAACAAATAGGTTTAGGGTTCTGGTACTTACCCGCTTCAAACCAACTTTACGTTTATTACTATAACGGTACTTTAAAGACTTTTTCAATAATACCGGATCAAGTTATCAATAATCAATTTTCCTCTCTCTCACTGAATACCTATATAGGTTTTATTAGCTCTAGAGAGTAAAGAGTAATACTCCTAGGGTTGGGAGTATGGTCGGTAGTATTTCTGAAGCTAAGTCTTCGGTTTCCGGCGTGACCGACCCCTACTGTCGGACTGAACATTGTGGGAAAATCCACCCATATAGGTGTGACAAGGAGGTAGGGGTCCTAGGAATAGACGTGTCAAAAGATAATTTAATCACGAGCAGGGGAGGAAAATACGAGAACAACCTAAAAGGCTATGAGAAAATCCTCGATATGAAGCCTTGCACGATAGTCCTAGAGCCCACCGGAGTATACTCAATAAAGCCTTCCCAATACTTCAAGGAAAAAGGAATAAGAGTACTACAAGTAAGCCCAAACGTGCTATCAAGGGAAAAGGACTTCAGGGAAAAGAAAACAGATTTTTACGACGCAGAAAAATTAGAAAACATGGTCGACAAGGCAAAGGAGTACGAGTATAACGTCCTTAGAGAACTCGTAACTCTATACCTGTTCTTAAAGGACATGGAAGTAAAACAAAAGAACAGACTAAAGAGAGCACTATTCCTAGTAAGCGACAACGACAAGATAAACAAGGAGAGATTGGAAAGACTAGCAAGCGGAGACTTCGCACAAGAAGTACTCTACCAACTTGAATACACGCCAATAGTACTTGAAGAAGTCAAAATACTGGCTAAGGCCCTCTTTGAGACGCAAGAGAAGTTAAAAGAGGTCAAGGAGATGATAGAGAGCCAAGTACCGGAAGACCACGTCCTACTGACGATTCCGGGAGTTGGGAAGCTTGCTGCAGGGATAATCATTGGCGTTGTAGGTGATATTAGGCGCTTCCCTAAGCCTGAGTCTTTCGTAGCTTATTGCGGTCTAGATCCGGTAGTGGAGAGGAGCGGTAAGGCGGTGGTAAGTAAGGGAATCTCAAGGAGGGGTAACAAGTATTTGCGCAGCCTTTTCTACTTTCTTGCGCAGATGAACTGTTCAAAGAACCCGACCTTATTGAGGTTTTACGAGTCTCACAAGGATAAGCTTCACGGTAGGAAGTTATACACTGCCTTGGCGAGAAAGTTGGCTAAGGTTGTGTGGAGCGTTTGGTATAATAATAAGCCTTATGAGCCCAAGTGACCCAAAATCGCCACGTGAATCCTTTCAATTCACGTGGCAATCTTAGTTGACACTATGCTTGAAGTTCAACCGAAATATTTATTACTGAACGCCGGAAAGTTCTTAGACCTCAATTTTATCTAATTCTAAGTATGTTATTGCATTAAGATTAAACTTATATTTTACTTCCTCAGACTTTAAAGGTTAACATCAGTATAAGTCAACTCATAAGTTATGAGCTCATACGTGATCATTATCCAATTTTACCTTTCCCTTTATAACTTGAGCAAGTATAAAAAAGACTATCATTCTCTGTTTTTTCCAAATGTCAGCTTATCAAAGAGTCCAACAAATCCTCCAGATTCAAAAGGAACTTATATGCGGGGAGAACTTTAATTCCTTCTATCTCTATCTCCTGCTCAAACGTAATCACAAGCGAATTATCATAATTAGCATATTTCTTAAACTTCTTTAAACTCTTTAACTCCCTCTCCTCATTTTCATCATTTAGTTCATAAGTTATCTGTATAGGCAGAATCTTCTTTCCGCTCTTTAAAATAACGTCAATTTCCGAGTCCTCAGAAGACCAATAGTACAGTTCATAAAATCTTCTTACCGCATATCTATACAGATGTTGAACTATCAGTGTTTCAAATATTCTCCCGAGAGATGCAGTAGAAAAGTACTTCAGAAAGCCGTTGTCTATTACGTAAACCTTCCTAGGTGAATTCTCTACCGCCTTTGGAGATATCGAATAGTTTTTTAGGAAAAAGACCAGAAACGACTTTTCAAGATATTCTGAATACCTCTCAACGGTCTTTACTGGGATTTTAAGGAACTTTGATACGCTATTGTAAGTTATTTTAGAGGCAGATGAAGAAACGTAGAACTTTGCAAGAGTCCTTATCTTATCCTCCCTTCTAAGCTTATACCTATTAACGACATCTTTTACAATAATAGTGTCAAAATAAGAATGAACGAGCTCAGCCCTCACTTCGGGATTAAGCACAACATCCGGAAATCCACCATAATTCATCACTTCTACCAATTCTTTCCCTATCCTATCTATGTTTTCAGCGAGTTCCAGCACACCTTTTATTTTTATCCCTTTAAATTCCAGCACTTCAAGGAAAGATAGAGGAGTAACTCTAACTTCAACATGCCTACCGGAAAGTAGGGTTGTAAATTCCGAGCTTAACAGTTTTGCTGATGATCCCGTAACAACTATTTTAGCTTCGCATCTTTCTTCTAAACCTCTAACGAACCTTTCCCAACCTTCAACCTCTTGAGCTTCATCAAGCACTAGATAAGTTGGTTTACTCTTATCTTTTTTTACGTAAGTTAGATAAAGGTTATATATCTTCAGAAGTAACTCATAGTTAAGGTTTAACAATCTTTCGTCATCGAGCCTTATAATCAAAGTGTCTTCTGGGTTTACTCCATTATTTATTAGTCTGTTTAATACTTCTCTTACAATAAAGGATTTTCCAGCTCTTCTAACCCCAGAAATAGCTATGACTTTCACGCTATTTAATAGTTTTATTATTCTCTCTACATAACATTCCCTCTCTATTCCTACTTTGGGTTTTTCCTTTCCCCAAAAGTTCCACTCTGACATTATCTTAAGGAGTTCCTCATCATTCATAATATAGTATAATTCTTCTGCTAATATAAATTTGTTACATATGACAAATTTCTTACATTTTAGTTTGTCGCATATGACAAGCTATACACAAGTTTGGGGGGAAAGCTTTGCCAAAGTGAGTAATAACAAATTATATGAGTTATTTTACTAATGTTATACAATGGCGTTTATGGTTTAAATATACTCAGGTGTAACATGAACATGTTGTATAGAATGAAGGAATGTAACTACATAAGTCCTGGTAAGGGCAGAGGTCCCGAGTTCAAATCCCGCTACGACTCCTTTTAAACTGCAATATAACTGATGATCTGTTCTACGGTTTCATGAAAGCTAAAATAGTAGTTTCAATAATAGAGGGAATTATAATACAAAAGATACTAAAATTGAGAAAAATTATTTTTCCAAGTTTTAAACTAAGAACTCTTTTGCTGTTGTTGAACAGGTTTCAAATAAATCTTATTCCCTATTATGGCGTTATTGGGTATGAGTACCTTAGTCCCATCCGATTTTATGACAGTCGTAAATAACGTACTAACATCCTCAACTATTCCATCTTCGCCCACTAGATTAACATTATCATTTATCTTAAACGGTCTAGCTATTAATAGGAACATTCCAGCGACTGCTTGACCCAATACTTGTTGTGATGCAAAGCCTATTACTATACCTATGAAACCGCCCAATGCAACACCGGCTGCTCCACCAGCTACTGCACCTGCTATCGCAGCTACTAGTGCCCCAATTCCAATAATTCTCATAACATTCCTTACCGCAGTAGCTGTTGGATGACCGTACTTTGGCAATAGGGAATAATAGAATATTAGAGAAATTCCGGAGACAATTAGGTAACCAAATGCCAGTGCCAATAATATCTGTATGTACGATTCATAACTCACGGCGTTTAAGTGAACTGATGGTAATAACACCTCAATTAGGAACTTAACTATCGCGCTTACAGTGACATAAAGAATTATATAAACTATCGTTCTTCCTATTGCACTTCCAACCTTTGTGGTAGTAGATTTCGCCATATTTATCACCTAACAATTAACTTATAGGAACATATATAAAAACTTTTATGTAAAAGATTAACTTAATTTATTAATAAATTAAAATAATTTAAGTTTACTGTCTATTGCGTAATACTCTTACCAGAATATAAATTACAATTATTATAACTACAACGATTAGTATATAGTTCCCAAATTTCTCAGCTAGTGTTACAACAAAATTAATCTGGTTAGCTAACTCGTAACCTACTAGGGAAAGCACAATGTCCCAAATAGTGTGCCCCAAAAAAGTAAATCCTAGAAATTTAGGAATTTTCATTTGCCCTATCCCCGCAGGATACGATATGAGAGCCCTCAATCCCGGTACGAACCTAAATCCAAATACAGCAATATCACCATATCTCAAAAACCAATTATGTAACGCCTCTATTTTACCCTCATCTATTAAAATGTACTTCCCATATCTCTTTAGGAATGGTAAGCCTAGATTATAACCTATTACGTATGCTATTATAGAGCCAACTAGACTACCCAAAGTACCTACTATTATAGCTATATATAAGGATATACTACCCAAGTATGAATAATAACCTACCAACGGCATTATAACTTCACTAGGTAAAGGCAGTCCTAATCCCTCACCAATCATGAGGAGAAAAAGGATAATGTAACCCGATAAGCCTTTAAATACGTAAATCATCTATTATTAACGTGAAATCAAAATTAAATTATTTTTCATCATGGCTAGAATCTAGCGCCAATTCTTTGCATATTCCTATCATTGCTAATTAACTCACCAATCTTTTGCGATAAAAGAAATGTATTGCGTCTTCAAAGTCCAATTTGAACTTTTCCACGATTTCTCTTACCTTTTCCAAATCACTAGTCTCTAAGTGATCTAAATTTATTTCGGCGTCTCGGAAGAAAGAAGATAACACGTTTAATATTTCCTCATCGCTTTTACCTGTTAGCTTTTTCAATATTACAATTAATTGATAATGGTAATTTCTCCTGTGTAAATTTCATTTGTATTTTGAAACCATTCTTTTGCCCTTTGAAAATAATTAGGATGATTAGTTAGAAAATATAAGAAAACGTTCACGTCAAAATATCTCTTAACCACTTTTCACTCCTCTCTCTCAACGCCTCATCCAATATTTTATCGATATCCATTCCTGCAAGTTTACTCCAGTCAACTCTAAAATATCCAGCATATTTCTCTATATTTCTCTCCATTTTCTTTATAATAATTTCACCACTCTCATTTACAATTAGTCTAACTGAATTGAAAATCTTTAGCTTATCCCTTACTTCTTTTGGAATCATAATCCTTCCCTTTTCATCTACTCTTAATATATACTCATATGATAGCACTTGCTTTCCCACTACTATTTATATTGAACTTAATACTATAAAAGTTTTTTAAAAGAAAAAGAATGATTAACGTTAACTTCCCTGATATAACTTCCTCGCCTCATTATATATTCTCTTAATACTAGGTATTACAGCGTTCTCTAATGGTTCAGAGAAGGGTATTGGAACATCTGGAACTGCTAACCTACCAATTGGTACCTTAAGGTCCTTTAATGCTTTAGCTTGGATTCTAAACGCTACTTCTCCCGTCATTCCATAACTCATATAATCCTCATCCACTATCAAAACCCTTCCAGTTTTCTTTGCAGACTTAACTATAGTCTCCTCATCTAAAGGTATTAATGTTCTTAAATCAATTACCTCAGCCGAAATTCCATCCTGTTGAAGCATTTCAGCAGCCCTCAAACTCCTATGAACCATTAATCCTGCGGAAATTATTGTTAAGTCATTACCTTCTCTTCTTAAAGCAGCCTTACCAAACTCAACCTCATAAGGCTCATCTGGGACTTCCTCCTCTGTACCCTCAAAGGGTAAGAACGGTAATCCAGTTAATAATTTATGCCCAAACACTACGATGGGATTTGGATCCCTTAACGCCTTAGTTACTAAACCTTTAGCATCGTATGGCGTTGATGGTACTACAACCTTAAATCCAGGTAAGTGGGCAAACAAACTGTATAACACTTGAGAATGCTGAGATGAATCTCCATACCCTCCTCCTATTGCTGTTATTATAGTTACTGGCATTGGGAATTGTCCACCACTCATATAGTAATTTTTGGCCATATGGTTGTACATTTGATCGAATCCAGCTCCTAAGAAATCAACGAACATCAAGGAAACTACTGGATGTAAGCCAGCAGCTGCTGCGCCTACTGCCATTCCCATAAAAGTTTGCTCTGCTATTGGCGTGTCGAAAACCCTTTTTCTATCGAACTTCTCAAATAAACCCATTGTAAATCCAAACACTGCCCCCCAATACGTTACGTCCTCTCCTAACACGGTAGACCCAAAATCACCTCCTTAAAAATAAATCTATAGTGTAAATAAGTGTTTCAATTATATTAAATGTAAAATTCTCTGGATTGAATAAATCAGGAAATAAAAGAATTAATAATAATCTAAACTCCTCTCTCCCCACCTCCCCCTTGAATATGGTATATAAGGAGTAGAGTACAAGGGCCAGCACGAAGATCAACGTGCGAAAAACAAACTTAGTAGAACCAGTAAATGGAAGAAAAGCCTTAATGTTCCTATAAGAGGTCTCTATGGGACCTCTTACCTTATTGTACAAATCCAACACTTCCCTCTTGGATAGGTCTAGATTAGTAGCCCTAGCAAAATAAACAAGACTCTTTCTCCTCACTTTTTCCTTGCTGTACACGAGGAGCCTGAACTTGACCTGCCCATCCCTCCTATGCCTCTTACTATTTGTCATATACTCTCCGTCAAACTCCTCATAAACCTTAACATCCCCAACAGGCACAGCAACTATATACTTAAACTGTGAAATGAAATTGAGCACATCAACTGTGTAGAAACCAGCGTCAAGAGTCATCAACCTTATCTTGAATCCCATTGCCATTACTTGCTCCACAAGAACCTTCACTATCTCGTCCTTAGTCATACCGTTCACTTGCGGAATAAAGGCAAGTAAAAGTACTTTCCCCTTATACTTGGTTGTTGCGTAGTTCCACGAGTTTCCTTTTTCAGAGCTCCCTTTCACTGGTTTCCCATACCACGTCTTGGTTGTCCAGTCTATTGAAAGATCTATCTCCTTTACCCCCTTTAATATCTCCAAGGATATTTTCCTAGCTCTTTCCAATAGCTTTTCAATCACTTCCATCCCTTGTTTCACTACGTAATTCCTCACGGTCTGTGGGGATACGTCATACGCTCTGGACTTGTTCTCTACAGAGTCGTTCCACAAACACGCGGGGATGAGAGTTTTCGCTACCTTCTCTACCTTTTCCCCTTGGAAGTTCAACATGGAAAGTAATTTATATCCTATTTGTTGAATGTTTGGTGAGGGAGACCGGGTGTTACCATCTCACTTACTCACGTGGTAATACCACATCTCCCTCACCTTAAACCCTTTCTTCAATTGAATTCTTTATACTCTTATAAATTTCTTTATCTTTTATAAATTCGATATTATCCTACTAGAAATATTTTTTCTAATATGATTTTGGGTCTACCGAACACGGTAGACCCAAAATCACCTCCTTAAAAATAAATCTATAGTGTAAATAAGTGTTTCAATTACATTAAATGTAAAATTCTCTGGATTGAATAAATCAGGAAATAAAAGAATTAATAATAATCTAAACTCCTCTCTCCCCACCTCCCCCTTGAACACGGTGTACAGGGAGTAGAAGGCCACGGCCAGCACGAAGATCAACGTGCGAAAAACAAACTTAGTAGAACCAGTAAATGGAAGAAAAGCCTTAATGTTCCTATAAGAGGTCTCTATGGGACCCCTTACCTTATTATACAAATCCAACACTTCCCTCTTGGATAGGTCTAGATTAGTAGCCCTAGCAAAATAAACAAGACTCTTTCTCCTCACTTCTTCCTTGCTGTACACGAGAAGCCTGAACTTGACCTGCTCATCCCTCCTATGCCTCTTACTATTAGTTGTGTAATCCCCGTCAAACTCCTCAAACACCTTAACATCCCCAACAGGCACAGCAACTATATACTTAAACTGTGAAATGAAGGGGCTACCAGTTATAGTTGTGGTAGCAAAAGGTGAAAAATAATGACAAAAAGTAAAAATAACCCCGGAAGGGGTAATACCATAAGGGAGAGTAATACCATGAAGGTAATGGAAGAAATAAGAGAAAAGATAAGAAAGGCAATCAAAGAAGGAGTTAGCCTAAGGGAAATAGAGGAGATAATCTTGCAAGAGGCCATGATGGAAGAGAGGGAAGCCTACCTAGAAGTTGAGGACGACCACAAGAACGGGACCTACTTCAGATATCTGGGAACCGGAGACGGAGTATTAAGACTCAGAGTACCGAGAACCAGAAAGGGTGGCTTCAGACCCAAGATCCTTCCGGAGAAGTACGAGAGGACCAGCCCAGATTACGAGGACTTCCTCCAGCAGCTCGTTCTATCAGGCATGACTCCAAGTCAAGTCAAGGCCGTGTTAGCAGCCAAGGGAATACCGTATAGTGAGATCGTAATGAATCGGGTTGCCGAGAGAATATCCAACAAACTCAAGGAATACAAGAGCCGCGAACTACCTCACGATCTCCTAGCCCTTTACATCGATGTGAAGATCGTAAAGGTCAGAATCAGCGAGTCGATCATGGAGAGAGCCATTTACATTGCCATAGGAGTTGACTTAGAAGGGAATAAGTTCGTCTTGGACTACGAAGTTAGGGATAGGGAGGACTTGGACGGTTGGAAGTCCTTCTTGAGCGGACTCGTAAGCAGGGGAGTCAGCAGGGTTGACGTAATCGTGAGCGATGACTTCTCTGGACTCGATCGCGTCGTGTCCACGCTCTTTCCCTCCTCTCAACACCAGCTCTGTATAACACACATGGTTAGGAACCTCATGAGGGTCCTCCCAGACAAGGAGGAACTAATGATTAGAGTTAGGGATCTAAAGTCCTCCAGGAAGGTGGAGGAGGGAAGGAAGGCTATATTGTCCCTCAGCCAACTTGTCCAACCCTTTTCTCCAGCCCGAGCCAAGAGGCTTCTTGACGCTGCTGACAAGTATTGTTCCTTTCTCAACTTCCCCAGGGAGATTAGACACTACCTCTACACTAATAACACGTCGGAGAGTTTCAACTCGATCCTGGCTAGGTTCGAGGAGGAGCTCGGAGGTTACTTTCCCTCTCTTCGCTCCTTGGAGGTCTATCTCTACGTTTCGATCCATGAAAGTAATTCGCGTTGGAAGTTCAGGCCCATGTCGGTGATAAGGCATTACTCATATCATCTCAAACAACTCCACGCTTCAAGGTTCCAGGTGAGTCTTGATGAAGACTTTTAACCTTCTGCTTACATATTTTCTTACACAACTATACCCAGTAGCCCCTGTTTTATGCCTTGCTGATAAATGTTCATAGGGGACCGGGCCGTTGTAGTATTCTATCCAAGGCTTCATGTGAATCGGTACTACATCGTCCCGGTTCCCTTTAAATATTACGCGACTTTTTGCTTCAAGCGAAAATTCAAAATTTCTCAGTAATTCACGATATCTTTTGAATTATTAGCTATAAACCTTTACATAGATTTATTCAATTATTTGCACTTGGGACACTCTCTCGACTTGCTTTCCACCGAATCGTTCCATAAACACGCTGAGATGAGGGTTCTCGCCACCTCTTCCCCTTTCTTTCCCTTGAAGTTCAGCATGGAAAGTAATTTATATCCTATTTGTTGTAAGTTGTTTTGGTGAGGGAGACCGGGTGTTACCATCTTCCTATGTCACGTGGTAATACCACATCTCCCTCATCTTAAACCCTTTCTTCAATTGAATTCTTAATACTCATATAAATCCTGTTATCTATCATGAATCGATATTATTCTGTTAGAATTATTTTTCATAATACGATTTTGGGTCTACCGAACACCACAATTCTGTCATTTCTTTCCATTTCCTGCTTTATCGCTTCTGAAATCGCTTGTGCAATTCCCCTTATTTTCATGCGAAGACACCCGTTAATGCCTCATTAGGGTCTGGATAGGGACTTCTAAGGGCGAAATCTATTGCATCTTGAACTTGCTTTCTAGCCTCTTCTCTTAATTTAGCTAGGATTTCGTTATCTGCATAGTTTAAACGTAATATTCGGTTCTCCAATCTCCTTATGGGATCTAGTGAACTCCACATCTCGACTTCCTCTTTAGTTCTATATTCCTCGCTATCTCCCTCAAAATGTCCCACATATCTATACGTTAGAGCTTCTATTAATGTAGGCCCAAAACCCTTTCTAGCCCTCTCAATCGCCTTCCTTGCAGTTGAATAGACATCTATTACGTCCATTCCATCAACTAGATATGACGGAACGTTATATGTCAATCCCCTTTGATAGTGAAAGGTAGTTGACATTACAAAGGATTTAGGTGTGGAATCAGCGTACTTATTGTCCTCTATAACTAATATTAATGGTAGTTCCCATGCACTTGCTATATTTAACGTTTCAGCGAAAGTGCCGTGATTTGCTGCTCCTTCACCTGCAAATGCTATAGCTACGTTATCCTTACCAGAATATTTAAATGCGAAAGCAGCACCAGCAGCTTGGGGAAAAGATGCCCCTACAATACCGCTACAAGCAAAGTTTTTAGTTTTATCGAACAAGTGCATGTGTCCTCCTTTTCCTCTACAAAGTCCAGTTACCTTACCTAAAATTTCAGCTACTAGCTTGTTTGCGTCTACGCCCTTCGCAATCGCATGATGATGAGGTCTATGAGTACTCACTACGACGTCTTCATCCCTAACTTTATATAATGTACCTACAGCTACTGCCTCTTGACCTATGGATAAGTGCATTTCCCCTCTAATTATACCAGAAGCCATATTGAAGGGATTCTTCCCCTCATGATATATTTTTCTTATCGTTTCCTCAAAATACCTTATCGTTAACATTCTCCTATACATATTGAGTAGATCACTCGGTTTCAGTCCAGAACTTTCTATTAGATATGATAAGTCCTTTAATGAGGGTTCTGGTTTTATTATCATATTAATAAATTAAATTATGTACTTATATCCTTTTCTTCCTATATTAGATATGATGTACATTAAGAAGCAATTTTTAAAAGGTACAAATTTAAGATATATTTATGGAGGACGTTAAGAAATTTAAATACTTTACCGTATCGTCACTGGCTTTTGGAACTTGGAGAATTGGAGGAGGTTATTGGTACGCTTCTCATGATAGAGATAACGAGTGGGTGAGTGCGATTCGTAAGGCAATTGAGCTAGGAATAAGGCTCATTGATACTGCCGAAATGTATGGAAATGGTCACGCTGAGGAATTAGTAGGTGAGGCAATTAAGAGATTTAATAGAGATGAGCTGTTTATAGTCTCCAAGGTTTGGCCTAGCCATGCTGAATATGATAATGTGATAAAGTCAGCTAAAAATAGTTCTAAAAGGCTAGGCACATACATCGACCTTTATTTACTTCACTCCCCTTCAAGAGTACCCATTTGTAAGACAATAAGTGCATTTGAGAAGTTAGTTGATGATGGTGTAATAAGGTATTTTGGCCTAAGCAATTTCGATGTAGATCAAATTGAGAGAGCTAGAGAGTGTGTTAGTAAATACGAGATTGTGGCAATTCAGAATCATTATAGCCTGCTAAATAGGGATGATGAGAGGAAAGCTTTAGCTTATGCAGAGAAAAATGGATTGATGTACATGGCTTATACTCCATTGGAAAATGGAATATTGGCGAGAAACGAATTCTTAGCAAGCATAGGTAAGAGGTACAATAAGACTGCTACCCAAGTAGCCTTAAACTGGTATATCACTGGTAGAAATAGTTTAATACCAATAGTTAAGGCTTCCAAAATACCCCACGTTGAGGAGAATGCTGGTGCAATGGGCTGGAGATTGTCGGAAGAAGATTGGAGGGAAATAGATGAGCATTTTAGAGAGAAGAGTTACTTTTTAGATAAATTCGTCTCGTCTCTGAAATCGATAAGACCTTGGTCCTAGTTAATTTTAAATCCATGTAATCTGGTTAATATCTATGAAGAGAATCCTAGTTGGCTATGATGGTTCGGAGAACGCTGAAAGAGCATTAGATTTCGCAATAGAATTGGCTAGTAAATTTTCCGCTAGACTATTTGTAGTAGAAGTTATAGACCTTACATTGTTTTATAATTCAGGGGTATTACCTCCATTAGAAGCTACTAAGAGCTTAGAAGAGAAAGCTAAGAAAGATGTTAAAAAAGCAATAGAAAAGGCTAAAAGCAAAGGTGTAGATACAGAGGGTATTACTTTAGAGGGAGATCCAGCTCATTCTATTCTAGAGTTTGCTAAAGATAACCAAGTCGATGTAATAGTAATTGGGAGTAGAGGTTTATCAAAGGTTCAACGCATATTCCTAGGGAGTGTATCGAATAAAATTGTCCAAGAATCCAGGATTCCCGTAATTGTAGTTAAGTAAATAAGGGAGCGAATTCAAATTATTTTTTATGTTTGGAAAGCTAGTAGCGGTTATTGATAAGCTTAATGAAGGTAACGTGATTGAAGCTGGTAATGAGTTGCTATCAGTAGCAAAGGATTATGAGAATCAAGATAAGATAATAGATTTGCTAGCTGAAATAGAGAAAGAGATAAAGGAATTCAGAAGTAGTAATGACTTTTTACATAGAGATGATTCCCCTTTTATGGAAGTGGTTAAGAAAAGTATTGAAGATATGAGAGTATGTAGGGAGAACAAATTAAAAGCATTAATACTTCATACACTTTACATAATTAGTAATGGAAATGAGATATTATTGAACATGATAAAAAAAGCAAATATAGGAAAGCCAAACACATATATATGACCTTTCAAAATATAATAGTGTGAGCTTCGACGCCGATATTGTAATTGTTGGGGGAGGATTAGCTGGACTTTCTGCTGCAATTACTGCGAACAGAGAAGGATTGTCTACAATTGTATTAGAAAGGGGAGAATATTCTGGAAGTAAAAACGTTTCTGGAGGAAGAATGTATGTCCACGCATTATCACAACTATTTCCAGATGCATTAGAGAGAGCACCCTTAGAAAGACCAGTAACTAAAGAAACATATGAGATTTATTGTGAGGAAGGAAAGAAAATCACTTTTTCATTCCAACATAAAACTAAAAATAGTTATACTATATTAAGGGCTAAATTCGATCAATGGCTAGCTAAAGAGGCTGAAAATGAGGGAGTATTGATTTCTTATACTACGCTCATAATCAACGCTAGACGGGAAAAAGACTACGTGGTAATAGAAACAAACAGAGGTGAACTTAAGGCACCTTTGGTTATAGATGCAGGTGGAATTACTGCTCCAGTGTCTAGATTCTTAGGAGTTAAAAAACTAGAACCTAAAACTTTAATGTTAGGAGTTAAAGAGGTGTTGGATATTAAACCAGAGATACCAGAAAATGAGGGTGAGGCTAGAACTATAATGGGGTTAATAGGAAATTTGAAAGGAGGAGGTTTCGTCTACACAAATAAGGATACATTATCCATAGGTGTTACGATAAAAGTTGAATCGTTATATAATTCTAGTATACCATCACATGAAATTGTGGAAAGATTTAGGGAATCGTTAGGCTTAAGCGGGAATATACTCGAATACTCCGCACACTTAATTCCATATTACGGTTATGATAAGATAGGTAAGATTCATGACAAGAATTTAATCTTAGTAGGCGATGCAGCTGGATTTCTAATAAATGACGGATTTAATATTAGAGGAATGGATTTGGCAATAGGTTCTGGAATTATTGCTGGAAAGGCTGCCAAGAAGATCAAGGAGCTTAACGATTATAGTAGAACTGATATCTATTACGAGATGCTCAAAGAATCGTTTGTGCTAAAGGATATGAAAACAGCTTTAAGGTCTTTTAGTGTATTAAGTGAGGAGGAAGTTTTCACTAAGTACCCTAAGGTTATTTGTAATGTTCTAGGCAAGTTATTTACAGTGACTGGCGATGGAAAGGAGAGGCCAATAAACGTTTTGCTTCAAGAAAGTAAAAGCGAAAACGTAAATACTACGAAGATGTTATCTGATCTTATGAGGTTATTTATATGATGGATATCCTAAAAAGATTATCATTAAACAAGTATAATGTAGATAGGACCACTCATATAGAAGTAAATACTGATATCTGTCTAACTTGTAAAGATAAGCCTTGCACTAAAGTTTGCCCCGCTGGAACTTATGAACCTTCCCCAGATGGGAGAATTATAGTACATTATGAGAGATGCTTGGAATGCGGTGCAGCATTAGTAGCATGCCCCTATGGTGCCATAAAGTTCCGCTTTCCAGAAGGAGGTATAAGCTATAAATATGGATAGATTTTTCATTTCCAATTGTGGATTTGTTAATAATTAATCATAGGGACTTAAGGCACAATAAAGCTGGAGGGGCTGAACAAGTAATTTACGAGATATCCAGAAGATTAGTAAAGAAAGGAGTTAATATAACGTGGCTTTCTGAAGAGGTAAAAGGGTTACCCAAGGAAGAGGAGATTGAAAATATTAGGATAATAAGAAGGGGAAATTCACTTACCTTACACCTCTATGCGCCAGTAGAAGCTAGGAAACATAAGATTGTTATCGATAGTGTAGCCCACGCTGTACCATTCTATTCTTACCTAGTAAATAAGAACGCAATTGCATTGGTACATCACGTTCACCAAGACGTAGTTAAATACGAGTTAAACCCAATAATAGCTAGGGCTGTAGCTTTTTCCGAGCGGAGTGTAAGTAATTATAAGAGTATTATTGCAGTTTCTAACACTACCAAAAGGGATTTAGTGGAGAAGTTAAAGGCTAGAGAGGATAGAATAGAGGTTATTCATAATGGAATTGATCATAACGTTTACAAACCCGGCAATAAGGCAAGTGAGCCACTAATACTTTGGATAGGAAGATTAAAGAAATATAAGAATCCATTAGATGCCATAGAGATAGCTAAGAGAGTTAAGGCTAAACTGATTATGGCAGGAGGAGGAGATCTAGAAAAAGAGGTAATCGAGAAAATAAAGAGTGTTAATGGTGAATATCTTGGAAGAGTTAGTGAGGAAGACAAGATAAGACTATACCAGTCAGCGTGGATCGTAATAGTAACTTCATTCATAGAGGGTTGGAGCATGGTCACAGTTGAGGCTAATGCGTGTGGAACCCCAGTAGTTGCCTATGATAAGGGATCTTTGCCAGAAATTATAAGGAATGGCGTAAATGGCTATATAGTAGAATATAAGAATATTGAGAGGATGAGCAAGATAATAAATAACTTAATAGGAAATGAGGATAGAATTAAGGAACTATGGAAAAACAGTTATCAAGAATCTTTAAATTATGATTGGGACAAGAGTTCTGAGAAATATTACAATTACTTGGTTCGTAAAACATCAGATTAATTTATAGGGATAATAATAGTAATTTATGGGCAAAACAACATCTGAGCTTCTAATTGACGCAATCTCTTCCCAAGTAACCGACGTATTTGGAATACCAGGAACTCATGGTTTATCATTATATGAGGAGCTCAGAAAGAGAGTAAGTAGCGGGGAGATAAGATATTACATGCCTAGATTAGAGTATGGAGGAGCCATAATGGCAGATTATTATGCTAGATTAAAGGGAAATGTTGGAATTTTCATGTCAGTTAATGGTCCAGGCTTTACTAATTCTTTGACTGGTCTAGTTGAGGCCTATTCTGAAGGTTCACCTCTTGTACTAATCTCTCTAAATAAGGAATTTAAATATAGGCATAGGAAGCAACTCCACGATTCTGGGTATTATGACTTACAATTGGAAATGGCCAGACAAGCAACTAAGGCTTCTTTTAGAATTTACTCCCCAGAAGACGTTCCAATTGTAATGGAAAGAGCTTTTAGAATAGCCCTAGAAGACAAGATGGGGCCAGTTTACATTGAAGTTCCGGTTGATCTACTAGAAGAGAAGAGTAATATTGAAGATTATAAAGCTAGTAAGAGGATTAATAGAACATTAGTCTACCCTACAAAAGAGGAAATAAGGGAAGCATTAAATTTCCTAAGCGAATGCTCAAAACCAATTCTACTTTTAGGTTATGGTGCATCAAGATCGAACATCATAAGTTACATTGAGAGGTTGGGAATTCCAGTGTTTACTACCATTAGAGGGAAAGGGAATATTCCGGAAAATCATCCTTTATATGCTGGAACAATATTTAACCTTAGTGAAATACCCGGAGATTGCCTCATAGCAATAGGAACGTCATTTAACGATCTCGAAACTAGTAGATGGAGTATTAAATTGCCAAGAAAGATACTCCACGTGGATCCAGACGTAAATGTATTTAACACCTCCTTTAATGCGGAAGTTACCATAAAGGCTAGTGCTGAAGCTTTTCTAGAAGAGATAGTTGAGAAGGTTAATTTGCCCAAATGGAGCTATAAAGTAGATGAAAAAACCAATATAGAAAGTAGTAGTAGCGGAATAACTCATGACTACTTAGCCAAGGTTTTAGATGAGATGTTAAGTGAGGACAGAGTTATAATTGCTGACGCAGGTACCAATCAGGTTATGGCAATGGATATAAAAGTATATAGGCCTAATTCGTACTTTAATTCCCTTATCTTTAACGCGATGGGATCAGCCATTCCAGCTGGCATAGGAGCCAAAATTGCGTCTCCAGAGAGGCAAATAGTAAGTATTATAGGAGATCTAGGGTTTCAAGGGTGTTTAAACGAGTTAATTACTGCGGTCCAATATAAGGTTAACTTCTTAACAGTATTAGTAGAGGATGGAGTACAGCACTTTCTAAGATTAAATCAGAAAATGAGATATGGGAATACTTTTGCAACTGATGTATTTCAAATTGATTACACTAGGGTTATGGAGGGAATCGGGGTCAATGTAATTGAGGTAAAGAATAAGGAAGATCTTAAGAAAAGTGTAGAAGAAGCTGTTGTATTATCCCTTAAGAGTCCAACAATTCTGAGAGTTCACGTTAATTCTAATAGTATACCTTCTAGATTGTTAATGAAAAGATAGCTATTTATAATAAAATAAGGTATTTTACTTATGGTTAAGATACTACTATTTTCTCCAAATCCTAATGAATTTAAGAGAGTTGGCGTTTATGAGAACAATAAGGTCATTGACCTTGTAAAGGCTTATGAACTATTGTATGATGCTAAGCCCCCAAATTGGTTTTACGATACTAAGGATCTAATTGAAGGTGGAGATGGTTCAATGTTAATGATAAAGACTATTTTAGATAATTTGAGAGGTAATGAGGATAAAGTGTCTTATGATCCAGAGAAGATCTTCTATTACCCACCAATTACAAATCCAGAGAAGATCTTCCTATTAGCCGTTAATTACAAGGCTCATGGTAAGGAGACTAACAATGAGCCACCTAAGGAACCTTACATATTTACCAAATTCTCAAATGCGTTAATTGGCCATAATCAACCAATATTATATCCAAAGGCTTCAAATAAGGTTGACTACGAGGTTGAGCTTGCAGTTATAATTGGGAAAAAGGGGAAGTATATAAGAAAGGAAAGAGTCTCTGATTACGTATTTGGTTACACAGTATTTAACGATATTAGTTATAGGGATAAACAATTTCCATCAGAAATGCCCTACGGTATGAGATGGGTTCACGGTAAAGGTATGGACACTGGGGCTCCAATGGGGCCATGGATAGTTACCAAGGACGAAATACCGAACCCCTATGAATTGAGATTAACCTTAAGGGTTAACGGCGAGGTTAGGCAGGATGCTTACGCTGAGGATATGATATTCAAGATTGACGAAATAATTGAGTACTTATCAAATGGTATAACACTTAAACCTGGAGATGTAATATCAACTGGAACTCCACCCGGAGTCGGATTAGCTAGTGGTAAATTTTTGAAAGCTGGAGATGTAATTGAAGCTGAGATAAGTAAGATAGGTGTCTTGAGGAATTATTTAGTAAAAGAGGAATAAAATCATATCTTTATTATGGCGTAATTTATCCCCAAATATGCTAGAAAGAACAATGGTAATATAAGGTCTGGTATATCGAAGACAACCTCACTTATCCATAAGGTACCTAGGCTAAAGAGTAACGCTGAAAGAACAAACTTCAAATGAGGTAATCTAATTCTAGCCACTTGTGATTTTAGTATTGCTGTTAGAATCACTACTAAAAATGAAGCTAGTATAGCGCCTATTAATGCTGATGAGTAGCTTTGAGGTATAAGGGCTAATATGACCAGTGCTGCCTCAAATCCTTCAATTGCAGAAACTGTAAACACCACTGACAACCCTTCTTCTTTTTCTTCTCCTCCTTTCTTTCTAATTCCTTTGAATGACATCCTAGCACTCCTTATTAATCTATAACCGAAGTAGAATAGAATTACCGCAGAGGCTAAAAGTACATAATTTAATGGAACCAAGTAAATTAACCTACCCACAGTGAAGGTTGGTATTAGGACAACTGCAACGCCTAATACCGCGTAAATGAATGGCAAATTGTTTTTGTAAATATTATGATATATTGCAGCTATTGCTCCAGCTTCAGTTAGTTCAAGAAGGGATATCCCTAATGCAGCAAGGAAAACACTTACATCCATAGTTTGGATCACGCGGGTAAGTTTATAAAATTATTATTTAACCTTTACCTTTTCCCACTTACCTTTGAATAAAACGTATTTGCCCTCCTTAGCTATCACATTTCCTCTCCTTATCACAAATCTAGGAGGTGACATGAAACGAATTAAATCTATGACGTCATCGGCATCAGTTACTAGCAAGTTTGCCTCATTCCCAATTTCAATCCCATAATTTTTAACTCTCCATGCCTTAGCCCCGTTAAAAGTTATCAAATTAATTGAGGAAATTAACTCTTCAAAACCCGTCATTTGATCCAAATGAATAGCCATAAAGAGAACTTGTAACATATTTCCTATTCCTAAAGGATACCAAGGATCCATTATGCAATCATGACCCAATGCCACGTTAACATTGGCGTTTAACATTTCCTTTATGGGGGCCATTCCTCTCCTTTTAGGATATCCGTCAAACCTACCTTGAAGAACAACATTTATCAAAGGATTCGGTATAACAGTTATTCCGGCTTTAGCTACATATGGCAATATCCTAAACCTGTATGCTGAATCCCAACTGTGCATTGCAGTAGCGTGACCAGCGGTAACTCTCCCTTCCCATTTATTCTCGATGGTTTCCTTTAACAAAACTTCCAAATACCTTGAATTGGGATCGTCAGTCTCATCAATATGCCCATCAACATCCTTATTGTAATCCTTAGCTAATTCAAATGCGAATTTAATTGACCTAAACCCATCCTCTCTAGTAATCTCATTATGAGGAATTAATCCAACATTATCTACGCCATTTTCTAAAGCTTTCCTAAGAAGTTCGTCATTGCCCTTCTCTGTAAATATACCATCTTGAGGGAATGCAGTAATCTGAATATCTGCCATATCCTTACTCTCCTCCTTAACCTTATTAATTGCCCTCAATAGTTTAAAGGATCTTTCAGTAATATCAACGTGTGTCCTTGTCCAAAGAGTACCGTATGCTACGAATAGCTTTACCGCGGTTAATGCATTTCTAATTACTTCATCTTCGCTTATCCTATTCCTCATATCTTGCCATATCCTTATTCCTTCCCATAGTGTTCCACTCCTATTCACAGCTTTGGTAAAAGCGCTGTCCAAATGGAAGTGCATGTTAAAGTATGGTGGGATTACTAATTTCTTTTCAGCGTCTATTAATTCGTCATTACCTCTGCATTCACCTAGGCAGGATATCCTCTCGTCTTCTATTCCAATATCTACAATCCTTCCGTCTAATAGTCTCGCATTCCTTATCGTAATCATTTCGGTAAAATGTTAAAACAAGACTTTTTATCTATTATTGTTTCCACTACTAGATGCGGTCTTAGCTTGAAGTTCTCTTACTGTCCTCATAACAACTTTCAATATTTCGCTTCTTGGGGGTTCTTCGTATGTAGTTTTACATATCGTATCGATTGCTAATATGTATGTATTTAATGTAGTTTCTAGAACTTTAATTGAAGGTTCTTCTATTACGAAATCCAATTTTTTTATCTTTTCCTTAAGGACGTTTATTAGAACGTCAGGATCGATATCCTTGAAAACTTCATACTTAGTTCTAACCTTCCTTCTTTCCTCTCTGTTATGAAGGAAGATTGCAGCCTGAATCGTTATACTATTTGGTATTTTTACTGGAACTTGCTCATCAGTAAATATTGTAGTATAAAGCAAGGATATGTCCGTGACTGTACCAGTATATCCTGGAATCAAGAAATCATTGGAGAAGAACTTTGGAGGATAAGTCGGGGCTATTAGACCATATTGCCACGTTGATATTGTCACTCTATCTCCTACCTTATACGGTCTAGAAATTACTAGCATTATCCCACCGAATATGTTACTAAGCACATCTTGTGAAGCTAAGCCTAAAACCAATCCAGCGAAACCGCCTGCTGCTAATGCTGCCCCTAAACTCACTCTCACCAGTACAAAGAATCCTATAAAGGCTATAATATACCCAATAAGTCTAACTACAAACGAAACACTACTAGCATTATCGTACCCTATCACATTTCCTAACCTATTCCTTATGAGAGATCCTATGAAGTATGAAACGATAACTGCTACTATAAACCAAATTCCAGCATAAATATAGAGTAGATAATCACTTGGAATTATTTTAAATACGCTGGATAATACGAAAATTCCTCCACCAATTGCTATTCCAGCTAATATCACTGTTAAGATAATTGCTATCACTCTTCTCTCGTTTAAAGCCATAGTATTACCTTTTGAGTAATCGTTTATATCACTTATGTTTAGTAATAGGAAAAATCAGCATTCCCTATAATGTTAACTAATCCTTATTATCCTTAAATACTATTTCACTACATGGGTTATAGATCTCGTCTTTACCATGTTAGGTTACCGAGAGTCTACAAGGCTTACTACTTCTATCTTAAAAGTAGGAAGTATTTATTGTCTAGAAAATACGCCCTAAATTACGCTAGGAAGATGAGAAAGCTAATATTCTAGGGATAACTGGTAGAGTCTAATGATATTTAGATATTCTAACGGTACAATAAGCTCAGAAGATTTAACGTTGTGTACTGTTAAGGTTGAGGGTAACCAAATAAGAGTTGAGGGTAGCTATAATTTACTGCTAAAACGCAAAGGGTTTAATACTTATGATATTTATCAATACAATTCTAAGATCGGTGAAATTAAAAACTTTAATCTACAATATAGTATGTTCAATTTCATTGTAAGCAGACCACAGTTGGTTGCGTTCATGAGAGGGTATGAGAATAGCGTAAAAATCTTCACCACTAGTAACACTGAGGTGGGTGAAATAAGGAGAATTCAAGACGGTTTAGAGGCATATCTTAATGATACGTACGATCCATATATTATCATAGTCTACTTAGTATTACTCTCAAATTTCTCTAATGCAATGCCATATCCTAGATACAGAACTTCTAGGGTTTCGAAATATAGGGGACTAATTTATTTCATTCCGTTATTATTAATACTAGTTTATCTAATACCTCTACCTTATTATATAGATATTGCCATCTACATAGCGTTGTTGATAGTATTCTACTACTTTCTGGTAATAAGACGCGTAAATGCTGTACCAGGTCATGTCTGATTTCATCCCTGCCATAAATGGCGAGGCTTTCAGTCGTAAAGTTCTTCTAGGGAATCAATACTCTTCCACCCTTCATCCTTAATTTCCTTAAATGCGCTGTTCACTTGTATGGAGTGCATCTTAACGTTATCAATAATATCAATAGTTTTTAAGTATTCCGTAAAGATTTGGAGATTCAATAAAGTCTCAGATAGGTCGGACTTCTTGAAAACCTTTCCCAGAATACCCTTAGCCTTTCCCTTGTATAATTGAGGTTCCACTACCAATGTGTTTCCTGTATTTGTTTTAGCTATAAGGAATGGCACGATTAAAGTAGTATCCTCAGTTAGATCTAGCTTAGTATTATAGAACGATTCTATATACTTGATGAAGTTCTCAATATCTTCTTTAATCTTATTAGCCTTATTCTTAAAGTCGTTAGTAAGACTATCCAAATCTCTAATCGATTTATTTATATTCTCGATCTCAGAATTCTTATTGGAATATAAGGAGTCAAGTTCCTTTCTTAAATTTTTAACCTCTTCCAAATATTTCCCAGCAATCGAATCCCTTACTTGTCTTAGTTCATTTAACAGACTTTCAAATTCGTTCTTAGAGTTTTCAAATTCGTCCTTTCCTACAATTCCCCCTTCGTACTTTAAACTTGTAATAACATGCCTAGTTGTCGTATCAGCAAGTCTTGAGACTCGGGAGTTAATCTCGTTATTCGTTTCATTATATATCTCACTGTAGACTTTCTGAATCTCGTTATTAATCTCCTTTTTCTTGTTTTCAATTAACTCATTATATTTTTTATTAATCTCATCTAGTTTACTGACATAATCCTTTTTTATCCTTAATCTAGCATCATCAACTTCTTTTAATAGGTTTTCCAGCGACGTTATTGTGGATAAAGCCTCAGCCTTTAAGTTAATCAAAGTATCGTTAATTACCTTCACGTCATGGTCACTGATTTTGGAATCTAGCAGAAATAATTGATGATTTACGTTTGAGGTGTTCTTTGCAACTCTAAGTAACCTATCAATCTCAAAATTTAATAAACCTACTAGCGTTATCTCACTGGAGCTTACTCGCTCTAAATTTATCTTCTTCAAATTAGATACAAATGTTGTATAATCATTTATTGAAGAAAATTGTGAAGCCATATCATTGAATGGAGGGTAGAGATACTTTAGTATTCTTGAGGAAGTTTTTAAAGTCTGATCTAAAACTAAAAACCCTTGGTCGGTCTTTTTTATTAGTAAGGGCCATCCTATTATTGACGCTCTTACTATTTTCTCCTTCCTCTCTAAATCCAAATTCAATAAGGAGATTGCAATTTGTTTATGAAAATTTATCTCATTATAATTTTGATCTACAGCTAAAGGAACAAAATACGTTTGCATCAATAATAATAAAAAGAGAAAGATAAAAAGCTAGAGCCTGAAGCTAACCTTCTTCTTTTCAGCTTTCCAATCTACGTTAACTGGTGGGAGACCCTTCTTACTTCTAATATAATTATAGGCTGATAATGCAGCCTTAACTCCCTCAGCGGCAGCTACAACGGCTTGCTTATACGGCGTTTGAGTAACATCCCCCGCTGCAAATACTCCCTCTCTACTTGTTCTTCCTAATTCATCGACAACTATCTCGCCTTTCTCATTTAACTCAACAAAGCCTTTTAGGAACTCAGTTTTCAGAACATAACCCATTTCAATTATAACACCATCAACCCTCAACGATATTATCTCATCTCCCTTCTTTATCATAATCTCCTCAACCTTACTGTTCCCTCTTATTTCTAAAACTTTTGAGGACGTAAATATTTTAACGTTAGGCTTATTCAACACGTTCTTCACGATCTCCTCCTCACCCGCCAGATAAGACGATGAGGTAATATAATATGCTGGATTTGCGTAATTAGACAACAACTCTATAGCCTCTATCCCAGGCTCGCCTTCGCCTACTACGGCTGCTGGCTTACCCTTGAAGAATGCCGCATCACATATTGCACAGTATGATACTCCTTTTCCTTTAAACTCTTGCTCTCCAGGGACGTTAATTTCCCTAGGCGTTTTACCAAACGCTAAAATTATAGCTCTTCCAGCGTATTCACCTTTAATTCCCTTTATTATGAATACGTCAGACTCTTGCGCTATCTCCTTAACCTCTTCTCCATAAATGAATTCCGCGCCGAACTTCTTAGCTTGTTTCTCAATCTTTTGTGCCAGACTTAATCCTCCAGTTGACTCTATTCCGGGATAGTTCTCTATTAAATCTGTTAACGTTAATTGCCCACCAAGATCTTTTGATAGTACTAACGTTGATAGTTTTTGTCTAGAAGAATATAATGCAGCACTTAATCCAGCAATTCCTGCCCCAACTATTATTGTATCAAATGTCTTTAACGGCATACTATATCTCTTTTATACTTTATATAATAAAAAGTTATCTTTCGATCATCTGTAAAAAAGTTAAATGTGAATAAAAAATGTTCTTAGTGTTTAAACCTTTCCTTTATCCATTGCCTTACATCGTAGAAATAAATGTTATCATATGGACAAGCATTAACACATTCGCCTATTCCAACGCACTTAAATGACTTAAACTCCCCTTTCTTTATAAACCATCCCCTCATATCTGTAATTCCAACTGGACAAGCAAAGGCACAATCCACTGTCTTACAGTTAACGCATAACATCGGATCCTTTACCTTCAATCTAAATAAACCTATACTACTAATGGCTTGATTAAATACTCCCCAATAGCAATATCCAGTGGTAACACACGCGAATGTACCTAGGAATGGTATAGAAATGAATAAGAGATACCAAATTATATCAAACCACATAAAATACATTAGAAAAGTAATATCAGTGCCAAATAGCGTAAAACTAATTATGCCCAATGAATTAAGATATGATATGACTGCGGCTATTAGTACTAATATTGAAACACCAAGCGTTATCCCTTTAACCCAATTCGGACTTCTGGACGTCATCAACTTCCTCCCTACTTTTGAGGTTCTATTGTAAACCTTAAGTGAATCATAAAAGGTACCTTGATACATTAAGGGTGCAGTACAACTTACAGAACACAAATTTCTCGAGCCGAATAAGAAAGAGAGAATTGCGTAAACCACGTAAGTTCCTATAAGACCTAAGAGTACGGAATTTGAAAATCCTCCTAGCGTTCCTATCCCCATTGACCACATATAGGGTATGTAGGGTAGACGATCTGAAAGTGGGCTAAACATTGGGATGTAAATAGTGTATAACGCATAAGCTAGGATCATTAAACTCATCCTAACCCTTACTTCCTTAACTCTCATTTCTAACATTTTCTTAAACGCTAAGAATCCCATCTCTATTCCCATCATTATTAAAAACCACATGGAACCCAGAACTGATCCAACTAAGTCTATGAAATCCCACAACACATTTATTGGATTTGTCAAGGGTTGCCACGGTAATGTTAGACTATTTATAAATCCAGAAATTCTGGGCGAAAAGATTCCTTCAACGAAATCCAATACCCCTCCCATGAAGAATTCCATAATGAATGTGAGGAAGATTATTGTGAACGCCAATAAAGGATTTCTAGTGTAATTCCCTTTTCTCGGGTTTGGTCCAGCCAATGCCCTATAAACGAACCACGCCATTCCTATTATCATAGATATGTCAAAAACTATTAAGGTGTCATAGAGGAAGAATAAGAACTCCCCTATCATCATCAATGTGAAAATAGATGTTAATTCGATCGTTGTAAAGGTCTCTTGTGAAGCCCTTAATCTCTGCTTATACAGAGAATCGTAAATTAGTATCGTATTCCCAATCATTATGATGGCAGAGAGCCATATTGGTAAACTTATTAAAGGAAACACTTGGGGAAACCAAGGCATTAAGAGTAATAAACCAATTAGATAGTTCCTCAATGTTTTATCAATATTTTTAAAGGACAATATTAGCGTAAACGCCATTTCCACCATCATTACACTCACGAAGTATATGTTCCCAATAGACGTATCTATGTTAGCTGGAATTGAGGTTTCCAAAGTGTAAATTAACGCTCCCATTGCTATTTCAGAAATTACCATAAGTAACGCAAATAAGCTGTATACAAATTGTCTCATTTTAACTTCCTTCACGTTAAGTAATGGATATAATCCGAAAATCATATATGCGGAGTTAGCTATCAAAAAGTAGAACGGATTGTTGCTAATTAGATAAAGATAACCTCCTATATTCATTGTTAGCATCATTCCTTCAACGTATAGTGCTAATAATACTCTCCTTGTTGATCTCCACCTTTCCACTTCGTAAATTACGTAAAACATGGCCAGAAGCATAGTAACAGTAATTATTATTGGAAGCAAGATCATAATCTCGCTTAATATTTCTTTTTAACACTAAAAAGTTTTGCTTAAAATATTAGAAATTGTGACTAGTTTTATAAATAGTCAATCCGAGAATAAAATATGAATATTATTGTTGGTTTTAAGATAGTTCCAGATGATCAAATGGTTAAGGTTGTGGGGGACAAGCTAAATACTGATGCCCCGTTAAAGGTAAGTTCTTATGATAAGAACGCTATTGAAGAAGCCATAAGGTTAAAGGAGAAGTTTGGAGGTAAGGTTACGGGTATTACAGTAGGTAGTAACGATAGGAAAAGCATTAGGGAAGCCTTAGCTATGGGAGTTGATGAAGTAATAGCTATCTTAGTTAAAGATCCAGACGTCTACGTTACTGCTATGGCGATAGCTGAAAATGTGAAGACGCTAAATCCAGATATAATATTATTTTCGGAAATGACAACTGATAGTGGAACTTCAGCCTTACCCGCTTACGTTTCTGAACTTCTTGGCCTTCCTTACATTTCTAACGTAAAATCACTTAAGATCGAGGGAAATAAGGTTACAGCGGATAGGGGAATGGTAAGCTATATTGAGACTGTTGAATCAAGTCTACCTTTAGTTGTGAGTGTTGGTGGTGAAATAAATACTCCTAGAATCCCAAGCGTTAAGCAAATAATGGAATCCTCTAAGAAGCCAGTTAAGGAAGTCAAATTTGATGCACAATCTAAGGTTAGAATAAGGGAAATTAAACCAATGATCGTGAATCGAAAGAGAATAGTTATTGAGGAAAGTGACATAAATAAGGCGGTTGATAAATTAATTGAATATTTAAAGTCTGATGGGGTGATCTAGTATGAAAGCTGTAGTGTTTTCGGAAAGTCCAGTATTCTTAAAAATGGCAGCAGCTGTAGCTCAAAGCTTCGGAGGAGAAGTAATAGGAATATCCGACAACGAGAACGTTAAGTTCGTAAACAAACTATACATTATTGATAAAATGGATGAAGATGGTATTGTAGATCTAATATCTTCACTCTCTCCAGATGTAATACTAACTGGAAATGTGAGAAGGGATAGGGCAATAGCTGGAAGAGTAGCGGGGAGGTTAAAGTTACCTATAGTTACTGATGTAGTCTCACTAAAGGTTGAAGATAAGAAAATCACGTTAAATAGGGTAGCCTATAGTGGAATGGGGTTGGTTACTCTAGAGAGCGAGTTACCAATTGTTATAACTATTGCAAATACGCAATTACAACCTAAGGAACTTCAGCCTAGTGTAGAGAAGGTTCAATTGAAAGAGGGTAGGGTTAAAATTGCCGGTAAGAAATCAACTTCCTCTGGAGTTAATTTAGCTACTGCAGATATTGTAGTTGGCGTAGGAAGAGGGATTGGATCTAAGGAAAACGTAAAATACGCAGAAGAATTGGCAAAAGCGTTAGGTGGAGCAGTTGGTGGAAGCAGACCGGTAGCTGCTGAGCTCAATTGGGTTTCAGAAGATAGGCAAATAGGTTTATCCGGTTTAAGAATTAGGCCCAAATTATATATAGCCTTGGGAATATCTGGTCAGCCTCAACATATAGCTGGTATAAGGGATTCGAAAATTATAGTTGCTGTTAATACTGATAAGAATGCACCAATACTTGAAAACGCGGATTACTTTGTTGTAGGCAACGCAATCGATTTCTGTAAAGTTATGTTGAGTAAGCTAGGGAAAAAATAATAATGATAAAAACGATTTTATTTTATGGTATTTCCTTTTAAGTCCTTGGAGGATTTTAAAGTAGAAATAACGCAAGATCATGAATTATTAAGAAGTGCAGTTAGGGATTTTGCTGAAAATATATTGGCAAAGTATGTTGAAATAGGTGAAAAAGAATTAGATATTCCTTTAGAGGTTAAACAAAAGGCTAAGGAAATAGGCCTATATGGCTTATTTGCTAGACAAGATTTAGGGGGACAAGGAGCGGATTATTTATCATTGCTTACAGCAACAGAGGAGATGGCTAGAATTTGGCCCTCATTTAGCACATTTTTATTAATAAATTGGATGTTTATTTATGCGTTATCTAGGTTTGGAAACGAAGAATTAAGGAAAAAATATGTCACACCAGTAGCTAATGGCGATAAAGTAGCTGCATTTGCTGTTACTGAGCCTGTGGCTGGATCAGATGTAGCTGGTATAAAGACAACAGCAAAGAAATTAGATAGTGAATATGTGATAAATGGAAGAAAGATTTTCATAACTAATGGTGATATTGCTGATTATTACTTAATTGCAGCTAGAACATCACCTCCAGATCCTAAGGCCAGATGGAAAGGCATATCAATGCTTGTTGTGGAGAAAGACGCAGTGAAACCAGTAAGTAGAATCGAAACTACTGGATTAAAGTCCTCACATACTGCTGAAATTTTACTTGAGGATGTGAAAACACCCGCCGAAAATCTACTAGGAGAGGAAGGCAATGGATTTAAATATGCGGTAAGTTCTTTTGATTTCGCTAGAACCATAGTAGCTTCACAAGCCTTAGGAATTGGACAAGCTGCATTAGAGAAAATGATAAATTATTCACTTCAAAGAACTGCATTCGAAAAGAAACTAGCGGAATTTCAATTAGTTCAAACCAAAGTTTCTGAATCGTTAGCGGATTTGGAAGTGGCAAGACTAATAACCTATTGGGCCGGGACATTGTTCAAGAATGGTAAAGAAAATGAATACACAGTAGCAGCATCGTTGGCGAAATTCATATCCACCGAATCTGCTGAGAGAATTATATTAAGGGCTATGAGTGTCTACGGTGGTTATGGCGTTACTACCTCTACCGGATTGGAGAGAATGCTAAGGGATCTACAAATAATGAAAACATATGAAGGGACAAACGATATTCAAAGGATTAGTGCAGCAAGATTTCTTTACAATAAATTCATTGGTTATAAGGTGTGACCTTGTATATTGGTAGTCCAGTTAAGAGAGTTGAAGATTTACGATTTTTGACTGGAAAAGGTAGATACATTGACGACATTTACTTTCCTAACATGCTATACATGGCAGTATTGAGGTCGAATTACGCTTGGACTAAATTCAAGATTGATCCCAAAAGAGTTGAGGAAAGAGGTTTCAGCGTAATAACGTTTGAAGATACAAAGGAATTTTCGCCATTGCCCAATTTTTTCGTCCCTGATCCTAAGAGAGTACCAAAGGAGTATATTTTAGCTAAAGATGAGGCAAAGTATTTTGGAGAACCAATAGGATTAGTATTAGGTAGGGATAGATATGAGGCTTATGATGCATTGGAACTAATTGATGTGGATTATGAGCCTAGAGAGCCGATAACTGATCCGTTTAAGGCAATAGGTCCTAACTCACCTACTTTACACAAAGAACTAGGCTCCAACATTGTGTATAGCGATATTTTCGAATATGGAGAGGAGCCAAAGGATTACAATTACATAGAAAAAAAGTTTAGATATAATAGGATCCTACCGGCTCCTCTTGAAACCAATGGGGTAATAGCTGAATTTGATAAGATTAGCGGAAACTTAACAATATATGCAAATACACAAGTTCCACAAGTCTTTAAGACGGCATTGAGCATTATCTTCAATATTCCTAGATCTAAGGTCAGGATAATTGTCCCAGACTCTGGAGGAGGGTTTGGCGGAAAGATCTTTCTAAAACCCATAGCCATGACAGCATTAGCCTCAATAATAACTGGAAGGCCGGTAAAGTATATAGAGACTCGATATGAACATATAATTTCTGCAATTCATGGACCAGATAGACATTACACTGCAAAGATTTTATATAAGGGGGATGAACTATTAGGAGCAATAATTGACTTAGTAGAGGACTTTGGGGCATACTTGCACACTTACCAACCCTTACCAATTCTCAGACAAATATATCAATTGGTTGGTCCATATAAAATGAAATACCTTAAGTTCAGAGTATCCGGAGTAGTTACGAATAAACCACCAACGGGGGCATATAGGGGACTAGGAATTCCACCAGCAGTTCTAGTATTGGAAAACCTCGTGAAAAGCGTTTCTAAAGTAAGTAAAATTGATGAAATGGAATTAAGAATGAAAAATTTCATTGATAAACTTCCTTATGAACACATAACGGGTGCAGTATATGATAGTGGAAATTACAGAGAGGCATTAAAGAAACTTGTTAGTCAACTGGAGGTAAAGGACAAGGATAAGTACACAGGAATTGGGATAGCATTGGCATTGGAACCCGGATCTTCATTAGCTTTCCAAACGCTAGTTGTCAATAAACCTAGGACACCTTACTATGAGGGTGTGTATATGAGGATAGATAGCGGAGGCGACGTTACGGTGTTTCTCTCAACTAATACTATGGGTACAGGGCATGAAACTAGTATATCCCAAGTAGTTGCTGATGTTCTAGGTATTCCGATTGATGACGTGAAAGTCGTATTAGGCGATACTGCAGGTCCCCCAGGGACAGGATTTTATGGTAGCAGATTCTCTGTAGTCGGTATTTCAGCTGTTTACACCGCTGCCCTAAAATTAAAGGAAAAAATGAGACAGTACTTAGCTAAAATGTTCAACGTTGAAAAAGACGAGGTAAAAATAGATAATGGAATAGTAAAAATAAGTAACAAGTCGTTCTCTATTAAGGAAGCAGTTAACATAATATATAACAGATCGTACTTAATAGGAGACGAAATAGGATTAGACGTTTCGGTTACCATCAATTCATATAATGTAAACGTAGCTGATGATAAGAGAAGAGTGAATTTCTCCACGACCTATGGTGTTAACGCACATGGTGTAGTAATTAAGGTTGATAAGGATACTGGATTTATAAAAATACTTAAGTACGTAGTATTGAGCGATTGCGGAACTATGATAAACCCAATGATAGTGGATGGACAACTAATGGGAGGTACTACAATGGGGATAGGAGCATCGCTCTTAGAGAAAGTTGAATATGATGAAAATGGGATTCCAAGGCAAACTTCTTTTGCAGACTATTGGATTCCATCGGCAGAAGAGGTACCTAAATTCGAGATCCAACATATGATTAGCCCTTCACCTTTTACACCACTAGGCACTAAAGGTGTTGCGGAAGGAGGAGCTACTGTACCTCCAGCTGCTATCATTAATGCCTTAGAGGACATACTAAAGAAACCAATCAATAGGATTGAAATACCAATAACTCCAGAGTATGTATTACAGCTAATTAACGACATGAGCTAGTTATCGCATTCAAAATTTCCTCTTCTTTTCCCTTCCCTTTACCCAAAGTAACGTATTCAATAACCTCGCTGATCAACTGTTTTAAAGTATCCTCATCTTCATTACAAAATCTATTCTTCATTTCTAGATCACTAGTCAATTTTTCCTTTACAAAATCACTAATGGAGTCATGTTCTATCATCTCTCTTATGAAATTCCTCATTAATGCGTATTTGTAAAATGGTGTTTCCATAAAATTTAATCAATTTATATCGATATAAAGCTAATGTTATTAACCTATTTTACGAGATATTAACATATGGAAAGGAAATTAGGATTCATATTTGACCATAATAAGTGCATAATCTGTAACGCTTGCGTTGATGCTTGCAATAAAGCTTATGGTAACCTTAACTGGAGAAGCTTAATCGTGATGCCATATGGTGAGAGTAAAACAGCGCTCTCAATTGCTTGTAATCATTGCGATAATCCAACGTGTATGCAAGTATGCCCCGCTAATGCAATAGAGAAGAACGAAATGGGAATAGTCAGAATAAGAGATGATAAATGTATAGGATGTGGATTCTGTACGTGGGCTTGTCCATATGAGGCTTTAAAGTTCAATAATGAAGGAATCATGACTAAATGCAACTTTTGTTATGCTCGTTTAGCAGAGGGAAAGGGCATACCATACTGTGTCGAAGCTTGTCCTACAGGGGCATTAGCATTTGGTTGGATAGAGAAAGGAGAGGCAGAAGTAGATTATCTTCCTCCCTCGGAGATAACTAAACCAAGGATAGTAATAAAACAACCAGAAATAAAGGAGAGCCTTAAAGCAAATGTTTTACATACTAAAAAGGAGGAGAATTACTTGGGACTATTAGCTTTTACAATTGGGAGTGAATTCGCGTTGGGTTATTCTCTCTTTAAATTGCCATTCTGGAGTATTGTAAGCGTTATCTTACTAGTAGCTTCTTTACTCTTATCAGTAAATCACGCTAGGAGAACTGATAGGTTTTACAGAGTTATTTACAACTTGAAGACATCTTGGTTAAGCAGAGAAGTATTATTTTCATCCTTATCGATACTATTCTATATCTTAAGTATAGTGAAACCCGTATTTTACTATCCCGCGTTAGTATTTCTAACCGCTGGAGTTATCTCAAGTATTATAATCTATATGTTGAAAAGTAGGCCGTCGTGGTATAAGGCTGATACTCCAGTTTCATTCGTAGGGAGTATCTTTACAATGTCTCTACCAATTGCATACTTTTTAACCCACGATCCAATAACTATTATTCCATTAGTGATAATATTAGCTATAGAAATAATCTCTAATCACATGAGGTCTAAAGTTAGAACGAGCCTCAACATTGTTTCGATTCTCATATCATTAATTTCAATCATAATTCCTGAAATTATCATTATAGTTGAAATTATGAATATTGTTTCTGAAACCGAACATAGGAAAGAATTTTATGAAAAAGTTATATATTACGGCTTACCTAAAGTTTAAACATTTTTTATAGTTAGTTTTTTAAACGATGAAGAGTATACAGTTCTAATAGGTGGTTATTTATTGCTCGAAATAAGATTCCACGGTAGAGGTGGACAAGGTGTTGTAACGGCTTCTCAACTATTAGCTGAAGCAGCTGGATATGAAAACCTTTACACTTCTTCTTTTCCCATTTATGGAGCGGAAAGGAGAGGTGCAGAAATAGAGGCATATTGTAGAATATCCGAGAACCCGATTAGGGTTACTTCCCCAGTAGAAGAACCAGATTACTTGGTCGTAATAGATAATTCCCTTCTCCAAATATCTAGGAATTTGTTCAGAGGACTAAAAGATACTTCGACGATAATATTAAATTCACCTTCCAAACCGGATCTTAACTGGAGAACTTTTCACGTTAATGCAACTAAAATTGCAACAGATCTAGGCCTAGTAAAGTCAGGGTGGCCGATGGTGAACGTAATCATCTTAGGAGCGTTAATAAGGGTAATGGGAATACCTAAATTATCTTCACTTGAGCAAGCAATAGAAGAGGAATTTGGAGGCAAAATAGCTGAACTCAACATAAAAGGTACAAGATTGGCCTATGAACAAGTTGGTGTTGAGTATGTCACTGCTTGAATATCAATACTTTCCTGTAACTAGACCCAATAAGGGTGCTGGAGGAAGAACTGGAGCATGGAGAATAGTAAAACCTGTTGTTGATTATAACAAGTGCATAGGCTGTAAAGTGTGTTTTATGTTTTGCCCAGAATCCACAATAGTCCCTAGCAATGGTAAGGTAAGAGTGGATTATGAGTATTGCAAAGGCTGTGGAGTTTGTGCCAATGTATGCCCAGTTAAGGCTATAAGTATGGTGAATGAGCAATGATTAGAAAGATTATTTCTGGAAATGAAGCTGTTGCGTTAGGTGTGAAACTAGCGAGAGTAGGAGTTACAGGAATATACCCAATAACGCCACAAACTACGATAATTGAGAAATTAGCTGAGATGAGAGCTAAAGGTGAAATTGAAACCGAAATAGTGAGAGTTGAAAGTGAGCACTCGGCAATGGCTGCAACGTTCGGTGCTGCTTTAGGTGGTGTTAGGGCTTTTACTGCTACCGCATCGCAAGGCCTGCTTTACATGCACGAAATGATTTGGTGGGTGGCTGGGAGTAGAGTACCAGTAGTAATGGTTGTAGGTACTAGAGCAGTAGGAGCTCCTTGGAACATTTGGAATGAGCATACCGACTTTACAAGTGAGAGGGATAGTGGATGGATAATGGCTTTTGCATCCAATCCGCAAGAAGCATTAGATCTAACTTTACAAGCGTTTAGGATTTCAGAGGATGAGAGAGTATTCTTACCAATGATGGTCGGTATGGATGGATTCATCCTTTCGCATACTAAGACTAATGTACTAATACCCGATCAAGATCAAGTAGACGAATTCTTACCTCCAAGGAGACAGCCATATGTGATAGATACAGAGGACCCAATAGGTATGGGTAACATATTCCCTCCGGAGGGCTATATGAGACTAAGGGAATCAATAGATTTAGCACTTAGAAATTCAGAGAATATAATAAAAGAAATAGGAAGAGAATATAATAAGAAAATTAATCCATTAGGAGATTACTCCACACTAAATGTGTCGTATAAACTAGAAGATGCGGATTACGCAATAGTTTTAATGGGAGCTTGGGCAGGAGATGCCATGGAGGCTGTAGATACATTAAGGGAGAAGGGGATAAAAATAGGCATGTTAAGAATAAGGTATCTTAGACCTTGGAGTGAGAAGGAGATAAGAAATGCGTTGAAGGATAAAAGGGCTGTTCTAGTGTTAGATAGAAGTACGAGTTTTGGTAGGGGTGGAGGACCACTTTACGTTGAAGTAAAGTCCACAATATCGGACATTGTACCACAGGTAAAAGGTGTAGTGAGTGGGTTGGGAGGTGTTACAGTTAACAAGAGCGAGCTATTGTATATATTTAACAAGTTTGTAGAAGGTTTAAAGGATGATGTAATTTGGTATTATCCAAAGGAGGTGGGGAAGATTGAGTTTAGGACTCCGAGAGATATTGAATAAGCATAATGGTATCTTATCCGGGACTTCAGCTTGTCCCGGCTGCCCAGAGAATATGGCAATGAGAATGCTAGGAATGGGACTAGGTAAAGATATGGTTCTAGTAGTAGTTGCGGGATGTTCCTCAGTAATACAAGGAAATGCGCCTTATAATGCTTACAACTTCCCTACTGTGAACGTTGCCTTTGCGGCTGGTCCAGCTACGGCTGCTGGTTTGGCTAGAGCGTATAAACAAAGAGGTAAGAATGTCACTGTAGTGGTTTGGGCTGGAGATGGAGGAAGTGCTGATATAGGATTTGCATCATTAAGCGGAGCTGCTGAGAGAAATGATAATATACTCTACCTTACTGTGGATAACGAGGCCTATATGAATAGTGGAGGGCAGAGAAGTGGCTCAACTCCCTTTGGAGCAATTACTACTACAACTCCAGAGGGAAAAAAGGAAAATAAGAAAAACTTGCCATTATTAATGATAGCGCATAACGTACCTTATGTGGCTACTGCATCTGTAGGATATCCACATGATTATATAGAGAAGTTAAATAAAGCCAAGCAAGTCGAAGGTTTCAAATATATTCACGTCCTAACTCCTGATCCTTACGGTTGGTTATTTGATCCTTCAAAAACTGCTGAAGTGGCAAAATTGGCAGTACAGACTTGCTATTGGCCACTCTTTGAATACTATAATGGAAAATTAAGCATTAGTTCAGAAAGTTTACATTGTCTTGACAGAAGAACTAGAAGACCTATAAGAGACTTTCTGAGTGTTCAAGGAAGATTCAAGAGATTGACAGAGGATCAAATAAAGATTTTAGAGCAATATATAGATAACGTGTGGGAGAAGTTAAAATCCATGCTCGATAATCAGTAACGTTATTTCTTATACTCTTCAGACGCTAGGTCAAATGCTTCCCTCAGTTCATTTACAGCATTGTTCACTGAGCACCTCTTAACGGTTTCTCGTCCTAGTGATCCAACCTTCTCATCCTTTAGTGCTAACTTTAGTTTTTCAGCCAATTCTTCAACATTTCCGGATTTAAATACGAAACCATTTCCTCCCTCTATAATTAGTTCACTAACCCCAGTACCACTACTTACGACTGCTGGTTTTCCGTAAACCCAACCTTCACATACTGCTAGCCCAAATCCCTCTATCCTAGAAGGTAAAAGAACCACGTTAGCCCTTTGATAAAGTGCAAATAATTCATCATCTGGCACATAGCCGGTAAATACGACCTTATTCTGTACTCCTAAGCTCCTCGCTAATTCCTTTAACCTACTTACCCACATACTTCCCTTATCATGCCCCAGAGTCCTACTGGTAAAACTACCATCCCCAGCTAATACTAATTTAGCGTCAACATTCTTTATTGCGGATATCGCCAAGTCTTGACTTTTCATTGGATCCATTCTCGCAACAACTAAAACTACCTTATCATCACCCTTAAATCCATACTTATCCTCGACGTATTGAATCTCCTTCTTTCCAACTGTCTTATAATCTGAAGGGTCTATGAATGGGTAAATTTGTTTAACTTTGACTTTAGCTCCAGTTCTTATTAGACCTTCCAGATCCCTTTTTGTGCTTAAGATCACTAGATCGAAACTCTCAAATGCTTTAATCAGAAATTCCCTTAATTTTTTGCTTAAATTCTCTGGAACAAAGGGTATATGATACCATAAAACCGCCGGAGCAGAAGGTCCAATTATTCCCCCTACCAATAACTGTTGAAAGTCATTTATAAAATAGATATCTGTGTCTTTATAAAATTCCAATAATTTCTGAGCTGAAAGCCAATTATAATTTGCATAAGCTATATACTCTTCTCCTACAAGTTCATATTTACCTAGTCCGTGAGCTTCATTATATAGACCCTCTTTAAATCTAGTATAATTCGCTAAAGATTTAGCTTCTAGATCTACGAAATGAACTTCAGTACTAGTCATTTTTACCGATGGAGGGTAACCCGGTCCTAATGAGACCCATCTAGATTTCGAGAAGGCATTAGCGTTTATGAGACTCAACATCATTTTCGCAACTCCACCAACTGAAGTGTGATAATCCTCATTACTTAATAAACCAAGATCTATTGGAGGCTCCAGATAGCCATACTTTTCCAATAAATCTCTGTATGTTAATGTAAATCTTATTGGTGGTGTTTGAGTATTAATAGCAACGCTAAACATACTATTCCTTTCCATATTTATCCATTTATGTTTATCTTGAAATAAGGGCAAATCAATATACAAATTTATATCTATTGTGTTCATCAGCCTTATTGAGAGAACCTTAAAAATATTAAAACCGAAACCCTTTAGGGTGGTGGGGAAAAGTCAGTTCTGTGCCCATCATTTTAATAGGGATAAAATAAAGCATCTATTGTTATTAGCGAATGAAAATTTGCTGATGTTTTACCATTAGATATTCAACTATTATACTTCCTCAGACTTTAAAGGTTAAGGTCAGCATAAGTCAACCCATAAGTTATTAGTTCACACGTTATCATTACCCAATTTTACCTTGCCCTTTATAACTTGAGCAAGTATAACACTTAAGACTAAAATTTTTTAGGACAAACTCTCTACTATTCGCGTGATAAGATACTACGAATTTCTTTCCAATGGCATTACGTCAGCTTTAATAAAAAACGGTAGTGTTGAATGGTTACCATTACCTAAATTTGATTCTTCATCAATTTTCACAAGAATTTTGGATGAAGAAAGAGGAGGATATTTCAGTATAAGGCCTGCAGATGAAAAATACGACATAATCCATGAGGATTATGTTGAAAATACATTGATTTTAAGGACTGCATTCAAAAGTGAGAAAGGTAAGGCTGAAATATTAGACTTCTTACCCTTATCATTATCGGGAATTATACGAATATATGAGAGTGAAATAGATTTAAAAGTAGATATAAAGCCATTTTTTGAATATGGCCTTGTAACACCAGCTATAATTAAAGCTAGAAGGGGCTTAATATTTAGAAATCCTAAATCTAAAGAAGGTATAGAAATACTGATAGGAGGTGAATATATACCCCTTGATAATACTGAGTTCACGTTGAAGAAAGGTAAAGGTTATATATACTTACTTTACTCCAAGGATTTACGATATGGTCTATTCAGTAATAAGGGCTTTGTCTATTCCGAACCATATGAAGCCTTAAACAAGGCTATAAAATATTGGAAAGGAAGGTTAGAGAACGCTAAAAAGGTTAACATATATAGGGACGCGTATTATAGGTCATTACTGGTACTTCTTGGCTTAATTTATGAACCGTCTGGAGGAATTATAGCAGCTCCAACTACTTCTCTTCCAGAGATAATTGGTGGGTCAAGAAATTGGGATTATAGATATGTTTGGATTAGAGATGCGTCATATTCAGCTGAAGCATTAATAAAGGCAGGATTGCTAGTAAAGGCTAGGGATATAATAAGCTTTCTAACTGCAATGGTAGATCCATCATCTAAGAGTTTTGATCATCCGCTTTACACAATAGATGGAACTGCACCACCTGCAGAGGAAATTCTGGATTGGCTCGAGGGCCATAAGAAATCGTTTCCAGTTAGAGTTGGAAATGCAGCTTATATGCAAATACAAATGGACGTTGAAGGTGCCTATATGAATGCACTATATGAATATTACAATACCAGTAAAGATTCGAAATATGTTAACGAAATATGGTGGGCTATAGAGGCAATAGCTGAATGGACCAAGAAGAGTTGGAAATGGAAAAGTACTGATTTATGGGAGCAAAGAGGGGTAGAGGAACATTTCACACATACTAAAGTTATGAATTGGGTAGCACTTGATAGGGCTAGTAAACTCGCAAAGGAATTAGGATATAAGAACGAGGCTGAGGAGTGGATTAGTATCGCTGAAGAAATTAGAAAGGACGTTCTTGATAATGGATACTCAGAAAAACTTGGTTACTTTACGAGGTATTACGGAAGTGATTCAGTGGATTCTGCATTGCTTACCTTACCATTATACGACTTTATAGATGCTAAAGATCCTAGATTTTTAAAGACACATGAAAAAATCGAGAAAGATTTAATGATTTCAGATGGTTTTTTATTAAGATATAAGGATGACTTTATGGGGAGTGCGAAGCATCCTTTTACCTTAGTATCGACATGGCTAACCAGGGTTTATATTAGATTAGGAGAAATAGGCAAGGCGAAAAAAGTAATTGAGAAACTAATAAGCTGTTCCACATCATCATTATTACTTGCTGAACACCTAGATCAAAATACTTGTGAACCCAGAGGGAACTTTCCTCAAGCGTTTCCCCATGCAGGATTAGTAATGGCCATAGTAGAACTAGAGGAGAGGCTAGTTTAATGAATAGATTACAACAACTTTTGAAGGAGGCTTTAGATGAGATTGAAATTTATGGATCTTGGACTTCCCTTTATTATATTTTGAAGTCGGTAGCTGAAAGTAACGTAGAAAAGTTGTGCCGAGAACAAGAGGTGATTTATCACATGACAGTCGATTCGCTAACACTATTTACAATATACAAATATGGTGAAGGAGTTGACAAGACTAGGCTTTTCGTGCTTTCATTTTTACTCTACGATTATTTATCTAGACATTATAATGTACAAAATCCAATTTTTTCAATTAAATGGAATAAAAGACACTTTATATATAGTCCTAGAATAGATTCTCGTTTACATAGCCTATCAAAAAGGGGTCTGATCCTAAAAAAGGATAGACTATACTATTTAAGTCAATTAGGTATAAGTGAAGCTGAAAGTATAAATATAGGAAAAAAGGATAGTACAAAAGTTGATAGTATTGTAGCAAATTTAAAATCTCTAAGAAAAGTTAAGGACATAAAAATATTTGTAAGAAAATATCTTTTGGGATAATGGTAGAAGATAAGATTATAATGAGAATACAAAATTTTTATTCTTCAGAGACCTCTCTGAATCACTGGCTAAACCAGTAATTTTTTCTCAAAAGCCTTTAGCTGATGGTATTAAGGTTTTGGTTTGAATACATACGTAATTTAAGACGTCGAGAAGAACATACACTATATTCTTCATCCGTTAGAGCCTAAAGGTGAAGGATTGGGGAAAAGGATGGAAGGAAATTATGACCACTTTTTGCTTATATCTTTTTAAGCGTTTAAAGCTAGTATTAAGGGCTGTAAGCCTTATGAACCTTTTGGAACTAAACCCATTACCATGATCAGTAAGGATGACGTTTTTACTCTTATACTGAATGAGTATAAAAATTCACAGAAACCCGTTTCAATATCTAAGATTAAGAGAAAATTTAAGGACGAAAGCATCGCAAAAGTACTTGAGGAATTAGAGAAGGAGAAAAAAATAAGAAGAGTTGAAAATAAGGGTAAAGTTAGTTTTGAGCCAATAGATAGTTTAAACATAGCAGAGGAGTTGAAAATATTAAGGGATGAGATTCACAGAGTGCTAGATCTATTACAGAAATTAATAGAATCAAAGAGTTTTTCATATAAGGATTTTGATGAAGCTTATGATAGGATAAAGGATTCTTTAGGATATGCGCCTTTAGAGAGAATAAGGATAGAACTCGGACTTTCTAAGGAAGAATTCTACTCGAAATTTAGAAAATACATAGAGGAAAATTATGATTTGATAGCAGGAGGAGATGAGGGATTTACGAGAAAGGGCGTGACTTACGGAATAATTAAAAGAAGGAGATAAACATGGTTTGTGAAATACCTAGAGTAACTGTAACCACCTGGTCATCTAAAAGTGTCATATTAGTAGGTCCAACTTATAGGAAGTACCTGGAAAAGGCATTGGATGTGGTAAGAAATAACGAAGTAGCATCAGTAGTTGGACAGCCAGGAATGGGAAAGACTACATTGCTTAAGAAAATAGAGGAAATAACGAAAAGTAATAACTTAACGATTTATCTAGACTTAGCTAATAAGCAAAGTATAGATGAGGAATTTTGGACCAAGATTAATCAGTTCGAATTGAGGGAAAAGGTTCTACCCGAATTACAAAAGGTAAAGGGGAAGCTTGGATATTCGTTTTGGAAAAAAATAACTGGAGTTAAATTTGAGGATTGGTTATTGAAGATTTGTAATAAATACAACAATCTCTTTTTGAGGGTTTACTGTTTTAACTACGAAAGGAATTTTGATGGAATGATAAATGCGTTAAGAGATATGAAGAATTTGGGTAAGCCAGTCTTACTAGTTGATGAAATAAGGGACTATCACTTAAGCCTAATACACAGACTAATCAATGCAGGGCTCGAGATACCAATAGTTATGGCAATGCCTACTGAAGCTTACAGCAAGATTTCTGACCTAGCAATAAGAAGGAGGATTGAGGAGAGCAGAATTCACCTTGATGACGCCTTAACAACTGAGGACATAAAGGAAATTGTTGAGGCGTATTGTAAGGATCTAGGAGAGAATATTTTACCCATAATTATTACATTGTGGAGTAGTAAGGAGATAACCAATGTGAGTTCAATATTACAATTTATACGAAATGAAATGGATAAAGTTGAAAAAGTTTGCGAGAAAAATGACGTGGAGTGTATTAGAAACGAATTAAGGAAATACACTAGCTTGAGGAATCCGGAAGATGATGCTAAGGAATTTGAAAAGAAGGTTAGGGATTTACTAAGTAATATAAGTAAAGAGTTTGGGATAAGCTACGTTCATCCAAGAGGAAAGAGAATAGAAATTGACGGAAAGAGTCTAGTAGTGGGTTTGTTCTTCATTGCGGATAATCAAGTATTCTTAGGAGATGTAGTATTCTCAAATGACGGAAGATTACATAATGAGGAGGAATTGAAATTGTTAAGTAAAGTTGAGGAAGTTGAACATGAGAAGAAAATATATAAGGTTAGGGGTAGATTCATAATAACTAATATCAATATTAATATTAATGACATATATGCCCTAAATATTCCTACACTAGAAGTTGTAAAAATATTAAATGGTGACATATTTCTGTTAGAAGAGAGAATAAAGATCCTTTTTGATCAATATCAAACGTTTACAAGGAATGAGACAGAAAGCCTCGCCCTTTAGAGTAAGAGGAATTTAGTATGATAAGTGCTTTGTGGGTTACTTCAGAATTATACAAAAATTTATAAATAATTATACCGAGTATTACTCATGGGAAAGAGTAAGTACAAGAGGGATTGGAGCAAGTACGACGAGAACGTTATAACTAGATACGAGCTAATGTTCCCCTTCTACGTCTTCCAACACTGGTGGGAATTACTAGCAGAAGAGAATAGGAATGCCAAGAAAACCTACAAGGCGCCAAAGGAGTTCAACGACTTCCTAGCGTTCCTGCACTTGTTCCTACCTTATAGGGCCATAGAAGGAGTATTGAGAGCACTAGAGAGACTGAAAATCATCCCAACAAGCCTAGACTACTCAACAATATGGGAAAGAGTAAGAAACATGAACATAAAATTCCCAGAGGCAAATGACCAACTTGAAGTAATAGCAGACGCAACGGGAATAAGCACAAACAAGGGAGGACAATACATTATCGCAAAATGGGGAAAAACCAAGGACTCAAAATTCCTCAAGATCGAAATAGTAATGGATAAGGACCAATTCAACGTAATAAACGCTGAAGTAACCAGCAACGAGGTTCAGACTGCAGTTAAGACGGTTAAGGATTTACAAGATAAGGGAAAGAAGGTCAAGAAGTTTTATGGAGATAAAGCTTATGATGCTAATGAGGTTTACAAGACTGGGGTTGAGGTTGTTGCCCCACCTAGGGAGAACGCCTCCACTAGACGCGGTCATCCTGCTAGGAGAAAGGCTGTAAGGGAGTTCAAGAGGTTGGGTTATAATCGTTGGAGGGAGGAGAAGGGTTACGGTGTTAGGTGGAGGATTGAGTCCTTATTATCTGCTGTGAAGCGTACTTTTGGGGAATCTGTTAGGGCTACAAGGCACTACATGCTGACGCCTCTAACAAACCTATGGGGATAACGAGTCTAGCGCGTCTCCCACGTCGAAGTCCTTGACATTAACTTCCTTACCCCTAGGAATCCTAAAACTCTTCTTGACAACTCCCTTGTAAACACCGTCCTTTATAACATGATAACAAATGCTTGCAAGCTTTCCGGCAAGAGCACAAGTAGCTTGAGTAACACTCTTCCCCCTAGCAATAAGCCTCTCATAATACCCTTTAAAAGGCTCAAGACCCCTAGCAACCTTGGCAACCAAGTAGAGAGCTCTACGCAAATACTTATTACCCCTAATCATACCGGAGTGAGACTCGCTATCACCACTCTGCTTAGTTTTGGGTGCAAAGCTTGCATAAGCCCTAGCAGCCTTAGAACTGGAAAAACGGGAAACATCACCGAACTCAGCGTAAATAGTTGCAGCACTAATCAAACCAATTCCGGGGATCTTACTCAACTCAATTACTGGTTTTGGAATCTTGGAAATTATCATATCCTCAACCTCCTTAATCATTTTCTCCAAGTTTTTTAACAGTTCAACTAATTGTTTTAACGCTAGTTTTTCCGCGTCGTTTAAGTTTCTCCCTAGTTTTTCTTTTAGTTCCTCCTTCTCTTCCTTGCTTAGTCCCTCCCCCTTTACTAGCTTTTCAAGTAGTTTTCTTCCCTTCTTGTCGAATGGTTGTATTTTATATCCCGCGAATTCTAATATTTTCCTTATCTCGTTCTTTACTTGTGTTGTCTTCTCTACTAAGCTTTCCCTATATCTCGTTAGTTCTCTTAGCTCCATTATTTCTCCTGTTGGTATGTATGATCCCTTGATTACTCCGGTCATGTGTGCTACTAGTAACCTTTGTGCGTCGAGTTTGTCTGTCTTTTTCCCTAGTATTTCTGTTAGGTGTAGTGGGTTTATTACTGTTACCTTGTATCCTTTTTCCGTTAGTTTTTCGTGTAGGTAGAAGTAATATATTCCAGTTGCCTCTATTATTCCTTCCTTATATTCTCCTAGGAATTTAATTAGTTCCTCTATTCCCTCGTTGTCGTGGTTGAATTCCTTTACCTCCTTGACGTATACTGCTGATTTTTCTTGTTCTACTACTAGTTCTCCCTTTGCTGCTGTTAGTTTGCTTTGTGAAATATCAATTGCGAAGGCCTTGTTTGTAACTTTTAATTCCATGCTTGTGTATTACGCGTTTCTCGAGATATTTTTTGTTCTCATAATACCTTGTTTTCTTTGCATAGTGTTAAGTGTTTCAGCCCCTAGAGTATTTTGTTACAACCTCCTACTCGGGGGTTTTTATCCCCTCTTGTTAGATCGTTCTAGGGGCTTCACAGCTAGCCTTGTAGATGGGGTTTTATCCCCATGTTTTCTATGAGCTTATGTTGTTTTTCTCCTTACTTGTTTATTTCCTTTTCTCTTGTAATACTTGGTTTTATTCGTTCTCTTGTTTTGCGTGGATTGCCCCGTAGGAGTTTTTTAGGGCAAGTGGTTGAGGCTAAGCTCAAGTTCTGGGCTTATGCATGGATGGTCCACTTGGCTAATTCTTTAGTTGGTAGAGCTCCGGGTATTAGGGTGTGAGCTTGCGAATAACGTTGAAATAAATATTAATTACTGAAAAATTCTCAGTGCATCATATCATGCTTATGAAATAAATTGAAGAGATCAACAAAGCATATGATAAGAGAAAACTTAAGGAGACATCATAATTTTTATATATAATATTATAAAATATAGGGGTGTTAAGTCTTTGTTCTCTAATGACCCCTCTACTTTAACTAGAAAAGAAAAATTTGACAAAGAGGAAGCTGTCAGAGCTATAAGAAATGCGATAGCTGCTGAGATCGATGCTATAAACTTTTATTTACAACAAAATAAATATATAGATGACGAGAAGTTAAGAAAAGTACATGAGGATATAACTAGGGAGGAGATGACTCATTTTGGGGAATTCCTAAGATTGCTATACCAACTTTCTCCAGAGGATTTCAGTTATTTTAAAAAGGGATGGGAAGAAGCCTCCAAACTAATTGGAGAAAGTAAGGATTTTCCTTTAATTCAGCCCACACCTAGCGAGAGTCGTAAAGACCCTATAGTGAGCTGGATAATTGAGGGAATTATGTCAAATAGAGTAGTAAGAAATATAGGAAATATGATAAAATATGAATCTACTACTGTACCTTTTTCAGAAGTAAAAGAAGATTCGGGTGATACGGTTCAAAGCAAAAGTGTGACACTATATGAAGTTCCATTAATTAGTTCTCAAGTTAAATTTTATTCGGGTCAGAAGAACGATTCAAGAAGGACAGCTATAGTGGCTGGTAAATCTTTTGCTAAGACAGAGAATCAACTATTGCTAAAGAATCATCTGTTATCCCCTCTAAAAATGGGCTCGCAAATAACCGCATCTGATTGGAATATTTCTGGAAATATTCTACTCGATGTTCTAAAAGCGTATGAGAATTTAGCTAAAGAGGGATTCGGGAAAGATATTTACGTATTGATATCTAGCTCAAACTATTCTAAAACATTTAGGGTAGTTGATAGAACTGGGACCTACGAAATTGAAATGATAAAGGAGATAGGAAATGTAATACCTACGGACATTGTCAATAATGATGAAATTTACATAATTAGTAAGCAGGGATTTGACATTTTAGTTTTCTCTGAAGCTAACGTTGAATACTTGTCCAAAGAAAGGGATTATGAGGTATATTTAATCACAGAACAGATTGCACCTAGATTAATAAGTAGCTCAGCATCTTGTAGAATTACACAAAAAACATCATGATCTAGCTTTTACTTCTTCCAGTCTCTTTTTTAAGTTCTTAAATATTAAATCATCTAAAGAAATCTCATACGCGATTAATTCTACATTTCCGCTAGCCTTAAGCAAATATGCGAATACCTCATTTCCATTCACATCCATGTTATTTATCTGTGCATGAGAAACTTCTCCATTGACAATTGATGTCATTATATTATAATCTTCTCCAAGAATAATTATACCTCCTTGTTTAATATTTATTATAACTTCCCTTAATTTCAATATAACCTCTTCAACGCTTCCTCTAAATCTAAATACCTCATTAAGGGTTGGAGTTTCTTCGTTTATAGAAGGCTTGAAATAAAATCTTAGAAATGGTGCTATGTGCTCTTTTACTAAATGTGTTGCAAAATCAAAATCTCCCATTCTGACTTTATCTAGAAAACCGAAGCTTTGCTTCGCATCAACAACCACTTTTATTCTTGTTAGTCTACCTAATTCTGTCAAAATGAGATCTGTCTTCCATGTTAATTTCCCATTATCCCCTTCCCCTTTATATGTAATAGTATTAAATGTAAGCATAGGTCCTTCCATTGTACCCGAGAACATTGTCACTCGTGATTCAGGATCTCCAATTACATAGAGAACTTTGAACCTATTCTCTGGATTTTTTAGACTACCCATTGTCACAAATTTATTTTCACTCTTATCAAATATATTGACAATCATCAGATGACCTAATATTCCAGTAAACCTCACTGGGTCTATAAAGAACGACAATAACTGAGATCTATTAGCTTTCACTTCCATTTCTTCTGCATAGGGCATAAATCTAATATATAATTTTAAAATATAAACCTTATTGATTTATATAGAAGATTACCTATATATAAAAACGTTTAGTGGAAACGAAACGCAAACGCAAAATATGAGCTTTCATTTGGCTCCAATATTTTAAGTCCTAAACCATTGTGATACGCATCTGGAGCACCACTCATAGGTTCTATCGCAACTGTGCCCCTTATACCAGTATATATTTGGACAAACGGCATGTTTCGTCTTGTAATTCTAACTTTTGAGTATGAGGAATGTAACTGAATACTTCCACTTATCAAGAAACAATCATCATAATCAGTATGCTCAAGTTTAGTCTTTATCAATTCCCCAGTGGGAATTTTATTGAAACTTACACACTTCTTTACGCTTTCCTCCTTTTCCACTATTATCCTCCAATCGTCAGCTGTAATAAAGTAAGGATGCGCGCCAACTGTCAACGGGGCTCTTTTATTTCCCACATTTCTTACAACTATCTTTGTCCTAAGACCATATTTGAAAACCTTGTAGGTTATTAAACAATCCAGTCTAGAAGGATATCCTTCATGTTCTAAAACATGCTCCAAACTAACGCTATCGTCACTTTTGGTTACCACGCTGAATTCCTTGTCCATTACTAGTCCATGTATTGCATTTCCCTCCCTATTTTGAGGTAAGGTATATTTTACTCCCTCAAATATATACTCTGCATTTTTCACTCTATTTGAATATGGTATTAGAATCGCCATACCACCCCTTGTTGGTCTCTCCAGATCACCCTTTAATATCATATCTTTACTTCCTATTCTAAATGCATTAAGATATGCACCTTTTGTTAAAATTTCAGCTTCTGTATCTCCCTTTTTTATTTTCATACACTTTCACATTCGGACTGGGATTAAATTTATTTTCTGTCTGAGCATCCTCTTGTTTTTCATATTTAAAAAATTTAAACTTATACAAGGATCTACTTTTCGTTAAACTTTACAATAAAACTTTTAAACATTACATTGTGGCTAAAACAAGTAATGATTAAGTATAAGGATACCAGATGGATGTATCTAGTGATACCTTATAATGCTTCAATAGGTCCTTTATCCACGTTAGTAACATTACAGATTCTTTCGCTTGGAGGGAATGCAATTGACGTAGCATACGCTATCTCCTTAAGTAACGCTGTTCTAATTCCAGCTTCAATAATATGGGGATTCCTAGCTGACAAGATGGATAGAAAGAAACAAATATTGCTAAGCTTAGCTGGAGTTTCAATTCCCCTTATTGTAATGCCCTTCATGAAAAGTATCTCATTAATTACCTTAAATTACGCTTTAATTACATTTATGAGCACTGCGTCAACAACACCATTCAATTTACTAATAATGGAGTCCGCTGAGAAAAAACACTGGGGCTCTCTCTTCTCAAGATTCTCTTTACTCTCCTCTATAGGTGTCTTGCTAGGATTGGTTGTTTCGACTTTTCTAGTAATTCTCTTAAGAATTGACCAAATAGAGGAAATACTGGGATTTTCAGTACTGGCTACGTTAATTGCAAGTGTAAAAATACTACCTAAACCCATAATTACATTTGAAAGGGCAGCTATTATACACAATAAGGAATCGTTTTTGACTAGAATGAGACACTTGCCAATGATGTTCCTTCATCTACCTAATATTCATCACTTTAAAATGTTTTCCGTGAGTAGATTATTTAGGAAACCCCTTAATTACATTCCTCTACTTTACTTAGGAATAGTGTTATTTTACATAAGCAGCGGAATATTCAATACTGTATATCCAGCAGGTTTGTACGTGAAGGGATTAAATAAATCTGAAGTGTTGGCTGTAATAAGCGTTGGTATGATATTTCAAATTTTAGGATTTAGGATATCCTCAACGTTACTGGAGAATAAAGATGAGAAAGGATTAGCATACATTTCACTTATCCTGAGAGGTGTGTTATACGTTTTACTTGGTATATTTGCCCAACTATTTTTAGGTATTCCAATATTAATCTCTGGATTAATATTCTATCCATTGGCAGCCGGAATTGCCTATGCAGTATTTTACTCCTCATCTACTACCTTAATATTCAAAATTGTTGGGGAGAGAAGACAAGGAACTGGACTTGGAGTTTATAGTACAGTAGTAGGGATATCATTATTTGTGGGGTCACTTTTATCTGGTTATATCACGCACTATATTAGTTACGGTATAGATTTTATAGTTGCAGGGATTATACTCTTAATTGCTTCATGGATATTTAGATATCTGGAGGAAGGATGATTTTATCTTAATTTTTATTAAAAATAGACTAATATTTAAACTTTATGACATTTTATCGACGTAAACTTTAGGATGATTTTATACGTTATTTTGTTAAACTTTAGAGAAAATAAATAAAATAAAACTTGATATGTTATACTTTTTTATAATGTTTAATCATAAAATTTATTAAAATGATTTATCTAATATTTAGTAGAGGTGAAAAAATGAGTGAAAAGCTCGATAAACTAATGCAATTAAAAGGAGCAATAGCTGCTGGAGAATATACACCAGATGGAAAACTTGTAGAGTATAAGGGACCAATGCCTAAGGAGATGGCTGAGATGATAGCAAAGATGGTAGCAGCTAACACTTTAATGGGAACTGTGGAAGCAGAGTCTTTCACAAAGATTTCTGGAATGAGATGGACACCATTCTTAGGGTGGGCTGTAGCTGCAGGAGAGTATGTAGTATGCGTAATGGGAAATTATGGAGTGTTCGTTAGACTTACTGAGGCAGATTTCAATCAAATATTTAAGACATTAAGAGAAGTAGCTGGAATCTAAGGCTAAAAAGTTTTATAATATCTTCTTTTTTCATAAATCCAATCCTCACTTTCTTCATGGCATTCCATACCATATCTCTTACAATTCTCCAATATTCTATTCCTCAAATTAACCCACCACTGCGTAGAACCCTCCTTAAATTTTAACCCCCTATAGTAATGGAAACTGTCGAAAATTACCCTTACCTTAATATTTGAAATTTCTCGGATTATATTCTCTATCTCAGCATCATTTACACCTTGAATAATAGGCCCTAGGAAAATCCAAGTTTCTAGCCCTTCATTACTGAGTTTCTCTAAGGCTCTCAATCTACCTTTAGCTGGAGGTGCGTTAAGTTCTAACTTATTATTTAAACTAGTAACTGTAAATCCAACATCAACTCTATCCTTGTATTCTAAGAGTAAGTCAATATCCCTTAAAATTAAGGGTGACTTGGTCTGAATTGAAACTCTGAAACCATTTTTTAATAATATCTTTAGACTTTCCCTAGTGAGCTTTCTTAAAGCCTCTATTGGTTGATAAGCATCAGTTATCGTGGATATCCCAACTACTCCCCTCTTATAGATTTTCACTTCTCTCTCTAAAACCTCAAGCAAGTTCTCCTTAACGGCTACAACTTTCCCCCAATTTTCTGAAGCCTCCCTATCTGGAGTGAAATTGGGGGCATAACAATAGGGGCAAGAAAATACACAACCTAAATAAGGATTTAGACTATAGTTTAACTCTTTCAATCCAGATTTACTTAAAGCAGATTTCACCCTAATGGACTTTACAATCATTTTAACCACTTATCAATGGTATTAAAGGAGAGTACTGACTTGCTTAACCACTGCTTTAAATCAGACCTTAATAATCTCTTAACGAAATTTAAGGCAGTAGTTATGTCGTCAAATACTACTGGCTTGCCTTTAAACATTTCCCTAACGTTTTCCCTAACAAACCAAACACCTAATGGCAAGTTGAATCCTCCATATATTTCCCTCCATAGTATTGCAGTGGCTTGTCTCTTTCTGCTTGCCAAGAATTCCGTCACCCCTAATCTAGAAGCGTAATAACAGCCACCTATTTCTGGATAATCAGATCTACCATGATACCTTTCGTTATCCACTTCTATATCAACATAGTTGCCAAACTTATTCCAAGTACTTCCAGGATACCAGGCTTCTCCCCATTCAAAGCTCCAATCTCTAGGAAGAAGAATTGCGATGAAAATATTCTTATTATGTTTTCTGAAATATACTTCAACCTTGTCTATCGTGTCATAACTCTTTATATTCTCAATTAGAGTATCGGAAATAGCCTTATCCACTGCTGTTATACTCCATCTAGTAGGTACTAATTTTCTTTCCTTCCCAATTCCACCAATACTTAATATCCTGGATATTTTTTCTACGTCAATCCCTGCATTATATAATTTCATTATACCATCTTTAGCTCTCATATCGTTATCATCATAAACCTTCTCTACTACTGCTAAGGGAGGAGGCAATGTAGCTATTTCAAGCTTTTCCAATGGTGCTGAAGGACCTAGAGGTGGCAGACTTTCATCTAAAATACCTCCAGAAGGTATTCTCTTCAGCCTTAAATCCAATTCAACTGGTCTCGATGATATTGTTATACTCTGAATATCCAGTAAAAACCTATCTGGTAATCTTGCATCATCTCTGTGATATTTGACACCACCTCTAACTAAGGAAAGCCTCATCGATAAGAACTCACTTAAGTCAGTATTAAGCCAATATTTGGAGTCTTCAAACTTAGTTGTATCACCCAAAATTGGCGGAGTAGAGGGATAAATTGTAATTTTGGGATAACTAAATCTACCTACAAAGACGGTTGGTGGGGAAGAACCATATACCTCCTTGAAATCTATTCTTACCGTTTTAGTATTAACTATGATTGGACAGTATGAAAGACCGCAAAGGTACTTTGCTCCTCTACACCTTATGCATAATTCTGGCCTTATCACTAATCTAATCTTACTTTCTTATCTATATAATATTTTTATCAGTTAACATCTCGTTAAGCTCTTTTATTGCAATTACTAACTGCCCATGTACAAAAATTTGAGGAAAGTTGCCAGTAAACTCCCCTTTTTCTACGTCGATATGTTCACCCACTAAATGTAGTTCTCTTGAAATCTTATTGATCTTATCCAATATTTCTATAGCACCATCTATTTTTTCTAATCGCATATAAACTCTAGCAAGCCATACTGTAGTCAGTAAAAATGGGTGTTTCGCTTCTCCCATGAAATCGGTCTTGTATCTTTTCACAAATACATCAGTTTTTAGGTCATTTTCAATTTTCGTCAGGGTATTAATAAATATATTATCGTTAACTTCAATAAACCCATATAATGATGCTGATAGTAATGATGAATCTACATCATCAGTATTCCCACAATATCTGATAAAATAATTGTTCTTTACACAGTTAGTGAATATCCAGTTTCTAAGCTTATCCCTCTCTTTAGCCCAAATGTCAGCATATCCGATTAAGTTTGCTAGTTTCCCTATTTTATCCAGTGCTATCCACATCATAATTTTAGAGTGAGTATAGTGTTGAGGACTCCCCCTATCCTCCCAAATACCAGAATCTTTTAAGCTCCAATTCTCTGCTATCCAGTCCCCAATGTACTTCACTTTACTAAAAACGTCTTTCAGAAACACTTGATCATTAGTCAACTTTACATATTTATAAAGAGCCGAAATGAAAAATCCTTCGATATCTAATTGAATCTGAGAAGAAGCCCCGTTTCCTATTCTTACTGGTTTAGAATTCTTGTATCCAGATAGCCATCGTAATTTCCTTTCAGGGGGAGGAATTGTACCTTCTATTGTATATAGGGGATAGTAAAATGGCTTTGACGAGAAATTTATGAGTGAAAGTAAGAAGTTTATTATTCTTCTAGCTTCTACAATGAATCCAGCTTCTAACAAGGCTTCAGCTATAATCGAAGAATCTCTTATCCATGCAAATCTATAATCCCAATTTCTCTTTCCACCTTCAACTTCTGGTAAAGAAGTTGTAGGAGCTGCAACTACTCCTCCAGAAGGCGCATAAATAGAGCCTAGCATTGTATATATGGATGCCTTATAAAGGTCATTAAATGATTTAACGTCTTTCACATCAGTACTTTTCCAATAGTTTATCGTATTTTCAAATGATCTTTCATACATGGCATTTAACGTTGAACCCCTTTCGCTAAAAACGCCGTGTTTAACGTCAGAGGCATAGTTGGCTATTAAATATCCTTTCCCATTACTAAAATTCCAAACGTAATTTCCGGATCTTTTGACCTTGCCTGAAAAGTCGTAAAGAAACGCTATACAATCCCTTCCTCTTGGATTTACAAATTTACTACCACCGATTATGGGCTTGTATAGAGAATAATAGAATCTAGGTCTAAACACGACCTTAAAAGGAATTTCCGATTCAACCTTTCTTATAATTACTGTTTCACCCAATGGTATGAGATCAGTAATATTTATTTCGCCTTGCTTAGTACGTATGACAGTCATTATTACTAATGGATAAACATATTCTTGTTTAACAGCTATTATTTCTTGTCCTTCTGGTAATATGGAAAACTCTCCTCCATCTTCATCTAACAACCTAGTGAACACTGACGGAGAGTCGAACTTGGGTACTGGAAACCAAACAATTGAGGATAAATCAATTAGGGCTGATGTTATCTGATTTGATATGAATCCAAGTGTTTTCATAACTATCAAGAAAGGTTAAACAACTATATAAGTCATTAGCCAAATAAGGCAACTAGATTATAATCATTATTTAAGATATAAGTTGATAAGAAATATTATGATTAAAGATGTACTGTCTTGACGATAGGAAAAGGATACCAGCTAATGTTGTATGCTCATCATATAATTTCAAAATAAGGGCTATAGTTAATGGAAAGCCTTATATGGCTAGTTATGAGGAGTTGTGGAACTTCCCATTAGACGGCTTAAATAGCATTCACTTGTTCGAGAATTTGGATTACGCGTTGAGAAATGATCCGTTTCTCTCAGCTACTAGTTCCATAGCAATATTCGTTTCCGAAAAGGAGGACATCGAAGGCTTTGTGGAACTAATATTATCGAAAACATTTTTTGAAATAAGATCTATTATTTTAGCAGAAAACCCAATTTCAAAATATGGAGATAATGAAACAACGTTGTCGTCAAGCTCATACTACTATAGTGTAAGTTATAGGAACGATAGGCTGATGATCAAGGCTAAGGATAGAGAGGGATATTATGAGATAAACATGAAATTGCACAATTTTACCTTTGTAAGTGATTATAGGGAATTGTTGAGAAATGTGGAGAAGGTAGGGAAAAACACAAGAGTCGTCATTTGAAACTTTTTTAACTATCATGACAATATATTATATATGAAAGTGCTTGATGTAGCAAATCCTATTGTAATAACTGTTTTCCCAGAGTCCTCCTTAAAGGAGGCAATTGATATACTTTCCAATAATCCAACAGGTAGAATTGTTGTTTTGAAGGAGGAAAAGCCTATTGGAATGGTTTCTACTAGGGATGTTGTTGCCTCTTTCAGCGAATACGGGACTAATATATACGATTTAAAGGTTAAGGATTTAATGAGTAAGGATTTAATTACTGTCTGGCCCAATGATGACGTCAATCATGTAGTTAGAATAATGTTAATGAACAATATTGGAGGAATTCCAGTAGTTGATAATAACGCTATTGTGGGTATTTTTACTGAAAGAGAGGTCTTGAAACTAATAGCATCCTCGATGTTCTCTGGATTAGTTGATTCCGTGATGTCAAGTAACGTAGTATCCATAGGTGAGGAAAGCACAATATTAGAAGCTGCCAAACTAATGGCCATGAATAACGTGAGGAGATTACCAGTATTTAGCAAGAATAACAAACTGATTGGCATAATTACTGCAGCTGATATAGTTAAATATCTAGCTAAGAATAAAAACATAGGAAAAGTCCTAGATGCTGGTACTAAAAACCCAATAACTATTAGCAGATATTACAGTATATTAAATGCGGCTAAATTGATGATAGAAAAGAGAATAGGCACATTACCAGTTATGGAGAATCAAAAATTAGTTGGAATAGTTACTGAAAGAGACCTTATGTATGCATACATTAACATAGTATAAAAACTTTTTAATTATTTATTTTTGGCCTCCATTATTAGCTAGCTTTTCCGTATCTGTACTTCTCCAAGGCTCTGCGTTTTCCTTAAACTCAATTCTCTTCTCTGTTTGTGATAAGTATTTAGCAATCTTTTCAGCATACTCGTAATCATAAACCCTATTTATTGCAATTCTCTGAGCCTCTGGACTACCTGCTCCGTGAACTGACTCAATGAGAAACGCTACACTAAACCCTATATTCTCCAATAATCTTACCATTCTTAGCCTATCTTCCGTACTGTAGTCCATCATACCTTGTAGGTACTTCTCAATATATGGTTTAAGTTTAGGGTTCTTTAAGTCCCACTCACTAGGAGCAGTGCCTATTATACCTCCTGCGATATCTGTTGAAAACTTAGTAATCTCGTAAGGAAATCTCGTAACTAATTGCTTAGTAACGTTTGCAAACATGGGATTCACCCACCAGCACCCATCCTCACATAACTTAACTGCGTCTAGACTGGCAGCAATACCACTTCCATACATGTTCTCATTCAACAAAACCATTTCATTCAGCTTGTTCTGAATATGTGGAGCTTTTTCAACTCCAATTTGTTTAGCTAAATTATATGCTGCGCCAATTATCACATCCCCTAATCCAGATTTACAACCTCCATAGCCTTGCCTATGATAGGAGCTGAAAATTTCAACTAGGATTCCGCTCATCTGCCAATCCCCTAACATAAACACTCTTTCCATTGGGACGAAGACGTTATCAAATATTACCAAGCCCTCATGATTAGTGCGATAGGGCAATCCATCTATCTCCCCTTCTTCTAACCTTCTCCCATCATTAACTTGTCTTCCTATTATAACTTTAATACTCTCAGTATCTAAGGGGATGGAAAAGGCTACCGCAAAATCCTTATCTTTCTCACCCATTGCTCTAGTTGGCATTACAATAATTTCTTCAGATGCTGCTATTCCGGTTATATTGGCCTTAGCACCTGAGACATAAATACCATCTTTAGTAACCTGAGTTACTCTTAAGTAGGCGTGAGGTTGTTCATTAGGTCTTAACGTTCTTACACCTTTAACATCGGTCATGGCTCCAGCTAACGCTATATCATTCTTTTGAACGTATTTCAGATATTCAACAAATCTCTCATAATACTCCTTTTTACCCTTTTCCGCCATAAGTCTGGAGGTGACGTATATTGTATTTAGTGCGTCCCAACCTACGCATCTTTGAAAACAAGCTCCCGTTTTGTGACTAATCTTTCTCAGAAGTTTAACCTTGACTGCCAAATCCTCTGGAGATCTATGGATATGGGTGAATCTATTTACCTCTTCATTAATAAAGGAACTCCATGCTCTACCTAAAGATTTACTATCCTCCTCATGGGCTGCATCATAAGTTGCTTTAAATGCAAGTACTGAAGGCTTTAAGAAAGGGTGCTCTGTTACATCCTTTACTTCCTTCCCCATAACGTAAATTTCAACCTTATTCCTATGTCTAATTGCATTAACGTACTCTTCCCCAGTTCTTAGAACCATATTATATAATAGTAGAACTAGTTTATAAAGTTAGATATATGCCAATAAATATAATCATAAAAACTTTATGACTGACATTTTTAAAATTCAAACCAACATACTTAAAAAGACAGAATACATTATTCTCTAGTGGATGAGGAACTTTATACTTTAATTGAATTCTTAAAGAAACCCTCTATATCTGCAACTGGAGAAGGAATAGAAGAAACGGCGAACTATCTCAAGGAAACCATCGAGAAATTATTGGGCGTAAAGTCAAATATTGAGAAGACTAAGGGTCATCCGGTAGTGTATGCTGAAATTAACGTTAATGCTAAAAAAACGCTACTTGTTTACAACCATTATGACGTTCAACCAGTGGATCCAATAAGCGAGTGGAAAAGAGCACCCTTTTCAGCAACAATTGAAAATGACAGAATCTACGCCAGAGGAGCCTCGGACAATAAAGGAACTTTAATGGCAAGGTTATTTGCTATTAAGCACTTAATAGATAAGCACGAATTGAATGTTAATGTGAAATTACTTTACGAGGGAGAGGAGGAAATTGGCAGTGTAAATTTGGAAGACTATATCGAAAAGAATGATAATAAACTAAAGGCAGATTCAGTGATAATGGAGGGTGCTGGTTTAGACCCTAAAGGAAGACCACAAATAGTGCTAGGAGTAAAAGGGTTATTATATGTTGAACTAGTGCTTGACTATGGAACTAAAGATCTACACTCTTCAAATGCGCCCTTGGTTAGAAATCCATGCATAGACCTATCTAAGGTAATATCTACATTGGTAGATATGGAAGGAAGAGTGTTGATTGAGGGGTTTTATAATGATGTAAGAGAATTAACGGAAGAAGAAAGAGAGTTAATAAAGAAATATGATATCGATGTAGAGGAACTAAGGAAAGCGTTAGGGTTTAAAGAATTAAGGTATTCTGATAGGGAAAAGATTGCTGAAGCATTACTAACTTATCCAACTTGTAATATTGATGGATTCGAATGTGGATATACTGGAAAGGGCAGTAAAACAATCGTACCGCATAGAGCATTTGCGAAATTGGATTTTAGGCTAGTCCCTAATCAAGATCCTTACAAGATTTTCGAGCTGTTGAAGAAACACCTCCAAAAGGTTGGCTTTAATGGGGAAATAATTACTCATGGCTTCGAATATCCTGTTAGGACATCAGTTAACTCTCCAGTAGTCAAAGCAATGATAGAATCCGCTAGAAGAGTATATGGCACTGAACCACAAGTTATTCCTAATTCTGCTGGTACGCAACCCATGGGGCTTTTTGTTTATAAGTTGGGGATAAGGGATGCAGTCAGTGCAATAGGTGCTGGAGGGTATTACTCGAATGCGCATGCGCCTAATGAAAATATTAGGATAGATGACTACTATAAAGCTATAAAACATACTGAGGAATTTCTAAAATTATATTCGACACTATAATATATAATCTTAATAAATAAGAAAGTAAAAAGTTCAATGTGGACCTTCCAGGTTACGATTACATCGTAGTATATAAGGATATTCATTTTGGGAGACCACATATAGCTGGAACTTTAATCAGGCCGGAAAGCGTACTATATGAACTTGCAAAAGATAAAACATTTGACGAAGTTTCAAAGGCGTTTTACAATCAAATAAACTTAAAACAAATCAAGGAGTGTATAAAATACGCCATTGATGTGATGAAAATATTAAAATATTATAAGAAAGTAAAGCCGAAAGTCCCAAGACGGTTGAAGAGAAAATTAGGACCTACTAGCTACGCTTTCATAGATAAGGAAAATGAAAATAATAAATATGATCCTACAATAAAAAATTCTAATGTGAAAGTAGTAGATGTTCTAAACAAACTATATGAAGGAAAGGAAATTTCACAAGTAACTGAGGAGCTAAGTATACCCAAAGAGGCCGTAATTGAGTCAATTCTCTACTCTGCTTCACTTATAGATGATTTTCACTTATCGTTATCTGAGTTCAAGGATCCTGCTTCAGTAGTAATTGAATCCTTTAACTATATTAGAAAGAAGTAGTAGAGACGATAACTGAAGGGTAGGCAGCTTTTATCTTTTCAACAGTTTTCTCGTCTGGAGTTATAATTTTATTTATCTTCATAGCGTAGACTGCTATATCTAAACTGTCCCAAATTTCCTTATCTTCAGCTGAAATATGGTAGATATTTGAACTCAATTCAGCTAACTGGGAAGGTTTACTTACGTAGGCCATGTAAGGCTCGTTAGAAGGTGGAATTTCTATCTTATTTACATCTATTAACTCAGTCCTTACTTTATCTCCAAATATTCTTTTCAGATTTTCCTTTTGAATTTCCATGTTCAACCTTTCCAACTCTGAAAGGGAGCTAAATTTCTTTGAGCTAAACTGACTCACTAGCTTCTCCTCAACAAGCGATGTTATTTTCTTTCCTTCTTTTAAGGAGGAGTAAACAACCTTCATTGCCCCACAATCGGTATGGGGTAATAAAATCACATCATCAACTCTATCCTTGTATTTTTCGAACGTTATCAAAAGTGAATTAACATTGGCTCCAGCATTTCTAATGACTATAGCATCTGGATACTTTTTCTTCAGATAAGAATTTAATCTCCTATCCATACAAGAAACAACTAACTTCATCCCACTATATACGGACATAAGTGAATTTAAACATTTATTAAGAAAATATCTATTAAAGATTTAAACAATGATACACAAGATTAAAATAACATTGCGCTATAATAATATTCATATCTTAGTATTTTGGTATTATTAGGGATAATGCTTTTTAAACCATATTAAAAACTATTAGTTATGGATTATTCTGCAATTCTAAGAACATTAATTAAAGATAAAAGGGAATGCCAATCATTTCTAAGTCTTTGTAAAAATGAGAAATTCATATTTATAACAGTCTGCAATGGCGAGAGAATGATTTATTATGGGGAAGTGAATGGAAATTCCATAAGATTTAATGAAAAGGGAAATGATAATGTAAAGTATGAAATACCGATAAGTGATATAGATAGTGATATAAAAGTGTTTAAAGTCAGCGATGATATTTACGCATATAACGTAGACGAGTCTCTCTTCTCAGATTGAATAGAGCTTATATTTTACTATGTAGTTTCTATTTATAATGGGAGTTTCAATCTCTGACATTAAGTATCTCGTGGAGAGACCAGATATTTTCGGATTCAAACTGGAAACTATTAGAAAGGATACCGAATTTAACACTTTGATAACTGACGTCAAACAGAATGGCATAAAGATTGAAAACTATTGGATAAAATGTAATAAGGATACTGGTGAATGTGAGGTAGTTGATGATAATAGTAATAATCTTGTTATTGTTAATTTTCTAAAGAAAACAATAATTAGGTATATTGCCACTAAATTGTAAATAAAAGCTTAAAATTCTTTTGTTACAAAAGAGATTAGTGGAAAACTTTATATCTAGGCTAATTTCGTGCAACAAGTGCCCTAGACTTACACAATATAGAAACTCCTTTCCCGATAATTACTGGAAAAAGCCAGTTCCTCCAAATGGTGAGATTAATGCTGAAATAGTGATAATAGGCTTAGCACCAGCAGCGAATGGGGGAAATAGGACAGGAAGAATGTTTACCGGAGATGAGAGTTCTAATAATCTTACCAATGCTTTATATGCAGTTGGATTTGCAAATCAGCCGTTTTCAATTTCTAAGGATGATGGCTTAAAGTTGTTTCGTGTTTACATTACCTCTGCAGTGAAATGTGCACCTCCACAAAATAAGCCTAATAAGGATGAGATAATTAACTGTTCAACATTCTTGGAAGAGGAGGTAAGGATGCTAGAAAACGCAAAAGTTTATATCGCATTTGGTAAAGTCGCATGGGATTCAATCATTTACGTTTTTAAAAAAATTGGATATAGCGTTCCTAACGTAAAATTTTATCATGGTGCTTTAGTAAAGGTTACAAAGCCAGATATGTCAATAATATGGCTAATAGGAAGCTATCATCCAAGTCCAAGGAATATGAAAACTGGAAGGCTAACAATGAATATGCTGGTTGAAATATTTAGCACTGCTAAAAAGTTGGTGAGTAATAAGGAAAGAATTACCTAATTAATTAATTAACTCTCCTAACTCATGAAATTTGTATCATAAAGTCTAATTAAACTTTTGAGGGACGAAATATTGAGAAATTACACAATAACATTAGTTATGGCAAAGAAGTAAAGACTCGTTTATAAGAAGGACTATCTTATAACGTTAAATTAAAAATATCATAAAAGTAAGATATAGTTATGAGGCAAATAGACGCGTTAAAATCTCCACGCTTCACACAAATTTCTACCTTCGGTAGATTACCAATTTGCGGAAGAGATGAGGAAATAAAGGCGGCGTTTTTAGGAATACCTTTCGATGATGCTGTAACTTATAGACCGGGAGCCAGATTTGGACCAATGGGAATAAGACAAGGATCTAGATTATTAAGACCTTACAATCAATTCCTAGATACTTATCCTTTTGATAAGCTTAACGCTTGTGATATGGGTGATATAAACATTATTCCGGGGTACATTGAGGATACAATGAACATAATACAAACGAATCTTTATGAAATAATATCATCAAAAAACCTAGTGCCCTTTATAACTGGTGGAGATCACTCAATCACGTTACCCGTTTTAAGGGCTTTACATAAGAAGTATGGAAAAATAAATATCATACACTTGGATTCACATTACGACTTCTGGGATTCCTATTGGGGTAAGAAACATACGCATGGTACGTGGTTGAGGAGGGCAATTGAAGAGGGCTTAATCAAAGAAGCTATACAAGGAGGAATTAGGGCCTCAACGTTCTCGAAAGAAGATCTTAAAGATAAGGAGAGGTTAGGAGTGAAGAGTTTCACAATTAGAGATTTAAAGTATAATTTAGATTCTGTTATAAGGGAAATAAATTCCCTATCTGGTCCCACACACGTTTCCATTGATATAGATGTTGTAGATCCGGCGTTTGCCCCTGGGACTGGTACGCCAGAAGTGGGTGGTTTGACAAGCTTCGAAATTATAGAAATTATCAGAAAGCTGAGATTTGATAAACTAGTTGGATTTGATGTTGTAGAAGTTGCCCCACCATATGATGTAAGCGAAATCACCACAATGTTAGCTGCGAATATCATCTATGAAGGAATGAGCGTACTCTCACTAAATCTTTAAAATTAGTGGTACCAGTAGATTGTGGTTTGTTTACGGAAAACCAACAAATAATCCATTCGGAAGGGAAAAGGAAACAGAATCACTAATAAGACTGTACAAATTAGGTCAACTTGTAGGTTTAATAGGGACAAGACGAATAGGGGTCGGACTTTCATTGAGGTTTCATGAATTTGTATTCAACCTCTCGTCCTCATTCCCCCTGTCCAGCTCCCCATGCCGTCTACGGGAGCGGTAGTTAAACCACTCCCTTCAAGGACATGGGGAGCCTCATCGAACCCATCCTCCCCCTCACATTGCTCATCGAGTTCACTGTAGGGCTCTCTTCTACATTTTAGTATGTAACTACAAAATTTATAAACTTTCATGAGAAGAGCTAGGAATGTTAAATGATATCAAATGACATAAAATTCACGGTTTATCTGAAACTATTGTCAACGGCAAAACGTCTCTTCTTTTTGCATCTCTTGAACAATCATCTATCCCATTTTTCTTAATTTCTTCAAGCTTGTCCTTTGTTAGTAAATTACTATTAACATCATAGAATTTATCCCCTCTTTTGTATAGTGGAAAAACGCCCTTGCTTGCTAAGTCGCCTCCAAGGACCAAATAATTAACTTTAAACATATTTGCAGCGTTAATAGCCTTTTTAAATACGACATCCAAAAATGTATATCAGTGACAAAAAGTAATTTAATTTCTTTACTCAACTTTAATCACTCTGGAGGAATTTCCTTGAAGATTAAGTTAAAATCAATTCCTTGTCTAGCTCGCACGAATTTTGCAATATAGAATATTCCAAATAAGATTACTATTGAACCAGTAAGTATACCATAACCTACTACGGAATCTGCACCTATGGCTGGTACTGTTAGATATTGATAGAACGTATAAATTAGATAAATTATGGATAGTATTGCAACAGTTCTTATCTTGTTTTCACCCTTCTCAGTCTTCAAAACAGCTATTGACAGTATGGTCATTGGAAATAGCATTAATATCGCAACTGCAACGCTTGAAAGCAAGAATGCCCCCGCCGAAGTGACAGGTAACGTAAACACTGTTAAGCCTATGAGTCCAGCTATCATTGATAGTATTATTGCCTTAATGGGAACATGTCTTTTTTCACTAACATCGCCTACGAAATCCGGCATAATTCTATCCATCGCGTAAGAGAATAGTAATCTACTTCCCACGAAAGACGCTGCTGACAAGTACATGAGCAGTTGTAAAATACTAGCTAAGGCGAACAGTACACCTAATACAACATTTCCACTAGCCACACCCTCCAACAAATCTAAATATGGGGTGGGTATTGGTAAAGTTCCTTGAGCTATACTTAAATACATCATTTTAGTTGTGAAGTCATATCCAAATTGGTTATACTCAAGAGCTAATGCTGCTGTAAATATGAATCCAGTTATAATTAGAGTACCTAGAATACTTATTGGCATACTTCTCTTTGGGTTCCTTACCTCACCCGCTATATACACAGTATTAATTATATAAGAGAATCCCACTACGTAGACCGGGTTTAATGAAGTGATATTGTAAATATTATAATATGCTGGCACTGGAACATTTGATGATGTTACATTGGCATATAAGTTTGTAACGTTTGCGTAGGTTAACGCGAAATCGTTTAGCCTACTTATAGCTAAGGAGTGTGGAACTACTGCCTCTACTATGATCATTCCTATGGCAGCTATCAACGCCAGAGGAATTGCCAACCATTGAAACACTCTATATACCTTATTTCCAAAGATTGGAATCAAGGACATAATAACTATCTCAGTAGCACCTATGGTCATTATCAAATACGGATTACTATCTATTTGCGAACCTATTGCTATTAGGGAAAGATTATGAGTGTAGTAGCCTAGGATTGTTAATAGGGGTATTAGACCAAATGTTTGTAATGTTATTCCAGTAATTCCCATGAATAAAGGCACAGTTGCTAAAAAGTATCCAGCATTTCCTACGAAACCTAATGCAGGATGTAAATTCCTACTGACATAAACATAATCAGCGGCAACTCTTGGAACCTTAGAGCCAACATATGAGAATATCATTCCTACTAGGAAAAATCCAAGTATAGGTAATATTAATCCTAATAAAGGATTCCCGCCAACTAGAGGACCAGTGGAAGCTACATAGTATGTGGAAAATAGTAGCCCAAGTAAGGCAATATTAAACCATAAGGCGTCTAATATGCCAAACTCTCTTACTAAACCAGACGACTCCCTTAAGAACACTCCCTTTTTATGCTTTTCCATAGGAAATCAATAGGAATAAAATAAAATAAGAATAATAAGCTTTAATATTCAAACAGTTGTACAGTTTTTAAAAAATGCTAAATTGAATTAAGGATTCTCTTTAAAATTTCTACTGCCTTATTAAGCAATGGCTCTGGGATTGTTAATGGTGGCATAAGTCTTATCACATTATCCCATCTTCCAGCCTTATACACCAATAACCCTCTTTTTAACGCTTCCTCTATGACAATCTTTGTCCCTTCACTCCAAGGTTCATTTCCATTTCTAACTAACTCTATTCCTATCATGAAGCCTAATCCCCTTATATCGCCTACGTGTGAATTTTCAACTTCACTCAACTCCTCTAGAATCTTTTTACCTAACCTCTCTACCCTTGGGAGAATGTTATATTTCTCTATAAACTCTAAAGAAGCTAATCCAGCCGCCAATCCTAAGGGATTTCCCCTATAAGTACCAAGATGAAAGCCAGTGGGTAGTTTATTGAACTCTTCCCTATAGCCTACCATTGAAACTGGTATTCCTTCACCTATTGCCTTGGAAATTACAACTATATCTGGCTCAATATTTTCCCATTGATACGCCCACATTTTTCCAGTCCTTCCTACACCAGTTTGAACTTCGTCGACTATCAACGGGACTGAATACTTTTCAGCTAATTCCTTGAGACCCTTGAGAAAACCCTTAGGTGGAACTACATAGCCTCCTTCACCTTGAATTGGTTCAACTAATATCCCAGCCACATCACCACCTAAATATCCAGGATTTGACATCGCGTAATCTAGTAAGCGTAATATCTCATTTAAACAGTCCTTAAATGGGCATCTATAAGGATAGGGATAAGGAAACTTTACCACTCTGTCGTCAAAGAAAGGATTAAACTCCTTAAATCTATTAGCACCAGTTAAACCTAAAGTGCCAGCAGTTATCCCATGATACGAACCTTCAAAGGCAATTATAGTTTTCTTTCCAGTCACGTATCTGGCTATTTTCACTGCTGCCTCGACAGCATCAGCACCTGTTGTTGTAAACAACAGTTTAGCCTTAAATCCTAAAGTAGATAATAACTTTTTACTAAAATTAACTCTTATTTCCGTTGGTATTTCTAAGGTGTGCCATACTTTTTCCAATTGCTCTTGAACTCTCCTTCTGATAAAGGGATTGTTATGACCTAGATTAACCACGGATATCCCGGTAACCAGGTCAATGTATACATTGCCATCAACATCAGTTATGGTAGAACCTTGAGCTTTATCAATTGCTATCTTAAAGTATTTAGGGTAATTTACAGCTGAAGTCTCATACTCTTCTTGATCTTTTAATAACTTAAGTGATTTAGGACCGGGAGGAATCACATTAATTATTGGAGCTTCCAATACACTAGCGTCAAAATTTTCTTCCATATAACTAACTTTCCTAGCACTGCTTAAAAGCTGATCATCTACTCACCTATATGAAATTGACCATCCTTGTCAAGGAAAAGAAAGTTGTAATAATTTCTAAAATAGTTACAGCTTATACTAGTACAATAACTTATAAGTGGCAATTGGAAATATTGTCAAATAGAAATTGAAGGAATCAATATAATTTTTCTCGTCATCGAGGTAAGGTATTTTTGTTAAAAAAAGAAAATTCGAATCCACATATAACTTTAAATACTTTAAAAATTTGATAGTAGTAAGGTTTTTAAGCACTTTACATACCACACTACTCAAAATGCCAGATAAAAACCAATCTGTTTTCATAAGACAATCCTCTGGTTTAGTAAGAGAAGTTAGTCCTTGGGCATCGTTCTTCGCTACATTTGGACTGGTAACGGGTGGAATACCTATATTAATAGTATCATGGCTTTATCTCGCTCCGGGGGCAAATTGGACCGTATCTTACTTAATATCACTATTACCCACTTTAGGAATGGCATTTCTTTTTTACGTTGCGTCAATCTCAACCCCTAGATCAGGTGGAGATTACGTATTTCAAGCTAGATCATCACATCCCCTAGTTGCATTTGTCAATTATTGGGCGTTATGGATAGCCTTTGCGCTATCCTTGGGATTATATAGCTATTTAGGCGCGCAATGGTTTGCTTATTTATTTAGTGGCTTAGGGCTTTTTTACAATGATCAAGCATTAATAAACTTAGGCTCATTTTTACCACAACTCTAGGACTATTACGCAAGGTTTCATCTTGAGGATTTCCTCATAACCCTTCAAGTTGTTCTCGTATTTTCTCACCCTCCCCCTACTAGTTATTAAATGTTCTTTTGATATATCTATTCCTATTACCCCTACCTCTTTGTCACACCTATATTCGTGAATTTTATCACAATGTTCAGTCCGACGGTAGGGGTGAGTCACGCCCGTAGCCGAAGACTTTGCTTCAGAACTCACGTCGACCATGTTTCCCCAGTCGAGGAGAGTATTACTCTCCCCGACTAATAAACCTATATAGGGAATCCACGCAAAACAAGTGATCGAATAAAACCAAGCATTACAAGAGAAAAGGAAATAAACAAGTAAGGAGAAAAACAACATAAGCCCAATTACATCAAGGGGATAAAACCCCATTTGAAAGGCTGGCTGTGAAGCCCCTAGAAAACAAGAGGGGATAAAACCCCGAGTAGGAGGTTGTAACCAAATTACCCTAGGGGCTGAAACACTTAACACTATAAAAAGAAAACAAGGTATTATGATCACAAAGAATATATAAGGAAACATGGTTAACACGCATAGATTCTCGATTCCCCCCAAGTCTGTTAGAGGCGAAGCAGTAGGGTCTCATTTTATATTAATCATCTTTTTTATAATGCTTTATGCTCAATTTTATCACACTTAACGAAAAATTAATCTTCAATTATGTGTAAGATTTAGAATTTATAAAATTTTAAGGGAATCAATCTCAATAACAAAACATTATAAAAAGCAGAATTTAAATCTAGGCTTCTATTTAGTAAATAATTGCTACTTAAGATTCGTAGTGATTTATTCTTAGAGTTAACTATAATAAATACTACAATATCTATATTGATAAAGGGTAATAAACTCGATTAGCTAACTAATTCTCACATTAGTTGTTGAGGATAAATTTAAGACAAAATATACTTTAGAAAATGGTCAGAGAATATGAGAATTAAAGCCGATATATTAATTATTAAAATACAAATTTTTCCTAACTTTTACTTTTAAATAATTTTTAAAAATATTTCCAAGAATATTGTAATAAAACCTATTATAAGCGATATATAATGGTATAAAGTAGATAGTGCTTGTAACTCTTCTTTTCCCCATACATTAGAAATGTAATTACCAGTCATGGTTCCTCCAATTATTAATATTAGCAAGTTAATTTGGAGAAATGATGGACCTATTTTTATTAATGTTATTATTACGTTAATTAACGCTGCACTTAGCGTTGCTAAGGCTAATTTTTCAAGTTTGTATCTTTCTAAATGACAATAGGGAAATCCATATGAAGAAGTTGAAAGTACTATTAAAGAGAAATATTTAGCTATCATAATTCCTAAGGGATTATATTCTTTTGGCCCTGTATTACCTAGATTTTTAATGCGTAATCTTAGCATATATAACAATGTAAATGATGTCGAAGCAAAAGAGTATAATACAAACCCTTCCTTACATCCATAAAATAATAACAATAAGGATCCGATACTTACAGGTAAAAGAATCTCAACTAATTCTGTAAAGTTAAGAGAAGATAAACGATTAATTTTTTGTTTGATGAATTTCCTTAATGCAATGTAATCGTTAATTTGAACGTTAGTAATTGCCAATAGTCCTAAAGGACTTGGTGGAAATAAAGGAGGCACAGTTAAAATAAGGAGTATACATAATAGTGATGCATATTTATATCTTGTTTTATTTCTAAATAAAGATGTAAGCGCTGAAATAGGGAATACATACCAGTAATCTAACAAAAAATTCAACTATTATGACCTCTTCATATTTAAATGAAATTCACAGAAAAATTCTTAAATATCTTACTAAATATTATACTAAATATTAAGATAACTAATGCTCCTGCTACTGCCCTTAATCCATTACTATGTCCTAAACTTATCAGTATCAATCCTACAATTAATACTATAGTATTACTTATGAAAAGTGAGGAATTCATAATCTCATCCATTATCTAATGAAGAGATAACGTATCTTTTGATTATGAAGAGGGCCTCCTTTACACTTATGGGAATAACTAAATGTCTAATCTCTTCTGGGAGAGTGTTTCTCCAGCTTTCGAATTCCTCTAAATTAGTGAAAAATCTTGAATAAGGGCAAATAGTTGATGGTGTATTATATGAAGGTGGAAGTTTTTCTGCATCATGTGGATTTATAAATGATAATATAAGTTCACTGTTAGCATCTAATTTAAACCTGGTATTTTCACCCGATAATGTAGTTTCTACTATAATATCATTACAAGTAAGTGCAGCATATAGAAGTACATCCAATGCGCAATAGACATATATTTCCTTACTATCTTGCTCAATTATCTTAAAGTTAGTTGGTCTATGTGAAGTTATCTTATTGAGAATCTCTTCGCTCATGTAGTCTCATCTCTTGTGTAAGTACAGGCTATTAGGGCGCATTTAGTTTCATCTTCACATTCAAAAATTCCGTAACCAGAATTGCAAATAAACGTTCTTCTTATCGTATAATATTTACTTCTTTTTATTGTCATAAGACTCACTCCACGCAGCAGCTCATCTTAGATGGATCTCTGATAAAGGATTGTGCAGCTAACTTTATGCTTTCTGATATTGTAGGAAATACATGAGTAGTTTCTACTAATTCTTCTAATTTAACTTTATTTTTTACAAGCATTACGCCTTCCATTATTATTTCAGAGGCTAGGGGAGAAAGGATATGAACACCAACTACTGTACCATCTTTAGGATTAACAACTAGTTTAACGAAACCCCTAGTATCTCCGATTAACCTAGCTTTAGCAACATAATCTAATTTTAAGATTCTACAAGAGCATACTTTTTCCCTCTTCATAAGTTCATCTTCCGTTAAACCAACAGAAGCAACTTGAGGATCTGTAAATACTACTATTGGCGTGGTAGAATAATCTATGGTTTCTATATTCCCTTTTATAGCGTTAGTAGCTGCTAATACACCTTCCTTGGCTGCAAGAGTTTCAAGCATTAAACTTTTAGCTATGCAATCGCCAGCAGCATATACTATAGGGTTAGATGTTTGTAAGAATTTATCTACTAAAATATAGCCTTTTTGATCTGTTGTTATTCCAGCTTTTTCAAGCTCTAAATTCTCTGTATTAGGTCTACGCCCTGTAGCTACTAATATCTCATCCACTTCTAGTCTTTGTTTTCCACGCTTAGTACTAATCTCTACTACTTTCGTGTCTCCTTCTTTACTAACCATAGTCACTGTAGATTTAGTGTAAATATTTAGTCCTTCATCTTCTAAATAATCAGTTAATGCATAGCTAATTTCTGGTTCAAAATAAGGACTAGGCAGTATTCTATCCATAACCTCTACTACTGTAACCTCAGATCCTAATCTAGCTAAAGCTTGCCCTATTTCAAGTCCTATAGCTCCACCTCCTATCACTAATAGAGAATGTGGAAGTTCTTTTAAATCCCAAACCGTATCACTTGTTATATAACCTACATTTTGAAGTCCTTGTATAGGGGGTATCGCTGGTCTAGAACCTCCTACGGCGATTTTCACGAACAACACTCCTAAACAAGAAGACAAGCTTTACAAGAGTAAAACTTTTATAAAGAGAACAAGAAAATAACACAAGCCGAAAGTGAACATGGGGATAAAACCCCATGGGGTAGGCTGGCTATACGTCCCCCGCGATCTAACATGTGGGACAACATCCCGAGTAGGAGTGTGCAAAAATTTAAGGGGACGTTCTCATAGTTAGTTCGCACTATCTCCTAACAAAATTAACAATACAACGCGTATTATTATAGAAAAATTCAAGAATCAGAAAAAGAGTATTACACATGGAAAGGAAGATAAAGCCTAAAGTATTTGCAATAGATGTGGGGGAATCAAGACTTGTTGCAACCAAGATGGAAATAAACAACAACACAGTAAAAGAAGCTGATACGAGAGAATTCAAATACAACGAGGAAGGACTCAAAGAACTTATAAAATTCCTAGAAGGATACGAAGAAGGAATAATGGAAGCAACAGGAGTATACTTCTACCACGTATACAACGTACTGAGAGACAAGGGACTAAAAGTAAACGTGATAAACCCTGTACAAACAGTTGAAGTCCTAGGCAAGAAGACAGACAAGAACGATTCCATAAGACTCGCAATAGCCTACGCTGCAGGCACAGTAAAAGGATCGTACATACCAACGGGAGAAATGCAAGAACTAAGAGAAATGACAAGACACAGAGAAGGACTAGTAGAGAGAAAGACACAAGTAAAGAACGAGATAAGGAAAGTTCTAGAAACAGCAGGATACAAGCTACCTCCCTTCGAAAAGAAGACAAAGGAAATAGTGAGAAAACTAGCCACTGATGAGAAGCTAACTGACGAAGAGATCAAGGAGTACTCCAAATTATTGGGAAGAAAATTAACTAGAATAGAAGCGTTCATCCTAAAACAACTCCTGGACCTACTGAACATTATAGAAGAACAAATCAAGGAAGTGGAGAACGAGATAATGAAGTTCCTACCCGAGGAAGCAGTAGAGTTGACTAAGATACCCGGAATAGGCCCAATCTCTGCAGCCACAATTTACGCTGAGCTTGGAGACGTGAGCAGGTTTGAGTCTTCGAAACAAGCTGCTTCTTATGCTGGAGTTTCTCCAAGGACTAAGCAGAGCGGGAAGACCGAATTTCACAACGGTCTCATCAAGGGGAATAAGCACTTATCCCGCGTTCTATTCCTTGTTGCAAGGTCCGCTAAGAACACGGTCCAATTTAATGGCTTCTATCAAGCCTTGTTGAAGAGGACAGGTAATTCCAAAAAGGCTACATTAGCCTTGGCCAACAAGATATGTAGGATAGTTTATCACGTACTCAAGGATGGGGAATACAAGGGTGAGACTAAGAAGACTAGGTATAGGGGAGGAGGTGGTGAAGGCCCTCAAGTTGACCCCAATCAAGTAGTTCCTTCGGCTCTTCAAGCCATCGCCTAGCCATGTTAGAGGCAAAGCATGTGGAGCCTACCCCTATTATAATTTTAGAACCACTTAATTCTTGTTCTCCTTTTTCTGTATTAACTCTTATTTTATTAGGTTCAATGAAAGTTACATCTCCTTTTATTAAATCCACATTGGAATAATAATTAAGAACTTTCTCATACTTCTCTTCTCTTAATTCCTTAACAACCTTTTTTAATCCACCCATAATATCAGTGAAATTTATTTTTGCAGATAATTCTAATCCAATAAATTTTTTTCTGGATAAGTAATATTTATTTGTAATTTCTATTAAATATTTACTTGGGACACAACCTACATTAACGCATGTTCCACCCAATAATCCCTTGCAGACCATCCCTATTTTAATCTTACCCTCCGTAAGTTCTGAAGCTTTTATTGCAGCAGCAAATCCGCTTGCCCCACAACCTATAATTAAAAGATCATATTTCTTCAATATTTTCACCTATGAACATATATTCATATATACAGTTATTTAAGCTTTTTCATTTACCACCATGGTGGTAAACTTTATATTTTTTAAAGATATGTTAATTTAGGTGAAATATGAATGGCAAAAGAGGAATACAAATGTGAGGCATGTGGAATGACATTCAAATCAAAAGAAGAAGCAGAGAAACACATGAGAGAACATCATTCCCATGAACATCATGGCCATTCTCACTAACATTGTTGTTAACGATAATAAGACATAAGTAGTTTTTTTATTAAATTATCTAATTAGATGAAAGAAAAGGTTCTTTATGAATCATTCAATTTTTCTCAGAGAGAACGATAACTAACTTTTAATCTGGATTAGTTTAGAATTTATTGCAATTCATCTAGCTTAAGAACTAAGAAAGTTCAACTAACCCACAAATCAAAGAAAGGGAATAAAATTTAATATTAATATCATTGGGAGTAATGTGTGGAAAGGAAAAGTAAATTCATTAATACTAAGATAGAGGTTATTTGCAATAAATGTAAAATGCCAGGCAGGCTTGCAATTAGATTAAGACAAAATATTGGCATAGAGTGTTATATATATCATGGAAAATGGCCTTTAGTATCTAAACATAGTGTTTCATGTAATGATTATAAAGATGTAGTTGATAAATTTATAAAACGATAAACATTTTTATACGATGTAAACATTTTATATAATAATCATTATTATAAATAATTTTTATTTTTAATTTTATAATCAATAGGTATCAAAGCTAATGACACATAATACATAGGGCATAATACATAGGGAATACACAAAATATAAACTAAGCATAAAAATTAGAGTTCGGCCTTCATCGTGACTATTAATCACTCGGCCTCATCACTCTTCTTCCCTCCCCATGCCGTCTACGGGACTAACTCCCTTCAAGGACATGGGGAGTTTCATTGGGTGCCTTACTCCGCCTCACATTGCTCATAGACTTCATAGTGGCACCCTTCAATAAAATGTTAATGTGAAGGTTTATAAACTTTGATAGTCACACTGCTTTGTGGGCTACTTCAGAATTATACAAAAATTTATAAATAATTATACCGAGTATTACTCATGGGAAAGAGTAAGTACAAGAGGGATTGGCACAAGTACGACGAGAACGTTATAACGAGATATACCCTAATGTTCCCCTTCTACGTCTTCGAACACTGGTGGGAATTACTAGCAGAAGAGAATAGGAATGCCAAGAAAACCTACAAGGCGCCAAAGGAGTTCAACGACTTCCTAGCGTTCCTGCACTTGTTCCTACCTTATAGGGCCATAGAAGGAGTATTGAGAGCACTAGAGAGACTGAAAATCATCCCAACAAGCCTAGACTACTCAACAATATGGGAAAGAGTAAGAAACATGAACATAAAATTCCCAGAGGCAAATGACCAACTTGAAGTAATAGCAGACGCAACGGGAATAAGCACAAACAAGGGAGGACAATACATTATAGCAAAATGGGGAAAAACCAAGGACTCAAAATTCCTCAAGATCGAAATAGTAATGGATAAGGACCAATTCAACGTAATAAACGCTGAAGTAACCAGCAACGAGGTTGAGACTGCAGTTAAGACAGTTAAGGATTTACAAGATAAGGGAAAGAAGTTTTATGGAGATAAAGCTTATGATGCTAATGAGGTTTACAAGACTGGGGTTGAGGTTGTTGCCCCACCTAGGAAGAACGCTTCTACTAGGCGTGGCCATCCTGCTAGGAGAAAGGCTGTAAGGGAGTTCAAGAGGTTGGGTTATAATCGTTGGAGGGAGGAGAAGGGTTACGGTGTTAGGTGGAGGATTGAGTCCTTATTATCTGCTGTGAAGCGTACTTTTGGGGAATCTGTTAGGGCTACAAGGCACTACATGCTGACGCCTCTAACAAACCTATGGGGATAACGAGTCTAGCGCGTCTCCCACGTCGAAGTCCTTGACATTAACTTCCTTACCCCTAGGAATCCTAAAACTCTTCTTGACAACTCCCTTGTAAACACCGTCCTTTATAACATGATAACAAATGCTTGCAAGCTTTCCGGCAAGAGCACAAGTAGCTTGAGTAACACTCTTCCCCCTAGCAATAAGCCTCTCATAATACCCTTTAAAAGGCTCAAGACCCCTAGCAACCTTGGCAACCAAGTAGAGAGCTCTACGCAAATACTTATTACCCCTAATCATACCGGAGTGAGACTCGCTATCACCACTCTGCTTAGTTTTGGGTGCAAAGCTTGCATAAGCCCTAGCAGCCTTAGAACTGGAAAAACGGGAAACATCACCGAACTCAGCGTAAATAGTTGCAGCACTAATCAAACCAATTCCGGGGATCTTACTCAACTCAATTACTGGTTTTGGAATCTTGGAAATTATCATATCCTCAACCTCCTTAATCATTTTCTCCAAGTTTTTTAACAGTTCAACTAATTGTTTTAACGCTAGTTTTTCCGCGTCGTTTAAGTTTCTCCCTAGTTTTTCTTTTAGTTCCTCCTTCTCTTCCTTGCTTAGTCCCTCCCCCTTTACTAGCTTTTCAAGTAGTTTTCTTCCCTTCTTGTCGAATGGTTGTATTTTATATCCCGCGAATTCTAATATTTTCCTTATCTCGTTCTTTACTTGTGTTGTCTTCTCTACTAAGCTTTCCCTATATCTCGTTAGTTCTCTTAGCTCCATTATTTCTCCTGTTGGTATGTATGATCCCTTGATTACTCCGGTCATGTGTGCTACTAGTAACCTTTGTGCGTCGAGTTTGTCTGTCTTTTTCCCTAGTATTTCTGTTAGGTGTAGTGGGTTTATTACTGTTACCTTGTATCCTTTTTCCGTTAGTTTTTCGTGTAGGTAGAAGTAATATATTCCAGTTGCCTCTATTATTCCTTCCTTATATTCTCCTAGGAATTTAATTAGTTCCTCTATTCCCTCGTTGTCGTGGTTGAATTCCTTTACCTCCTTGACGTATACTGCTGATTTTTCTTGTTCTACTACTAGTTCTCCCTTTGCTGCTGTTAGTTTGCTTTGTGAAATATCAATTGCGAAGGCCTTGTTTGTAACTTTTAATTCCATGCTTGTGTATTACGCGTTTCTCGAGATATTTTTTGTTCTCATAATACCTTGTTTTCTTTGCATAGTGTTAAGTGTTTCAGCCCCTAGAGTATTTTGTTACAACCTCCTACTCGGGGGTTTTTATCCCCTCTTGTTAGATCGTTCTAGGGGCTTCACAGCTAGCCTTGTAGATGGGGTTTTATCCCCATGTTTTCTATGAGCTTATGTTGTTTTTCTCCTTACTTGTTTATTTCCTTTTCTCTTGTAATACTTGGTTTTATTCGTTCTCTTGTTTTGCGTGGATTGCCCCGTAGGAGTTTTTTAGGACAAGTGGTTGAGGCTAAGCTCAAGTTCTGGGCTTATGCATGGATGGTCCACTTGGCTAATTCTTTAGTTGGTAGAGCTCCGGGTATTAGGGTGTGAGCTTGCGAATAACGTTGAAATAAATATTAATTACTGAAAAATTCTCAGTGTATCATATCATGCTTATGAAATAAATTGAAGAGATCAACAAAGCACGTATATTAACAATCCTTAAATACTGGATAAAGGAAATGAATATGTGGATAGACAATCCAATACTGCAATAATGTTAATAGGTCATGGTTCGAGAAGGGAGACGTATAATAGTGATATTGAAGGAATGATAAATTACTTGAAGGAAAAAATCTCAATACCTATATACTTAACTTACAACGAATTCGCCAAGCCTGACTGGAGATCTCTACTAAATGAGATCATTAAAGAAGGGTATAGGAGAGTAATAATAGGGTTAGTGTTTCTAGGAAGAGGAAATCATGTTTTTAGAGACATCATGGGAGAGCTAGGAATCCAAAGGTTGAACAGTTGGGAGGTAAGTAAGATAAGTGGAAAGGAAGTGGAGTTTTACGTTACCGAACCGCTTTCGTCATCACCCTTGATTGGATTGGCACTATATTACAGATTGGCAAGGGCATTAGATGCGCTTCCAACTCTTGAATACACGGAGGATCCTTATGAGATAGAAGAGAGAAGTATGAACTATATTCTACCAAATTTAGATGTTAAAGATGCGAGGGAGAAAAGAGTAATAGGAAAAGCCGTTTTCGCATCTGGAAATCCAGAAGTAGCAAAATACTTGAAGGTGACCAACTTGGATATGGGGATTGAGGCAATAAGATCTGAAAGCGAAATCGTAGCCGATGTGAAAATGGTCTCTGTAGGTATTAGATGGAAAAAGGTTACTTGTATGATAGATGATGAAAGGACGAAGGAGTTATCAAAGGAATTGGGGATAACTAGGGCCGCAGCTGCCATGAGGTTATCAATTGGACAAGGTGGCAAAGTGGTGGTTATAGGAAACGCTCCGACTGCACTTATAGAAACGATTAAATTGGTTAAACAAGGAGTTGATATACCATTTATAGTAGCAACACCTCCAGGTTTCACAAACGCCAAGGAGTCCAAGGAAGCATTGATAGAGAGTAAAATTCCATCTGTAGTATTAACTGGGACTTATGGTGGAAGCGGTATAGCAGTGGCGATTATTAATGAGATTATTAAAATGGCAATGGAGGGATGAAAATGGGGAAATTATACATTGTAGGAATTGGACCAGGATCAAAAGAACAAAGAACTATAAAGGCACAAGAAGTTTTGGAAAAGTCAAACGTAATAATTGGATATAATACATACTTAAGGTTAATATCTGACGTCCTAGATGGAAAAAAGGAAGTAATAGGAGCCAGAATGAAAGAGGAAATATTTAGGGCTAACACTGCAATAGAAAAAGCCTTAGAGTCAGATAATATTGTTGCCTTAGTATCCAGTGGTGATCCACAGGTCTATGGAATGGCTGGTTTAGTATTTGACTTGATATCCAGAAGAAAATTGGATTTAGACGTTGAAGTGATACCTGGAGTAACTGCTGCATTAGCAGCTGCTGCTAGACTAGGAAGCCCCCTTTCTCTCGACTTCGTCGTAATAAGCCTAAGTGATTTATTAATACCAAGAGAGGAGATTTTACATAAAGTAACCAAGGCTGCAGAGGCTGACTTCGTAATAGTATTTTATAATTTAATTAATGAGAATTTATTAATAGAAGTAATGGATATAGTTTCAAAGCATAGGAAGCCGAATACCCCAGTGGGATTAGTTAAGAGTGCGTATAGGAATAATGAGAACATAGTAATAACGACCTTGTCGTCGTGGAAAGAACATATGAATGAGATAGGTATGACTACTACAATGATAATAGGAAATTCGCTAACTTATAGTTATAAAAATTACATGATAACACCAAGAGGTTACGAGAGGAAATACGAGCTATGATAATAAACTCTTTAAAGAGATTTGGAATAACCACTGGAGCTGCAGCCTCTGCAGCCGCAAAGGCAGCAGTTATGGGATTACTTAATAGAGAGAAAAGAAACACAGTGGTAATACCGACACCTATAGGATTAAGACTGGAAATACCCGTGGAAAAAGTTGAGATAGATAGTGGAATTGCATGTGCTGAAGTTAAGAAATTTTCGGGCGATAATCCAGATATTCTAGATGGGTTAGTGATAAGATGTTGTGCTAAACTAAATGAGAGTAATGAAATTGTTATAGTTGGAGAAAAGGGAGTTGGTAAAGTTACAAGGAGTGGGTTAAAGGCAACCATGGGGGAGACGGCAATAAGCCCTACTGTAAGGGATATGGTAATCAACGCAATAAGGGAAGTTACAGATAAGGGAATACAGATAACGATTGAAGTACCAAATGGAGATATCATTGCTGAAAATACCTTAAATAAAATGGTTGGAATAGTGGGTGGGATTTCCATACTGGGTACGACGGGTATTGAGACGCCTGTTAGCGATGATGATTACTTAGAGCATATTAAATGTGAGCTTAACGTAATTAGGCAGTCTTACGACTTCGTAGTGATTGCTCCAGGAAATTCCGCAGCAAAGTATGCATCAAAGTTATTTGATAGTAACAGCATTATAAAAGTAGGGGATAGGATAGGGGATTCGATAAAGTTAGCAAGTAGTGTTTTTAGGAAGGTAATACTAGCTGGATTACCTGCAAAACTTCTTAAAGTATATGCAGGCATTTTTAACACTCATTATTCACAAGGTGACGCTAGACTGGAATCATTAACCCATGCTTCAGTTCTAGCAGGACTCCCCTACGATGTGCTGACTAAAATAACAAACGCTCTATCAGTGGAGGAAGCTTTCACGTATATGACAAAAGAGCAGAGAAGGAAAGTGATGAAAATTGTAGCCGAGAAAATATTGAGTAGGATAAAAAGTTTTAATGGTGATATAAACTTCTGCGTAATTATCTTCGATTACGATGGTGAATCTTTGAGTAGGGTGGGATGTTAAATGGAATGGAAATACGTTATACCAGGGATTCCAGATAACTTCTTTGAAAGGGATGAGGAAATACCAATGACTAAAGAGGAGATAAGGGCTTTGGCTTTATCCAAATTGAGGATAAGAAAAGGTGATATGATCTTAGATATTGGATGTGGAACGGGTAGCGTTACTGTAGAGGCTTCATTACTGGTTGGAAGTACTGGGAAGGTTTACGGTGTAGATAAGGAGGAAAAAGCTATTAACTTAACTAGGAGAAATGCAGAAAAGTTTGGAGTTTTAAACAACATAGTACTCATAAAAGGTGAAGCGCCGGAGATATTGTTTACGATTAATGAGAAATTCGATAGGATTTTCATAGGAGGTGGATCAGAGAAAATTAAGGAAATTATATCGGCCTCTTGGGAAATAATAAAAAAAGGTGGAAGAGTAGTTATTGACGCTATACTATTGGAAACTGTAAATAATGCCATATCTGCGATGGAGAACATTGGATTCATAAATTTAGAGATAACGGAGGTAATTATTGCAAAAGGTATGAAAACAAAAGTAGGTACTGCAATGATGACGAGAAATCCAATATTTATAATTTCGGGTGAAAAGCAATGAAACTTTACGTGGTTGGATTAGGACCAGGTGATGAGGAGTTAATAACTATGAGAGGAGCGAAAATCCTTAAGGAGGTTAGAACTATCTTCATTCCCTATTCCACTGGAACCAATAGAAGTCTGGCAGAGAACATAGTCAAGAAATATGCTAAAAGTAATTCAAAGCTGGTTCTATTAGGTTTTCCCATGGCAAAGGACGTTAATGAGAATGAGTTGAAAAAGATAGGAGAAAAGATCTGTAATGAAAGTGAAGGCGACTCCGCATTTGTAACCTTAGGTGATCCAACGTTATATAGCACATTCTTCAGAATAAAGGATAAATTACCATGTAATGTTAACGTGGAAATTATCCCCGGCGTCTCTTCCGTAACCGCTTGTGCCTCAAAAGCTATGATATCTTTAGCGAATTCTGAGGATTCGATAAGTATAATACCAGCTTCAAGACTAGACTCTATTGAAAAAGCTAGCGAAATATTCGAGACTATAATAGTACTTAAGGCTAACGAGAACATTAAGGAAATAGCTCAAATGCTTTCCAACAAATACGACTTACTTTATGCTAGAAGATGTTTCATGAACGACGAAAAGTTAGTTAATATGGAAAAAGAGATCGTTAATGATAAGGATTACTTCTCAATGATAATAGCTTTGAGAAAGAAAAGGTGACAATAATGGTAGGAAAAGTGGTTTTCATTGGATCTGGCCCAGGAGATCCTGAGCTAATTACAGTAAAGGCCAAGAAATACATAGAAACAACTGATGTAATAGTATACGCAGGTTCCCTTGTAAATCCAGAAATATTGAAATGGTCTCGAAAGGATGCCGAAGTATACAATAGTTCATCGCTTACATTAAATGAGATAGTGGAGATAATGGTCAAAAAAGCGAGTGAAGGAAAACTAGTTGTTAGACTCAAATCCGGGGACTCATCAATCTACGGAGCGTTATTTGAGGAGATGTGGGCATTAGAAGCTGCTGGAATCCCATTCGAAGTTGTGCCAGGTATCACTGCAGCTATTGCCGCGGCTTCTGTAATACCCATTGAGTTAACAGTCCCCAAGCTTTCCCAAACTGTTATTATAACAAGAGCCTCACTGAGAGTCCCAATGCAAGGTTCCATAAAAGATTTCGCCAAAATGGTAAAGATTGGAGCTACTATGGTAATCTATACTGGAATACATATCATAGACAGAGTAGTTAATGAGCTTAAGGAGGGAGGATTAACTGATGATACTCCAGTGATAGTGGTCTATCGCGCAACTTGGCCAGAGCAAAGGATAATTAAAGGAACTTTGGCTGACATCGTGAGTAAGGTTAGGGAAGCTAAGATATATAGGGATTCAGTAATAATAGTAGGACTAGCATCAGATCCACAACAGATCAAGAATATGGTAAGATCTAGTGTATATGATCCTAAGCATAATCATTCATATAGGCCTTGGAAAGTAGAGGAAGACTAAGAATGATAGAAAACTTATGGCGAGGAATTGCCATAATCTCAGCCTCTGAAGACGGTTTCAAAGCAGGCGAAATAGTTAAGGAGAAGTTAAAAAGATTTGAGATACCCGTAGTCCATTTCAAGTATAAGGACGCAGATATCGAAACAGTATGGAGATGTTATGATGCGATTATATTTGTAATGGCACTAGAAGGAGCCACTAGGATTATTTGCAAATACGCGAAGTCTAAGACCAAGGATCCTGCAATAATATGTATTGACGATAAAATAAATTACGTTATACCCCTTCTTGGTGGGCATTGGGGTGCTAACGATATCGCAAGAGACTTATCTGTAATTTTAAACTCAACACCGATAATAACCACAGCTGCTGAATTAAAAGGCAAGTTAAGTGTTGAAAAGATAGCGAACATTTTAGTTGCTAAAATATTAAATCCCGAAAATATAGTTAAGATAAATGCAGTCCTATTAAGAGATGAGTATGTTTGTGTGGATGGAGTTGATATTAACGTTACGTTCCCCGAAAATATAAGGATAAATAGTGAGGAGTGCAATTACATCGTATCGTTGAGGAACGATAAGGAGTATAAGGATAAGATAGTAGTATGGCTGAAACCACTAAAGATATCAATAGGTGTAGGGTCTAAAAAAGACGTGAAAATAGATGAGATTAGAGATGGAATATACAAGGTACTAGAAAGGCTTAACTTAAAAAGAGAGAGGATTGGCATAATTGCGTCTATTCGAGAAGAGGTCAAGAAAATTGCCGATGAAATTAATGTTAAATTTAGATTAGTAAACGAGGAGGAGATAAACAACTTTACAAATCCATGCCTTACTCCTCCTAGCAAAACCCTCATTGAAGTTGGCTTGAAAGGAGTAGCTGAAATTTCCGCCCTAATAGCTGGTGGAATTAATTCAAAATTGATATTGAGAAAAATAGCCATAAGTAGAAATTCCACTATTGCAGTAGCAACTTATGAGGGTGAGTGAAATTCCAGTTTACATCGTTGGAGTAGGCCCTGGAGATCCAGAGTATCTTACATTAAAGGGATATAAGGCCATAAAGGATAGTTCAATAGTAGCTGGATGGAAATCAGTCTTAGAAAGATTTTGGCCAATATTAGAAGGTAAACGAACGGTGGTATTAACATATAAAATAGAGAGCGAAACGCTAGAAGAGATTATTGAAATAGGGAAAACTGAGAACGTTGCAATACTTGATCATGGAGATCCTTCAGTATCTGACTGGCAATTTGTGGAAAAGATAAGGAACATAGCTACAAGTAAAGGTGTTAAGGTAAATATAATCTCTGGAGTATCCTCTCTAAATATTGCCCTTTCTAGACTGGGTCTTGACATAAATTTTATTGGATTTGTAACCTTACATGTAAGGGGAGATATATCGAAATCTTTGAATGACCTTCTTAACATATTGAAGATGGGTCGTGTAGCCGTGGTAATACCAGAACCTTACAAAGATGGGCCACAAAAAGTAGCTAAATTCCTCTATGATAATAATTTAAACTGTAGAATAGTGGTATTTGAGAAACTCAGTTACGATGATGAGAGAAGGAGGGATTATGATAACTTAATATCGTTATTGAATGAAAACAATGAATTCGGTGACCTTACAATAATGGCCATATTTCCTAAATCCTAGTGCGTTTTAGAGTAAAAAGATAAAAACCATGATGAATAACGCATAGAATATGGAGAATATCGAATATATTTTTGAAGACGTAGTTAGAATATATGATACTGACGCTCAAGGTATAGCACACTACGCCGCATATTATAGATTTTTTACCAATACGATAGAAAAATTTATTAAAGAAAAAGTTGGAATACCATATCCCATAGTCAATGACGATTTATGGTTTGTTATAGCGGAATCCCATGCCATATATCGTAAACCAGTGAAGTTAGGTGATAGGCTTACTATTTTATTAAACCCAAAAATCTTGTCTAATAAAACGATAAAGTTTGACTTTAGAATTTTAAGGGATGGGGAACTGACAACTGAAGGGTATTTAATACAAATAGCAATTAATCCAAAAATATGGAAATCAACTGAGATGCCCAAGGAAATTATGGATAAACTGTCAATAAAGTAAAGACTAGGCGTAAAGAACTTAAAAAGCGTAATTTAATTGTTAATATTATGAACTTAGAACCATTATTCCAAAGGGCAAATGAGCTTTTACGTGCATCAAAATTCAATTTTAATTCAGGATTTTATGAAATAGCAGCAATAGCTGCCGAAGAGTCTCTATACTTAATGTTAAATGCAACATTAATCAAGTTAGGGGCTGACATACCATGGTATCTTGATTTTGATGTGCTTTTTAGAGTAGTATCGAGATATTCACATGATGATAGACTCTCCGAAATTAGAATTAAAGAAAGGGATATCATCAGATTGTTAGACGACATCAAAATTAGATTAGGATATTCAATACCCTTGGAGCTTAACGAAAAGGATATTGAGAAACTGATTGCTTTCTCTGAGAAAATGTTTGATCTACTCTGGAGGAATTTCCTTAAAAGTTAATGATAGATCTATTCCTTTCTTTGAATTCATGTACTTAGTTACACTCCAGATTATTATGCCCGATACAAAAGACCCAAGAACAAATGACAAAGTGATAATATTAACACCAGACGTCGTTGAGAAACCGAACAAGGGATTTGTCGCAGCTTCATAGGTCAGATATACGAAATAAATCGTCGTTAAGATACCTGCAATCTTCATTAATCTACTTTTAGTCTTCTGTCCAAATATTATGGCTGAAATACCTACTGCCAAGAAATACAACATTCCAACTATAGAAGCACCATATAGTGATATGGCAGCATCTATTGAAAATACTGGAATTAAGAGGAATAATAGCGTTAGGGTTATATCTAGGAGGTGAGCGTAAACTGGAGATCCATGTGCGTTAAGTTGCGATAATTTCTCAGGAAACACTCTGTCAAATGATAGGGCAAATACATATCTTGAAAATACTAAGACACCATATGATAAGACGAAGTAATTCCAGAGTATTAACCCAAGTCCCAATATCCATTCTATAATTGGATTTAAGGATAACGCCATAGCCACTGTCCAAAAGTTATAAATCGCAGATGGATAGGCGTTTAAATTAAAGTAATACCCACCAACAACATCCATTTCCAGAAATCCTAATGTTACTAAAATTCCAGTAATTAATAGCGAGAAGAACACATTGAATTTGGAGACCTTATCTCCCCTAAACTCTGAAGATACTGCAGGACCTGCATTCATCCAAGGATATGTGTACAGTGAAAAGAGGGGTAAGAGAGAAAGTGTAGCCAGTAATGATATTGAATAAGGTAATATAGTTTTAGGCAGGTTTGATGATACAGTTACGTTAAAGTCCTTAAGTAAAGGTATGACTGAAGAATCAAAATGCTTAGCGTTAATTGCAATTATTATCATCGCGAGCATTACAGTAAGAATTGAGAACGTTCCTAAACTTGTAACTAACTTATACCCCCATTTGGAGTGTAGAATATTTATAAGCACTATTATTACAAACGCAAGTGCTGAAATTCCATAGAATATTAGCCTTTGTTGAAGCGTTGGAGTGGCATAAGGATTAACGATCACATTTTCAGCAACGTAAATTAACGTATTTTGATGATTAAGATAGCCAATTGTCAGCAACGCAGAGTTAATTGATGACGCCGAGAAGAATGAGATGATAGCGTAAAATGCAGTTGATTCTAAAAGATACGCTACTGCGAAAATTGTACCTATTATTCCGCCTAAATTCCTTGATATCCATACGTAATCCCCACCGGTTCTTCCAACCTTTCTGTTGAATATGGTGTAAACTAGCGCTTGAGGTAACGCTAAGAACATACCTATCAATGATGCTATCCATAGCACTCCACCTTGTGTTATATAGGGAGATATGGATTGGAATAAGGCTATGCCTATTGACATGTTAGCTAAATTGAGCATTACCGCATCAGTAAGGGATACTTGCTTTATGAGACCAGAAGTTTCCCTCACAAAGACCTGCTTTCTTTCCATATTGCCACTCTAAACTTTTGATTAATAAATTTTACTTAGACACAAAAATTTAAAGGGAAATCTCCACTAGGGGATTTACTTAGATAAATAAATTCTGCCTTACCCTATGATACTAATAACAATAAGACCTTATTATCTATGGAAAACAACCTATCTTAATTGGAATAATTTATTCGTGCCAATCTCATCCAAGGGCCATAATAGAAATTTTTAACTTTAACTCACACACGAAAATAATGAGACGAGGAGTAAAAAGTAATGAAGTGAGATTCGTTCTCGCTAAAAATGGTATATTGGTATCAACTATCATTCCCCTTCTTGGATACATAATGTATGGGATAGCCTTAGGCTCCCTTCCTTCAATTGGATATTCCACATTAGCTGGAATACTCTATACATTTACATTATACTCTCCTTTCATATTTTTCCCTTCTCTACTACCACTTTCTGCCATATCTTATTTTCTAGCTTCCATATTTCTTTATAAGGCTTATAAATACAAGACTCTAAGAAAATATGGAATTATAGCTATTTCACTATCAGTATCTTACATCGTATTGTATGTGTATAATCTCTTTTTTGTGGAATTAATTCCAAAATTTCTAATGAGTTGGGTTTTGATAGGATTTTATGAGATAGGCAACACTATACAATTATTAGCGTGGAGAGTAAGTCTAAGGACTGTCTTGATAAAAGTTTATGGCTTGCCAAATAACCTAAAGTGGAAAATTAATATTGAAGGACAAAAATACACTTTTTCTGACTCTCAAGCAAAAGTAAAAATTAACAAGGAAAAACCTAGCTTCTATGTTGATAGTATTTTAGAAGGATATAATACTTATATGCCAAAGCCTAATAGTGGAATTATAAGTAGTAACTTATTGGAAATTTATTTCACAAAAATTAGCAAAATACCAGATATTAGCAACTGGGATCCAAAGTTATGGATAGGAAATAAGATAAATGAATACGAAGTTATTGATATAATAGCCATAGGTGGTAGCTCATACGTGTTAAAAGTCAAGAGGGGAAATATGTTATATGCGATGAAAATTCCGAAGATTAGTAAGAGCACCCCTGGACAGACTAGGATTAGTGCTAGTAATATAATATTTGATCTTAGTAGGGAATTTATCAATTTACAGGATTGGATATAAAACTCAAAATGCAGTACAGTTATTTGCAATAAGTGAAATAGATATTAGCAATATAATGAAAATTGAGAAAGGGAAGAGCTATTTCTACCTAACTAGGCCACCTTATATAATAATAGAATTAATGGAGGGCGGTAATGCTTTACAGCTTTTAAACATAAGTAGAAGTAAAGATTGGTATAGAATTGTTGGAATATTAATTAGAGATGTAGCAAAGGCGTTAGATATTATCCATTCATCTGGTTATGTTCATTTAGATGTAAAACCACAAAATATCTATTTCACTAAATTCCCTGGTAGTAAAGAGAAAGAAATCCTCAGTAATTTAACTAGTGGTAAAGTGGTGGTTAAATTAGGAGATTTGGGCTCAGCCAATAGAATAGGCGAAAGTGTAGCTGAATTTACGGAATTCTATCGCCCTATAGATCAAATAGAAGCTGCTATGCTAAAGAATAAAGGGGCATTACCTAGTATGGACGTATTTGCCTTGGGCGCAACAGCCTATAAGCTTCTATTCGATAGTTACGTATATCCTAAAGAATACTATGAGTTAATAGAAAAGGCGATAGAAGAATTTCAAATGGGTAGAGGAAATTACTTGAATAATCTAAAACTCGCTAGGCAGTACGCCATATTACCTAAAATAAATAATATGCCATCATGGTTAGTTAACCTCTTGTATGACATGCTATTACAAAGAACTAACGCTAGAACAATCTATACTACTATAGAATATAATTTACGTTAATTCTAAGATAATAGGTGCGTGATCTGAGCCTTGTATATCTATCAAAATATCAGCCATTTTTATCCTATCTTTTAACTCTTCCGACACTATACAATAATCTAATCTTAGTCCCAAATTCTTATCCCTAGCCTTTCCCATGTAGCTCCACCAACTATATTTTCTAACATTTGGGTGTAGATATCTAAAAGTATCAATGAAACCTAAAGAGAGAAAGTGAGAGAACCACGATCTCTCTTGTGGTGTAAGTCCGGGAATTGTTGGGTTAGAAAAAGCTCCATCAATATTTTGGTGTGCAATGTTAAAATCTCCACAAAGTATTACCGGTTTAGCTTTTCTTAATTTAAGAACAAAATTTTCAATTTCATTATTAAATTTTAGCTTAAAGTCCAACCTTTCTAGGTTATCTCCTGCCCTAGGAAAGTATGCATTAATCACGTAGAAGTCCTTCAGTTCTAAGGTAACTGTTCTTCCTTCATCGTCGAATTCCTTAATTTGAAGACCTTTAATCACATTTATGGGCTTTATCTTAGTTAATGTCATCACCCCACTATATCCTTTTCTCTTTGCTGGAAACGAAATTACTTCATAACCCATCATAATAAAATCAAGTGGAACTATATCACCTTTAGTTTCTTGAAACATTATCACTTCAAACATGTTATTTTCTATGAAGTCTATTAGATTCTTCTTTAAAGCTGCACGTATACCATTAACATTCCAACTTACTATCTTCACATTTAGAAGATTATAACGAATGAGTTAAATTATCTATTCTCCCTCCATCTGCAACTATGACTTGCCCAGTAATGTACCTCGCTTCATCACTCGATAAGAACAATACGATATTTGCTATATCCTCGGGCTTTCCAGTAGTTTTTAGAACTGTCTTATTCCTAAATAACTCCCTCAATTTCTCAGCATCCTCTTGGTTTTTTCCAGACAACGTCATATCAGTCTCTACCCAACCTGGCGCTACAGCGTTAACTCTTATCCCATATTTTCCCAACTCGAAGGCTAACCTTCTTGTAAGAATTATAATGCCTGCTTTGGTTATTGCGTAAAATGTAGTACCTTCAGCTGCAGTTCCAATACCCGCATTTGAAGCTATATTAACTATTGCACCGTTTTTTGATAACTTTAATAAGGGAAGAAATTCATAAGTGGTATATATCGCACCGTTCAGATTAATTTTTATCATCTTGTTATACTTCTCGTCATCAAATTCCTCAAATGGCATCAAGACCATTATTCCCGCGTTATTAACTATTACATCAACTCTCCCAAATTCCTTCTCAACTACCTCTTTAGACTTTTTAACTTCATCTCTGTTTCCCACATCGCACTTTATTGTGAAAACCCCTTTCTCTCTTAGTTTTTTAGCCTCATTTTCCGCAGAATTATAAAGGACTATTGGTAATCCTTCCTCCCTTAAAAACGCTTCCGTAATTGCCCTTCCTATCCCTCTAGTACCTCCAGTTATTAGAATAACTTTATCTTTAAACCTCATATGATAAGACACTACCATATCTCTTATTAACGTTTTGCTTTACTAGTTGAAATATTGTGATAAGAAAGTATATGGGACAATACTTTATCATAACGAGCTTCACAATGATAGGTCTATTATTCCCTGTAGAGTTCTATAGCGAGACTAAATCGTTGATCTTATTAGGTGTAATTACTGGGATTTATAATGCGTTAAATGCGTTAGGATCTTATATATGGGGTTATCTAATTGATAAGACGACGTTAAGAAAGGAGTACGCGGTAATACTCTCGTTATTTGGTGTAGTTATTGGCCTAATATATCACTACGATAAATTAATAGCTTACGAATTAAGTGGATTCGTTTCAGCATTAGATGGTCCTATATATTCGGCAATACTGCTTGAAACGACTCCCCAAGAAAAATTAGTTTTGGGAAACACTAGAATATCTCAAATTTCATTAGCCGGAAATGTTACTGGTAGTTTACTTTCTGCTTTTTATCATAACGACTACCTTATACTTATATTCTTTTCAGTTTCCCTTATCTTCAATGTAATTCATATTCCTAAATATGATGGTGGAATTAATTATGATGTTGCTGATAGGAACAAATTACTTAGAATTTTACTCATTCCGATCATATCTTATTTCTGGTTTAATATGGCAGCCGAAATATTCTATATCTTATTCGTACCTTTAAATTATTTAATGTTAAATCCGTCTTACGTTATATTCCTCAGTTATACTTTCCTTTATTTAATAGAAGAAGTGATTTACAGTAAAGGAATAAGCGTGGTTAAAGGGAGGGAAGAATACTTTATGTTATTAGTAACATTTGCTAGATCATTAATAGTTTTATCATTAGTTTACATAATTCTTATGGGATTAAAAATATATGAAGGAACCATGTTATTATTTTTGGTCTTCGGTCCATTATTTCCAGTATATAATATCTCTTTCTTCTCACTATTAATAAAGGGGTTAAAGAGAAATAAGGCAACAATTATTGGAATATTCAACGTCAGTGAAGATATAGCAAATGTTGTTGGAGGATTCTTATCGGGTTCTACTAACAATATAGTGTCTGGGTATCAAATTTCGTTCTATTCTTTCGCGCTTTCATTATTCCTAATATATATTTATTTACGCAAACCTCTACGTGTTAGTGCTTCTTCATGAAGTCTTTTTTCTCTTTCCGTAACGGGTACATATTCTGGCATTTTAATGGGTTTTCCTTCCTTATCAACTCTAACATATGTAAAATATGCAGTAGCTACGTGTTCCTTTGTACCATTTACATCTTCTCTAATTACGTTAATTAAGATGTCGGCAGAAGTATTACCTACATAAATAAGTCCTGCTCTGATTGTTACAATATCATTAAGTCTTATGGGAGAGTAAAACGCTAATCCCTTTACCGCTACTGTGACTACGGCGTTGAAAACATTATCATAAATATTTTTACTATTATAGTTCATATAGTTTAAACAAATTATCCCTCCAAGATCATCCATAAGTTTCAGTAGTTTACCAGCTGACATTATTCTGCCATCATATGTTAACTCTGGGGATACGTGGACCACATTGCTTATCCTATATCTTAATCCATCAGTGATATCATCCACATAAAACCTCATCTTCTGCCTATTTAGTATTTTAGATAGCCTATTCTCTCTTCTCCTCTTAGCCTCATCCATTTTTCTCTTATCATCTTCGCTTTCTGCTATGATCTTTACGTTAACTGGAGCGGGCCTTAGCAAATCGTCAACTTTAACGTATGTAGCGTAAGCTGAAACAACTTCTTCATCTCTATCAAACGCACTGACCTCTACTTCAAGCGAAGTATTACCTACATATACCGTTTCAGCCCTTACTTTAACTATATCGCCTAGTTTAACTGGTTTTTTAAATATAACATCGTCAAGTGAGGCTAAAACCGTAGTACCCATCGCAACCTTAGTAGCAGATAACATACCAGCCTCTACTAGAAAGAATAGCATGTCACCCCCATGTAGTCTATTTAAAAAGTTAGATTGTTCATAATGGATAAATCTAAATGTTTCAATAGTAGTATCAGAGATTTTCAAGTATGACATGATTAACCATTTCAGCTATTTTGTCAAAATTTTTATCTCTTTTTGCATACTCCAAGGCTATATCCCTTAGTTGCCTTAAAACTCCTTTCCAATCAAGGTTGTTTACAAGATTATCAGGAAGTTGTGAGTAATCCATTCTTTTCTCATATGCTGACATATAAGGTAAATACTCGTCTTCAGCTATTCTCATAATTGCTACACCATTTCTATCTAGAATATACTCATAAATTCCCGATTTCCATAATGTTATGGAAAAGTCGTCTGAGGGTGGCAAGTATTTCCTAACGGTTTTCAAAAACTCTATAACAACTTCCTTATCTTTCTTTCTCTTTAACGTATTTATAACATTTTCTAAGTTAGACTCCACTAGTCTAACTTAGTACAATAGTATTTATGTTTTAGACAAATCATAATGACCTAATGGAGGAGGCACTGGAGTTTTTATCTTAATTTTACCTTCTCTAAGCCAAGGAGTAAGCAAATAGGCTACGCCATTTCTCTCCCAGTTTAGAATCTTAGCCTCAGTCTTAGATAGACCTAGAGTTTCAGCCACTTCTGACTTAATTCTAAATATAATCTTAGTATTTGCTAACTGTATAATTATATCGCTTAAGTCATTAGGATTATGAGTGGCAAACACGAAACCAATTTTCCTCCTCCTACCTAATCTCATCATGGTAGCTATTTTGCCCGCAACTCTTCTAATATAGTTAGTATCCTCTTCTCCTCCTTTAGACGATGGAAAGAACCTATGAGCCTCATCAATGATTATCACGTTTCTTCCTTTTACGTTTCCACTTCGCATTTGCCTCTCTCTAAATTCAAATAAACGGTCTAAGAAATAATATGTTAAAATTTTCTGTGAGAAATCATCAAGCTCACTATTATATAGATCAAAAACTAGTGTAGATGACGAAGACTCTTTAAGAATCTTGCTTAATGGAAACCGCTCTACACTAACATCAAAAAGTTGGGTCTCCTTTAGTAAATATAAACCTCTGACTATGTTTTCCCTTGTGCTTCTATGAATTTCTACACCTTCCAGGCTATTCTCATTAAATAAATCTATCAGATCTTCTAGCTTTCCGATATCTTTACCCTTTTTTCTTATCATTATTTTTATAAAATGTGATGCTTGCTCAGTAAAATAAGGATTAAGCCTATGTAAAATTGTCTTCACATCTTTAAATCTAAAATAAAATGGATAAATTGTAACTTGAGATGACCATTCTGCATTGGAAATAATTATTTTATTATTTATTATGGAAGCGTATATGGAAATACCCTTGTTATTCAAGTGATTGAGAATTGGTTTCACAAACATGTCAAAGTACACTTTCGCTATGGATCCAGCGGATTTGGCACCACCTAGATACTTTTTCACCCACGATTTACTGACAGGGTAAATGATGTCGAGATTTATACCCTTAACTATTGCACTATAAAGTTGATTAAACTCCTCTACGCCCCTCATAACTACCTTATCGGATCTATCCGGAGGAAGGAAAATATGATAATAGTCACCAGTTGCATCAAGGATAAAGATCTTACTACCCTCTTCATTAGCCACATTAAGTCCGGCTATTAGGTCTTTTATGAATGAAGTTTTACCTGCTCCCGTAGTACCTAATATAAGCATATGAAAATTCAGATCATCAAGGCTTGCGCTCACTCTAACCTTACTATACGCGACGTCTAAAAATCCTAATCTTAACAAACCTCTGGTAGTACCTAGAGATCTCTCTATGACTTCTGGCTTAGGTATTATCACAGGTGATTGTGGCTCTAATATGATATCAGCAGCGTCAGGCTCAGAAGAGGAAAGAAAGTCTACTTTAGTTAGCATTTCACATTTAAGAGTAACATTAGTTATTAATGATCCAGGTTCGTCATCACTTAGTCCAATATTATTTAATACATTAGAATCTCCAATGAATAAAGAAGAGGCATCGTTTCTTTCATAACCTATAACTCTTAGCAAAATAAAGTACAGTGTCTTTATATCTATAGCTCCTAAGAAGATACCTATCTTACCTAGAAAAGGATACTTATAATAAGTATTGGGATCTATAGTTACGTTAACCACATTATTTTCCTCATCAACTCTGCTAGGAACATATCTAGAAACCTTTCCTATAAAATCACCCAACGTTATGGCTAGTGCCCTTGCCTTAGATATCTTGTCTTTTATATCGTTGTATAACGGAACATCTGAGCTCAAATTCTCACCTGCTCAAGCTTACTGTAAAAACTGGCTTGTAATCCCATACTCTCTAGTGAGGTCATAACAATCTTTAATATGGCGTTGGTTATCTCCTTTGCCGTTCTATCAGCGATTGCGAGTACAAATGGAATACCGTCTTTAGTGAACTTTAATGAAGATAACTGGTCTATAACTCTAGAATCATTACTAAGACTCTCTACCCTCAATATGGCAAATTTATAAACATAAGGGTGGAGAGGATATATCAAGTAATTAACGTAAACTGGCGTGTTAACTATATTTCTCAATATGGGACCTAAAGATATGGGAGAATAAGGAGGTGATAAATTAGCTTTTATTAAATCAAGTATAAACGACTCGTCACTGAAATACCTCCTCGGATCTATTCTAAATTTCTCCATAAATTTGGATGACAATTTGTAGAGACTAGAAATTAATAATCGGCTTTTGTCTAACCTCTTAACAATACCGATCACATTCCTCCCCCTTATGGCTTCTAAACGTAAGTTCAATACGTCGTCCCTAACCTTACTTCTCAAGAAAATCAACGGGGGTATTAATGGACCATCTAATATAACAGAACCATCATTTGGTATTTTTTTAAGAGCTTCGGTTTCAAGAATAGTCCTTATTTCAGTCTCGATTTCTTCTGGAGAATTCACTGAAGTAAAGAAAGATCCGTCTAGAGATAGGGTTGTAACGTATTCTGAGCTATAAAAGAAGGGTAATAAAGGACTCTGATGAGCAGATGATGCTAATGCTAAAAAGGGCTTTCTCAAATCCAATTCGGGGAAACCAGAAATGGGAGGATATACTCCAAAAATAGGAGAAATAGTTGATGAAACTACAACAGATGCAACGCTAATAATTCCTTTTGACGAAATAAAACTTCTACTACTTCCATCTAATGAATAAATTAAAGATTGATTAGATTCAGCGCTTACAACTTTAATAAACTCATTCAAAGGAGAGACCAAAATTCCACTATTATCATTCTCCCCAACTAGATTCTCTGCCCCAGGACTCATACTGCTGGAAGAGGTTAAATAATTCACAATATAGTTTGAGATTATGTCCTTTAGTAATACCGGAAGCTCTAACTTTTTAGCCATCTTTCATATCATATTTTATTATGGTAATATTTAAATATGAGGTAATACTGAAAGAAGACCCAGAAAGCTCAGGTCTATTCCCCGCTAATGCCAGTATATAGTTTTCTCGCTGCTAAAGTAATCGCGTCCCATACTCTATTTACGGGTGGAACATATCCCGTTTCTACAAAGAATAACTCTTCTGCAGTGAAACCTTTTTGAATAACAGCTGCCATCATATTTAACCTTCCTAGAACCTCCTCTTCTCCTATAATCTGTGCACCTATTATTCTCATAGTATTAGCCTCGGCGATTAACTTCACTATGATATCTTTAGATCCAGGATAGTATCTAGCCCTAGTCTTATGATGGACTGTAGCTGAAACTGTTTTGATGTTGTGACGTTTAGCCTCGTTCTCAGTAATACCAGTCTTGGCTATAACGTATTCCTCAAATTTAGTTATCATCGTCCCTATTACTCCAGGGAAAGTTACATCTTTACCGCCTATGTTATTCCCAGCTACGAAACCCATTTTATTGGCTACTGGCGCAAAGGGAACCCAATCGGGTTTTTTGGTAATAATATTTATCGATTCTGTTGAATCTCCAGCTGCATAAACGTTTTCGAAGCTCGTTCTCATATGGTTATCAGCCCATATAGCGCCAGTCTCCCCTATTTTTAGCTGATCTTTAACTAGATCGACATTTGGTTCAACTCCTATACCAACTACGGTAGCATCTACCTCATATTTTCCTTTATCTGTTACTATGAGTCTTCCCCTTTCTGTAACGCTTATTAAACTCTCATTTAACTTTAGCTCTATTTCGCTTCCAACTTTATCTGTTATTATCTTACCCATATCTTCATCGAGCATTTTATTAAGCAAATATTTTCCCCTATGAATCAAAACAAGTTTCTTTCCTCTAGCTCTTAGTGCTTCTGCCATCTCAATGCCTAATATACCCCCGCCAATTATTGCAATCCTATCAAAACTCCATAATTTTTGCCTTATGTATGAGGCATCTGCTGGATGATGAACATAGAAAATTCTGTCTCCCTCTGCATTTAGCTTTTTGGGTTTAGCACCTGTCGAAAGTAATAGATAATCAAATTCGTATTTTTTATTTCCCTGATTTTCCCTTACTGTGATAGTTCTGGATCTTAAATCTACCTCCTCCACCTTAGAATTTATCTTAACATTTATCTTTCTCTTTTCAACAAAATATTCTGGAGTATATGTCATGAATAAGTTTTCATCGTCAAAAAGACCCTCAGTAAAATAGGGAATACCACAAGGTGCATGACTGACCATCTTAGTGGATTCAAAGACTGTTATATCAATATTTGGCTTAAGCCTTCTAGCCCATGAGGAAGCTGTCATTCCAGCAGCTCCACCACCTATAATAATAAGCCTTTCCATAACTGATTAAATTCACAGAAACCTTATTATATTTACGGTCTAAATATATCACATGAAAGCTGTTGAAAGATTAGATAATACTATGGCTGAGCTGAATAAAATAAATGAGAGTGAACTAGGAATAAATGAGTTAGATCTTTTAAGGTTCTTAAAAAACCAATTGTCAAAATCCAAATCTCTATTCGAATCCTTCTCTAAAAGTATTGATGAAAAGAGATGGGATGATGTACTCTCTTACACTTTTCAAATATCACAACGAGTTAACTCAATCTTCGGTTACTTAGTGCAACCAGCGGTTTTCTCGATGATCTCTAGAAGTAAACTTTCAGAAAATATAGAGAATATTATAGATTCACTGGCGTTCTCTGTTTCGGAAATGATCATAGTACTAAAGCAAAACAATAAGTCGCTAGGTATAGATACGATAACTGTTAACATGTCCTCTAATCCTCCATCCATGTCTATATCTGTGGTGATAAAAGGTGGATGAAATTTACCTTAATTGGGATAGAATGTTTGATGAGGCATATAGAATTCCCATTCATGAAATTAAGAACGATAACATAGTATTCTCCGGAATTGGCGGAAGTGGAATCGTTGGAGAAATAGCAAATATCTTAGGCGTTGAACTTTCATTCAAGAGAAAGTTCACGGGAAAAGAATCATTAGTAGCCGTAAGTTATTCTGGGACTACTTCAGAGACAATAGTCGATGTAGAAAATGCAGTAAAAGCTGGATCTGAAGTCATAATAATAACGTCTGGTGGGATACTTGAAAAGTTTGCTAAAGAGAAGAGTTTGAAACTTATCAATGTACTATCAGGTTTTCAGACAAGATATGCTTTTCCATATCTTTTCACACCCTTAATAAAAATGACTACTAAAAAAAGAGGAATCAAAATAAATGAGACTGAATTAAAAGAGGGAGTAGTAGAAGCTAAAGAGAAAATAAAGGCAGATGCGGCAAGATTGGCTGAATTGCTAATAAATAGAATTCCTGTAATTTACTCGTCAAAATACTTGGCAATAGCGAAAAGATTCAAACAAGAAATAAATGAGAACGCTAAGCACCCTGCGTTTTATGGTGAAATACCAGAGATAAACCATAATGAAATAGAAAGCTATGTTCACGGACCTTCCCTTGTATCAGTCATTGTTGAAAGCTCGGAAATAGACAAAATTACTGAAGATGTATTAAACTCAATAGTTATAAAACCATATTTTAGTAATGATTTAAAGAATATTTCTAGCCTACTAGCATTGGCTGGAGTTACATCACTTGAAATGGCTAAAAAAATTAATGAAAAACCGGATAAACTCTATAATATACCAAAAGCTAGACAATTAACTTCAAAATTATTTAGAATAAACTAGTGTGAGTTGATAATGGATTTCAGAATAAGGGTATATAATTCGCTAGGGAGAAAGCTAGAGGAATTTAATACAATAAATCCGAATTTAGTGAAAATGTATGTTTGTGGTCCCACAGTCTATGATTACGTTCATATAGGTCATGGAAGAACTTTCGTTGTATTTGACGCAATTTCAAGATATTTAAGGTTAAAAGGGTATACAGTCATTAGGGTTCAGAATATTACAGATATTGATGATAAAATAATTAAAAAATCTCAAGATACTGGAAAAGATTGGAATGAAATTGTTAACTATTACACAAAGGATTACTTGGACATGTTATCTCAACTCAAAGTAAAAATAGATATACACCCTCGCGTAACACATCACATAAAGGAAATCATTAACTTCGTACAGAAACTAATAGATAAGGGGCACGCGTATGTAGCACCCAGCGGTAGTGTGTACTTTGACGTCGATACTTATCCTGATTATGGGGAACTTTCAAACACTAAAAAAGAAGAATGGAATCAAGGAGAAGAATTCGTTAAGGAGAAAAAGCATTCCTATGACTTCGCGTTATGGAAAGCATGGAAGCCAGGTGAACCTTATTGGGAATCACCTTGGGGTAAGGGAAGGCCTGGGTGGCACATTGAGTGTTCAACTATGTCAACTAGGTATCTAGGTGAGAGATTTGATATTCATGGAGGAGGAGCCGATTTAGTGTTCCCACATCATGAAAATGAAAGAGCACAAACTGAGGCGTTAACTGGGGAGAAATGGGTCTCATATTGGGTTCACAGTGCTTTTGTGACTATAAGAAAAGAAAAGATGAGTAAATCTTTAGGCAATATAATACCATTAAACGAAGCTATAAAGAAATGGGGACCCTCAGTTTTAAGATATTGGTACTTAACGTCTCATTATAGGTCACCGATAGACTTTTCTGAAGAAGCCCTAGAGCAAGCAAAATCCGCGTTGCAGAGAATAAAGGATTCAATGGCAATAATTAGAAACATAATATCTGAGGGACCTAAGTTCTATGCAAAAGATGATGATATCAAAGTATATAGAGAAATACTTAATAATTTAGATAGCTTCCATACAGCAATGAGTAACGACTTCGATACTTCCACCGCCCTGTCATATATACATGAGATAGTGAGATTAGTATTCTCCACTTTACAGTATAGTAGAGATTTCCTTGGTGCTATGTTAGCTTTCGAGGCGCTTAGCCAATTCAATGAGGTATTTGGAGTAATGGATGAGGAGTTCTATCCTACCTACGATAAGATGTATAAAGTAATAGACGCAGTTGTAGATATAAGAAATCAATTGAGGCAAATGAAATTGTATGAAATCTCCGATAAGATAAGGGAGGAGTTACTAAAGGCTGGAGTTAGAATACTTGATAGTAAGGATAAATCTACTTGGAGATTTGAATAATGGAGTATGGTGGCTTTTCCCCTTTAAAGTACATAATTAACATATCATAGGTAGTTTTTGTAGTTGGTATATCTTTCAGTTTATTAAAAGGTATATATTCTACTTCTGAGGCATCACTGGAGGCACGAAGTTTCCCACCTATTGGTTTGCACTCAAAGTCTAGAATCACATAATGATAACCTTCATTTATTACTTGCACAATAGATATAATATTACTTACAGCTACTTCAAGTCCAGTTTCCTCCCTCATCTCTCTCTTCAATGCGTCCTCTAATGTCTCACCATACTCTACCTTACCACCTGGTATTGCCCATAACCCAGCATTTGGCGGGTTCTTTCTTTTAACTAAAAGAACCTTATTTTCTTCAACGATAAGACAACCTACAGCTACGAGCGGCCTATCCATAAAATAACGATAAAAGTTAATATTAAGTAATTTGTGGTGTATTGTGTATGAGATCAACAACAGTTGCAATCTTGGCCTTAATAACCATGTGGGGAATTTTAGGGTCATTGGTAATTTCGCAAGCTAACACTACTATCATTAATTCCATAACTATACCTACTTCCATGACATACATTGTAAAACTAATAAATAGTACTACTGTTGCAAATAAGACAATAACACATGTTTATAATTATACGCTAACTTACCAGGTGACCAAATTTGTTCAAAATGTGATTTACGTTAATATAAGTGGGAACTTCACTAACGGTAGTTTAAAACTAGGAAATGATGTTTATATTAAGAAAGGAGAGTACGAGGTAAATTTGTTATATCAACCATTATCGATTTATTATCCTTTCATAGAACCTAGTCTAATTTATAATACTTCATATGGAATAATAACACCAAATGAGACGATGGCCTTAGTCTATAAAGGTAAGACGTTCAGTATTACTAATGGAGTAAACTATACTTCATACAATTACTCAGTAAATATAAACAATCAACAAATAAGTGTAAATATACTTGGAAATGGTATAGTATCAAAATTAGAAAATAGATCTTTAGAACTAATCTTGCATTCCTTCTCGAACTTATCAACCATTCCGCTTAACTCGATAGTCAACAGTCAATATACAAGCTTCCTAAATAGATCGTATTTGTACGCCGTGTACAACTACTCCGCATTATCAAACTCTCTTATCCCTGAAGGTTATTTGCAAATAAGTTATCCAATTGTTCTGGGAAATGATACTATTACTGCACAGATAACTCAAATACAGATGAGAGCTGGGCAACAATTAGCGTTGCCGGCTTCATTATTGGGAGATTCAGTAAATTTCGTATTATATATTAACCAACCTCAAAACATACCTACCAGTTTTACGCTCAATGTAGGTGCAAAAAACATTACGTGGAATAATAACGTATTCACATTAGTTGGTGAAAGTAAAGTTTCTACTCCTATTGGAAACTTCATAGCATACCAGTACGTTCGTAATATTTCACAAAATCAAGTACAACAAGTTCTATACTTCACGCCTAATGGAACACTGATAAAGGAAGAAGTAGTTGAGATGATTAATTCCACAACGCAAATTCCATCTTTTAGCCTAAGCTTCGTTGGTAACAATTATATAAGTCCATACGAGACCTATCCTAACGTATTTAACTATACTAATACTTCGTTACCATTCAAAGTAATTAATCCTAATCTTTCATTTACCATCTCTATAGTAATTACCATAATCATTGTAGCAGTACTCGTAATATTACGTAAAAAGGATTAATAATTTTTTATCATAATCACGCTACAAGATGTAAAATATCACCATTAGAATGACCAATATTACCGCGACTATCAGCATCCATTTAGCTATACCCTTTGATGAGCCAAATACTATCGGTATCGGACCAATAAAAATTACCCCACCAACATGTGTTTTTTGATTCCTATCAGATGAATTGCTAGCTTCACGTATCATACCTACGAAAAGAAGAATTATCCCTATAAATATAAGGAGAATGCCTATATCGAATAAGATACTAAGATCCATAATTTATAGTGTTGGTTGGAGGGATTTAATTTTATTTGCTAATATCTCTATTTCCTTAGGTATTTCAATCGTGTCAGCATTAGTTATAAGTTCTCCTATAGACATCCTAAGCTTCTCGTACTCTATACCTCTTTTTCTTAAAACATTTATAATCCATCTCAAGTTTTCCTCTTTGCCTAAATCTCTTATTTCCTTCTCATCTGGATATATGCCAAGCCTTCTCAAGACCTCTAATAGGGCTTGTTTACTATAGAAATTCTCCACCTCACGACTTAAAGGAACACAATAATCCTTTAAGGTCATATCAAGCTTGTCACATAATCCAAGGAATATCACGTCCAAGTTCAACATATTTTTCAATTTGAGCCAATGTTGTAATTCTAAGTCTGATGATACTTTATAGACAGATATACCATTATCTTCCACATTTATGTTAAGCCTCTTTAACCAATTCACTATTACAGAGGGTTCTGCTAACTCACTTGTCAGTATTATAATCCTACTAAACAAGATACTACTTAAACTGGCATTTAACAAGCTTATAGTACCCCTTAGATCTGCTGTCGGTTTCACTGTTATCGCAGTGGAATTTCCGTTAACTCTTCTCATAACGACATAACTATCCGCTGACATTTCCACGATGTATGGGGAATGTGTAGTAAGGAAAGACTGTAATATGTTATTATCCGTCCAGTTCTTAATTAATTTCATGATTTTAGCTTGAAGAGTTGGATGCATATTCACCTCTGGTTCTTCAATTAGTAATATCTTATTCCCACTGAGCCAGATTATAAATAACATAAGTATGACTCTCTGGAAACCACTTGCAGCCAAATCTACATATATCGGCAAATTATACACGTTAAGTACCAATCTTCTTCCATCCCAAAATTCCATTCCTTTAACTTCTGGTATTGTTGCAGCTACCAAATTAACGAAATCATACCAGTACTTTCTTAAGTTAATCGGTGACTTATTCATATCAGTCATTCTCCTCAACGTTTCGTCAAAATACGCCTGGTCGAAGATAGGTACATACTCAATGGCTTGTGAAGCGTATTCAGCCAATTTCTTTGCAACCTTCAAATCGTCCTCTCCCGGAGGAGATCCGTTTATATAAAGAGTATCCAAATTCCATTCTACAAACTTATTATTATACCTCATTTTATTTACTATCTCTAATGTTATCTTCTGATTTTTACCTACGATTTTATTTGCTTCTTCGGGCGAAAATTCTACTTTTCCTCCTATCATAATAGGTTTTGAAACATCATAACCTTGCCATAATAATATGAACTCCTGATTCCTATCTTCTACTGACCTTTTTTCTATTCCGGCTGACAAATTTTTAATAAATAAGAAGATGGATGAAAATAGATTAGTTTTTCCATATCCGTTATAGCCAACGACTACGTTAAACCCACCTAGATCTTTTAAATTCACCTCACTGAGACTCCTAAAGTTCGACACGTAAAATTCAGTAATCCTCACTACAGATCACTCTACGGTAATACTTAGCAGAATAAAATATAATCGTTAACAGGCTTCTTTAACGTTAATCTATTGTTAGAGAAAAAACGGAGTATTATCTGCAAAAACGCTTAAAAGACTCCTTTTATGCTACCTCCATCTACTGGTATTAAGGTACCGTTAACATAAGTAGCAAGATTGGATGCCAAAAATATTACAACGTTAGCAATCTCTTCTGGTTCTCCTGCTCTACCAAGAGGTACATCAGCGACAATCGCCTTAAGAACTTCCTCTTCACTTTTACTATCCCTCATCGCTCTATCTCTTACAATCTGAAGCAGCCTTTCCGTCTTTGTCCAACCAGGCATTATTCCATTTACTAAAATTCCTTTAGGTCCCAGTTCTCTTGACGCAACCTTAATTAAGCCTGCTAATGAGAGTCTCACAACATTTGATAAATCGAGGTTATCTATAGGTTGCCTTAATGTGGTTGATGTAGATAGAATTATCCTACCTCCGCTTTGCATTAGCTGACCAGCTTCTCTGACTGCAATAACTGCACTGAGTAAAAGTAGGTTAAAAGCGTCTATCCAATCCCTATCTGTTAAGGAAAATAAATTTCCAGGTTTTGGACTACCGGTAACGTAAGCTAAAACCTCTAAGCCTCCAAGTTTTCTATATCCTTCATGAACTAGATACTTAACTTCTTGTGGATTCGTCAAATCTGCCTTTATATAACTTACATTGTCACCATAAATCTCCCTTAGTTTATTGTAGGCTTTTATTAGATTTGATTCTTCATGAGATGAAATAATTACTTTCGCGCCCTCTTCTAAAAAACGTTTGGCTATTGCTAAACCTATACCTTTACTTGCTGCTGTCACTATTACCTTTTTCCCCTTTATTCCCAGATCCATACAAGAAATTATCTAAAGTAATAGGTTTTGAACTTAATGCTTCTTTAACTTTTCTGAAATCTTCTTCTAGTATTTTTCTAATAGGTGGATTATAAAGAGCTGCAGCAGGATGATATGTGGGGAATACCAGAATCTTATATCCATACTCATTCCAAGTATAAAACTTTCCTCTAACTTTCCCGATGGATTCCATTTTTATGTTCATTATCTGGAATAGATAAGATGTGGAATGCCTACCTAAAGTTATTATAATACGAGGTCTTATCAATTCAATTTGTCTATGTAGATACGGTGAACAAGCAATTATTTCATCCTCCTCCGGATCCCTATTATTTGGAGGCCTACATTTAACTAAATTCGTTATAAATACGTCATCTCTACTTAGACCCAATACCTCGTTTATAAGCCTCGTTAACAGTTTACCAGCAGCCCCAACAAAAGGTTTACCCTCAATATCCTCGTTTTCGCCAGGGGCTTCTCCTATGAACATTATCTCAGCTTTATTATTACCTTCTCCAGGTACAGCATTTTTCCTATACTTCCATAATCTACACTTTTGACATTTTCTTACCTCTTCCGCAATAAGATCCAAGGTATCCATAATTCTCAGCCGGGGATAATTCTCTTCATTATCCAGTATTTCCCATCGACCTTCATCATCCCTATATACCTATTTCTTTTAGTGCATTATATATTTCCCCTTCAGCCCTACTGTCCTCCATTAACGGTTTCCTAACACTGCCAACGTTAATCCCCCTATACCTTAAACCTATCTTAATCCCACTTGGATAATCGCCTAAGCTTACTACATCTACTAATTTGTTCACCATTCTTTGAATCTCTATAGCCTTTTGAATATTACCTCTATCAAATTCCAAGAATAAATTAGTAACCAATTCTGGAACTAAATTAGAGATCCCAGAAACTGCACCATCTGCGTCATAGATAAGAGCAGAAAGGATCATCCTATCCTCTCCAATGAATACCTTAAAGTTCTTATTTACACCTTTTAATCCCTTCAAATACTTTAGGAAAGAGACGAAATCTGTAGTTGAGTATTTCATACCATTTAATACTTCCTCTTCCGCTAGTTTCTCAACTATACGAAGAGGAACATTATACCCAGCAAATGAGGGTATGTTGTATAAGAACAATGGTAAATCTATCGTGTTACGTAACTCGTTGAAATAGGTTACTAACCCTTTTTCTGAAGGTTTATGATAAATAGGTGGGACTGAAAAAATATAATCAACACCAATATCATAGTATTTTTTAGCCAATATTAGACTATTTTTGAGTGAATTCTCATTAATACCAGCGTATATTTTGCCTTTTGTAATTTCACGTATTTTACTGACGATTAATATTCTCTCATCTTGAGAAAGCATATTAAACTCTCCACTAGTTCCAAGAACCCAAAAGTCCTTAATCCCACTTCTAGTTAAAAAATCCAACAATTGCTGTAATGCTTCGACATTTATATTCTCTTTATCATCAAAGGGTGTAATAAGAGCGGAAATATTGTCTTTCACGACTATATGATTTAAAACAAAACTTTATTTATTTTTATTGAGAGTTGTTTCACAGATGTCTAACTTATCACGAAGAGAATTCTCATACTTGCTTATCATAAAGAGGTATAATGACGGTGGGGAGGGGGCCAAGATAAATAGGATTGCGAAAGACCTAAAAATAGCCCCATCAAGCGTTTTTGAGGAAGTATCCCATTTGGAAGAGAAAGGTTTAGTAGAAAAGAAAGAAGATGGAGTATGGATTACCAATAATGGAACAAGAAGTATAAATTACCTAATAAAGGCTCATAGAGTTATAGAGATACTACTAGTTAATATTGGAATAGATAAGCAAACGGCTTGCGAATATTCCAAACAGTTTGACTATCTTGTCCCTGGAGAAATCATTGATAAACTATATAATTACTTGGGAAGGCCATCTTATTGTCCACACGGATTGGAGATCCCACTCTGATTTCGTAAATTTAAACAAGAATTTAATAATAAACATTAAACTCAACACATCAAGTCAGCTATTTGTGACTTCCGCATAAATAGAGAGTTAAAATCATTTATTCCAAATAAACCTTAGCAAATTTAACTATGTTTACTTTAAAAGTACTAACAAAGTTTTACATAATCATAAACTTTTTAAAGTTAAAACTAGATTAAGTTATTATGTTTCAAGACCCATCATTTCAAATAACCGTGACACCATTGCAATACGTACTCTCTATTATTTCTGGAATATTAGTAGGATTCAGTCTTGGTCTTATTGGAGGAGGAGGGTCAATCCTTGCAATTCCGCTTCTATTGTATTTTGTTGGGCTAGCAAATGGAATTGCACCAGGTACGCCAGAATACAGTTACATAACACATCTTACTTTAGGAACTACTGCACTCGCCGTTGGTATTAACGCATATATTAATTCCTATATGCATTTCAAGAGAGGAAACGTTAGGGTATCAGAGGGAATAGTATTCACAATTCCAGGGATAATAGGGGATATAATAGGTGCTTATTTAAGTCATTTAATGTCAGGTGCATTAATACTATTTCTCTTCGGCTTTCTGATGATAGCGGTGGCAATTAGAATGTGGAAATCTAAATGCAATCCTAATAAAAGTATATTAAGCAATAACTCTCATAAACTAACTCTGCGTGAAAGGATAAAAATAGATAAAGTGCTCCCAGCAGGATTTCTAGTAGGATTCGCATCAGGCTATTTCGGGATAGGAGGAGGGTTTCTAGTAGTCCCAGGTTTACTATTTAGTACTGGGTTAGATATGCTTAGGGCTGTAGGTACATCACTTATTGCAGTAGGTACATTTGGCGTTGCCGCAGCCATTACATACGCAGTGTATGGGTATGTTGATATAGTAATAAGCCTATTATACCTAGTGGGAGGAGTAGCAGGTGGATATGCTGGCTCCGCGATTGCATCGAGAATGCCAAGGCAAACTTTAAGAAAGTTATTTGCAATAATTATTATTCTTGTTGCTATATATACTATGTACGTAAATAGAGTAGGAGTAGTAGATCTATTGCATTTTCTGTAAATCTTGATAGTATTGTTCAATTTCGTCAGATATAATAACCAATGATCTTTTGACGTTTTCAAGTATTAACTCATAATTTTCCTCCTCTAAACCCTTATTGATACTGTTTACCAAATCTCTAAACCTTTCCACATTAGAAAATTTTCTGAAGAACCCCGTTAGTTCCTTCCTAACCCATTTGAATATAGTTCTATCCTTTCTCTCTTCAATATGTAATTTCACCTTTTCTAAAGACATCTTAGCTAAAATTAAATCTTGAAGTTCATAGAATTTTTTTGTAGTAGACATTACATGAAATAACTTGCTGAAGGATTTTATATAGATATACTTAATGCTGAGGAATAAAGTTATAATTTATTATATACCCATTATCGCTTATGAAAGATTCTGAGTATTATGTTTGGGTATTAGTCGGATCAATAATATTGACAATTATACTACTTTCCATGGCTCCCTTAGTTCCAATAGATGAGCCACTTGTATATAGGGCAAGTAGTGGAGTAACATATAATCTCACAATTCCGGTAGGAGTATCATTTTCTGCATTTATAGCGCTAATTATATTTATAATATCTATTTTATTAGTCTCTGGTTATAAAAACGATTATTACAATATGATCATAGACGCATCTGGTATAAGTTTTGCATTTCTAAATTATCTTAATTATTACCTAATATGGTATGTATGGAGACCACAGATACAAATGCTACCTTTTCTTGTTGAAATAAGTTATAACCATGCTGCTACATTACAACTGGATATAGGCCAGATAGTAATTGTTATATTCTTGTATAGATTGTATAAAAGATTGAGAAAGCCCCGTTCCCTATCTGGGCCTGACGAGAAGTTATAAAACGCGTGAAGGCTCACAGCCGAACGGGGTACATGATGATGCCTACATCGTCTAGACTAGTGAAGAAAGGTCGATGGACTGACTTATTCATAATATATTAGAACATAGTACGTGACATTATATTGGTTCCATATTGGAATTAAATATATCGTATTTGGAGACGCATCATAAAACGTAATTTTCACTTGAGTAGATACAATTTCATCATTAATCACAGTAGTATTAATCACGCTAACATTAAAAATTTGCTGAGTTACAGCTATATTTACTCTATCGTGAGCTGAGTAATAAATAGTTATTATAGCTGAATTATTGAATGAGTTTAAATCAATTATACTTGGATAAACATGAAATACTGGATCCTTGTTAATTACTAAAGAGGATTGAAGAGGGGAATAAATAAAGTAGGAATTTATATAGCTCCCATTGGGAGGTCTTGCATTCACAGTTAACTCATACATTTGTGGGGCATAGCCAGATTGTCGCTCCACAATGTTAGGCTTTTTTATAGCATATGTTATAAACATATGAGAGACATAAACTACTAAAGACGCAATAGCTAAGCTGACCAATACGCCAGCGATAACCATTAAGTACTGTTTCACATTAACTACGATATTCACATGGTATATATATCTATTCGCTACAACTATAATATTATTAAAAATTATAAGAACTGCCCTATCCTAGTAAGCTTTTTGGCATTTATTAAGTTATGAGAACTTTCAGTTTTCTTATTTGAATAAACTGAAGAATACATTTAGAATGGGGAGAAACTAGATTTTTTAGATAGAAAACCTTATTTGTAACGTTAAACTATAAGTAGTTAATGGAAGAGGAGTTGACAGGGACTGCTAGGAAAATATACCTCTACCTTCTTAGGCAGAAAAGACCAGTTGGAATTAGGAAAATACAAAAGGATCTTAATTTAAGTTCTCCATCCGTCGTAAGTTACCACATTAAGAAATTAATTGAAGATGGCCTTGTTAAGGAAGTTGATGAAGGATATATAGTTACTAAAGTGATATTGGAAGATTACATAAGGTTTAGAAGTGCACTTGTACCTAGATCGATCTTTCTTACTTCTTTTCTAGTCTCCTCACTTGTAATTCTCATATATCTTATTATAAGTCATCCCTTTTCAGCAGACATATTTTCATTAGTAGTAGTTTTCATAATCACTATAATTTCAGTTTACGATGTAACTAGAAAATATAAAAAGCTTAAATCTTTGTAATGTAATAATAGAATAAAAGTATAGTAATAAAGGAGAGAGAAACAGTTATCAAAGATGGATAAATATAGATAGGATTCTTATCATTAGACCACATAATAAAGTCTAGGAGAAAGGATCCAAATTGAGCAATTAAGAAGCTACCAAGTAATACTAAAACTGTAGTCAACTTCCCTCTAAATTCTTTTCTCATCCTTACAAATTCCAACACTACTAAGCTGGATAGAATCAGTGCAATTATTGCAATAGAGATATGAAGATACCACATCTTAAACATATGATGAATGATTAACAAGCTGACATTATTAAATTTTTACCCATATTTATCGACCTCTAGGTTTGACAAAACAACAAGCAAAAAGTTTAAACGTTTTAAGTATTAGTAATAATGATGATTACGACAAAAAGAATTAAGGTGATCGTAGCAAAATTAGGTTTAGATGGTCACGATAGAGGAGCAAAAGTGGTTGCAAGGGCGCTAAAAGATGCGGGAATGGAGGTAGTATATACTGGATTAAGACAAACTCCAGAACAGATAGTAAAAGCCGCATTACAAGAGGACGCAGATGTCATAGGAATTAGTATATTAAGTGGAGCTCATTTGGAGTTAATACCAAAAGTAATAGAGATAATGAGACAAAATGGGTTAAATGATGTAGGACTAATAGTGGGAGGAGTAATTCCTCCAGATGATATTAAAAAATTGAAAGATATGGGAGTGGATGAAGTATTTCTACCTGGAAGTAGTCTTAAAGAAATAGTAGAGAAGGTTAAAAAAGTAGCAAGGCAAAAAAGAGGTATAGATGTTGAATAATAATTTACCAAAATTAATAGAAGAAGCCTTAAATGGAAATGAGTTAGCAATAGCCAGATTATTAACAAAGATTGAGTATATGACCGATGAAGGAATAAGCGCATTAGGAGCTCTCTCAAAGAGATCAGGGAATGCACATGTGATTGGCATAACTGGAATCCCCGGGGCAGGGAAGAGTACCCTAATAGGGGGACTGATCCAGGAGTACGTATCTAGAGGACATCGAGTCGGAGTGATAGTAATAGACCCATCTAGCCCATACACTATGGGTTCCTTTATGGGAAATAGGTTAAGGTTTCAAGATAAGACAATGCTCAAGAACGTTTTCGTGAGAAGTATAGGATCTAGGGGATATCTTGGTGGGATTTCAGCAGAGGCACTAATGCTTACTGAAGCTCTAGATGGATTAGGATATGATAAAATAATAATAGAGACCGTTGGAGCTGGACAAACAGATACGGAAGTAGAGCAGAGTGTCCACACAATTCTAGTAGTAACAATACCTGGTGCGGGAGATGATATACAAGCGTTAAAGGCTGGAATAATGGAAATTGGTGATATATACGTTTTAAATAAGACTGATAGACCAGATGCTGAATTGACATTTAATACACTAAAATTCGCCATAGATAGCTCCGAGATTTCCTACAGAGATGGATGGAAACCACTTATCGTTAAGGCTGTAGCAATAAAAAATGAAGGAATTAGTGAAATAGTGAACAAAATAGAGGATCATCTTAATTATTTGAAACAAAAAGAGTTGTTTAAAAAGAGAATAATAGACAGAAGAGCTAAAATAGTTGAGTTAATAGCGAGAAGAAAAATAGATGAAATAATAAGTGAAATAGTTAAAAAGAACTACAACACAATTATAAATGAAGATATTACAGAAGCTGTCCCCAAAGTCATACATAATGTAAAAGAATTACTTAGGTAAAATCCCCCTTCTTTTCATCTCCCTAACCACCAATTCTCCAATCCTTGACAGACCGTAATATTTATGGTGAGTCCTTGTTTCCTTTTTCGGCTTGGCTTTTCTATCGGCAAATTTAATTATTTTCGAATTCTTTTCTTCTAATAATCCCATCTTAACTAGCTCCTCAATCTTTGGTGTAATCTCTTCTAGCCTCTTATGAGTCAATTTTGCATACGTTAGGGCATGATCTGCGTTAAGTTCATCTGCCAGTCTAAGAATATTTAACGCTAGATTATCATTTTTGACGATCTCCATATATGCATCGATCAACATTCTATCTTCTAAATGCCTTAATAGATGATCTCCTTCTCTGGTGAGCCTATAATACGTGTGATGCTTATGTACCTCAGAACTAAGCTTAAATTTGGCTTCAGTATTCTTTAGGGTTGCACCGTGAACTCTCTCTATTAAACCTAATCTTTCAAGATCATCCAATATCTCAACTATCTCAGCCAATGGAATCCTGGTGTTTAGCATTATCGACTTACCATAGTCTACATTAGCAATTTTCAAGTGTTTTAGAATAGTAAGATATCTTATATCTCTCAATATTATCCTAAGTTTAGCACTTAATTCCTCTTTATCACTCATTTCATCCCCTTGAGAAAATTAACAATTTTTTCATTAAACGTATTTGGATCATCTAAATAACAAGCGTGATTTTTACCTACAATTTCTAGTTTCGCATTTTTCACTTTATCTAATATTAACTCATAATTTCTTTTAGGAGAAACAGTATCACGAGAACCCCAAATTAATAATAAGGGAATCTTATTTAGTTTTGATATTTGGTCCTCAAACTCCTCTACACCAACAGCACCTACTAGTACTAGCCCATAAACAGATTCAGTATATTTAAGACTAAATTCTAGTACTGCCTTTCCACCCATCGAGGCACCCAGCAATATTGCCTTACTGATACCTAGAGAATTCATGAAGAGATTTATGAACTCTGAGAGACTAATGCCTTCAATCTTTTCGGAAGATCCAAATCCTGGAAAGTCCACCGAAATTGCCTTGTACCCTATATTCGAAATTGAGTCAACTGTATTAGTCTCTACCCACGTTCTTGCGTTGAACCTCGCACCGTGAAATAAAAGAACTGGAGAGCCGTCTCCACTCTCAATATAATGTATTTTACGTCCTTTTACCTCTAAGAACTTATCTATTAACTGCTGCATGAATAATTACTGGTTCAAAAAGTTATAAGCTTTTTTACATTTTTAACAGAATGAAATACTTAATGATGGCTTTAGAAAAAGGGAGATAATAAAGTTTATAGAAACAAACCTTTATAAACTTTAAAGTAAATTAATGAAATTGATACGTATGACGAAGGTACTTGTTTTAGGAGCTAGGTTCGGTGGCTTAAGTGCTGCATATACTCTAAAAAGATTAGCCGGAAACAAAGCCGAAATCAAAGTAATTAACAATACAAGATTTTCTTACTTTAGACCAGCACTACCTCATGTAGCTACTGGAGTTATTGACGAAGATGACGTAAAGGTAGATCTAACTAAAGCACTACCCGAAAAAAGAATGAACTTTCAGCAAGGTACAGTAGAGAAAATAGATGCTAGTGGTGGGCTTGTATATTACACTAAACCAGATGGAAACAAGACAGAAGAAGACTATGACTATCTAATTATAGCTCTGGGAGCTCATCTAGGTACCGAACTCGTTAAGGGATGGGATAAGTATGGTTATAGCGTTTGTGAACTGGATTATGCTCTGAAATTGAGAGAAAAATTAAAGGATTTTAAAGGTGGAACAATTGCAATAGGATCTGGGTTATTTTATCAAGGCAAGACTCCAAAGCCTAAAGTCCCAGAGAATTATGTACCAGTTGCAGATGCAGCTTGTGAAGGACCAATATTCGAAATGTCATTAATGTTATCAGGGTATTTTAAGAAGAAAGGAATGCTAAATAAGGTAAAGTTTGTCGTATTCTCACCTGGTGAATATTTGTCGGATCTATCTACAATGTCAAGAAAGATAGTTAGAGAAATGTATAAGCAAATGGGGATTGAACTAGTTGAAAACTTTAGGATAAAAGAAATTAGAGAGAATGAGATAGTAGATGAGGCTGGAAAGACAATTAAAGCTGACCTAACCATATTAATTCCACCGTATACTGGGAATCCAGCCTTAAAGAACTCTACACCAGACTTAATTGATGATGGTGGATTTGTTCCAACAGATCTCAATATGGTCTCAATAAAGTACGATAACGTTTACGCAGTAGGTGATGCAAATTCCCTTACAGTACCTAAATTAGGTTATTTAGCAGTAAAGACTGGAAATGTTGCAGCACAACATTTAGCTACGAGATTAGGAGTACAAGTAAAAGTTGATCAATATTATCCTACTATAATATGTGTTGCTGATAATCCCTTTGAAGGATTTGGAGTAGCTGTAAAAGATGATACATGGTATGGAGGAACTACTTCAATAGCTGCTCCTTCACCGATAAATCATATGAAGAAGGAATTATTCCATAAGTATTTCATTTGGACTAAAGGAGATATGGCGTTAGAAAAGTTCCTAGCGAGCTGGTGAATTAAAGTGACTAATGGAGAATTCTATGCTTTAGACAATTTACTGAAAGATGAAAAACTTAACAGTCTTAACAAAATCCTAGACGTAATAAACACTACTGATAGACTTGGCATACTTGACGTAATTAAAGGGATATTAGAAGATGAAAACACAATAGGAAAAATAATAGGGTCACTTACTAGTGATGATGTCTTAGAATTATTAGCGAGTTGGGATAAAATCATAAAGACCACTAAGTTATTTATTAATGATGACAATATATACAATATACAGTTCTTAATAAATCTTATAGATAAAGTTAGGAGCAGAGGTATTTTAGACCCCATAATTGGACTATTAGAAGATGAAGAAAGCTTAGGAAAGATAATAAATTCTCTAATAAACGATTTCACATTAAGCCTAATTAACCATTGGGATGAGATTACTAATGATCTGTCAAGAATAGATCTAACTAACTTCAAATATTATACTTTATTGGTTTCTGCAACTGGAGAAGCCTTAAAAACCGAAAATGTAAAACCCATAACTAGTATTTGGGAAATTTACAAGTTATTAAAGGATCCAGATATTCAAAGAGGATTGGGAGTAGCTGCATCTGTACTAAAACACATTGGAAAATTGTACGTACCCGACAAGGGATTAGCCTTTGAAGCAGAGAAAAACTCTAAGACTTGAGTAATATATCTAGAATCTCGTCTTTAGCTACTCTTTCTCCTACATCTATTTCAAAACTTTTCCCTATTTTTAGATACTTTATAAGAGTGGAGACTCTAACATTCCATGCCGGGATTGAAAATAATGATAAGGCCTTCTTAAATTCCTCACCTTTTATGAGAAACGCTTTTGTAGGGGAGACTGTAAACACGTAATCTACGTCAGCCGAATTATAAGTGGGAGAAGCTGAGTCATTATAGGACTCTATTATCACGTTTTCATAGTTTCTAAATACATCTATAGTACAATTGTCTACTAGTTGTGGAGAAGCGTCTATTATCTCTCTCATTTTATCATATGATTTTGCATTAAATTTTAAGGCTAGGTTTCTAGTAAATTTCAGCATTGATTTCGGCACATATATATCTGCACTACTGTTTACAAAATACTGATCTATCCCATTAATGCAGTCGCTTAACCTTATTAAATATGGAAATCCATACTCCATTATCATATTATATAGAGATACGTTGTAGCTTAGCTTTTCCAAATCTATAGGAACGAAAAGAACAGCAAATGGATTAATTCTCCTAATATCATATTTTGTTTCATCATAATACTTTAAAGCATCATTCCCAACCAATATTCCTAACTCTTCACTCCTTATGAGAGTGTTAAAGCTATACCAAGCATTATGCCCGGCAATTGGCTTGAATGGAAACAATCTGATTCCTACTTGATTAAATAGTCGAATAATGGATAATGAAAATGTTGTCTTACCCGAATCCAGTGGTAGTAGACCGTTTACTAGTATTCTCATCCCAAGGATCTTCTAATTAATGCCATCTCATATAAATACTTCTTAGATTCTTGAAGGATTTTCTCTTTAAATGATAGTAAAAATAGCGAAGACATTAGGATATGTTTTCTACTATCGTAATCTATGCCTCCTAATTTTATGCCTATCACGCTCTCAGCGTAATCGATATCTTCCTTGATCTTTGCTATAGTATCCTCACTAATTTTCCATATATCCTTAATTAATTCGAACGACTCCCAATTAAAGAATCTCGCAGCAGTTTGTAGATCATGTTTAAAATTAACGTAATTCTGTTTGAATATATCCCACTCTTTCTCATCTAAATTGCTTAAAGACGAAATTCCTATTAGTTCTGGTGGTATTCCTATTGAATATAGTGAACCCACGAAAGAAATTGCCCTAGGTAAGCTAACCTTGCCTGCGCTTCTAGAATATCCAAAAAGGCCAATATGAAGTTTTCTGGCTCTTCTTCTAGGAAGTAACACGGAGACGTCATTTATAGCGTTTGCAAGATTTTCTATAATTGGCTGGTAACGTTCAGTATATAAGATCGTTATCTTTCTTAGAACATCTTCCTCATACTTTTCCAATATTTTAGCTGGGCCAATCCGTGAGTTATTTATTGAAGAAATAGCACTTTTTACTTTGTCGTAATCATAGTCATACTTAAACGCTGATTGAATCGTATATGTATAAACTCCCTTATACTCTTCCAATACTTTTTCATAGTTTTCAGGAGATAAATGGCCTCTAAATGGAAGTGAACCAACACCAATTATTGGATATATTTCAAAGTTTAACGATTCTGAAAGTTTGTATAACTCACTTAAGGCAATCTTTACTGACAGAACAGCTGTTATCATTCCATAATTCATTGCTGGATCCGACCTGGCTAAAAAGACTCTCATATACTTAGGTTTAATTACCTTATAATATCCCTCCACTATATTGTCAATATTTTGAAGAGAGTCCCTATCTTCGACTAGTGGTATAACTTCTATTACTTTAGGATATATTTCTCCAACTAAATCCTTTACTTTTACACCATCGTAAAGTTCTAGTTCATCTTCATTTGCAACTGCTTTTTCGTAATACCTAGCCACACTTATTATCTCCAAATTACTAGTTGTCATTGGTAAAATTACTTCAAAAACTGGTACCGTAATCCCATTACCGTAAAATTTCTCTGCCAAATCATAAGTTATTGGAATGCTCTCCATGGTTTCGGCAAATACTTTTCTATCAGCACCTTCCACCTTTGGGTTAGGTAACCTATAAGTTAAAAATACATCTTTACCTAAAATATGTTCTCTAAAGTAGTCTGGATAATTTGACAATAACTTTCTTACCACATGGGTATCTACGTCTTTTCCCTCAGCATCCCACATTACCTCATGAACTCCATACATACTATAAGCTAGGAAGGCTTCTTTAACTTCATCTTCTCCTTCGATAACTTCGCTTTTTGCCCACTCTGGTACTTTCGCATTATCGGGATGTTGTGTTGACATAGTACGTGGTATGATTCTCATTTTACTAACTGACTACGAGTAAGAAGTAAAAATATTTTGTCTAAATTCTTATATTCGAATTACGCAAGAATTAAATTAGTATGAACGTAGGAGAAGAAGCACCAGATTTCGAGGCTGAATCCACTCTCGGAAAAATTAAGTTATCAGATTTTAGAGGGAAAAAAGTAATATTATACTTCTACCCAAAATCCTTTACTAGTGGTTGTACAAGGGAACTACAAAGATTTACTGAACTCTATGACGAATTCAAAAAATTGAATGCTGAGGTAATAGGTGTTAGTGTAGATAAAATTGATACCCAGAAAAAATTCGCAGAGAAATATGGAGCTAAATTCCCAATAGTTGCCGACGCCCAGAAAACAATATCGAAACTTTATAGTGTGTTAAACGAAAGGGGGACTAGTGCCCAAAGAGTGACTTTCATAATAGACGAAAATGGCAAAATAGTAGATATCTTGAAAAATCTGAAGAAGGCAGAGGAACACGCTGACAAATCATTAGAGATAATAAAGGAACAAAACTCAACTTAAAACTCTTTTATACAATTTTCTTTTGAAAGAATCCAAGGGATTATTTATCACATTTGGAATTTCATTTATTATATCAGTAGGTGTCAAATGAGCTCCGAGCCTATTATATGCTAAAGTTCCAGCTAGGCTATTTATGAAAACCCCTAAATATGCGGCTATAAATGGTTCGATTTTTTGAGCCATTAATGTTGCTATTATACCAGTCAACGTATCCCCACTCCCTCCCACGGTCATACCTGGGTTACCAGATTTATTTAATTTAAACCTTTTACCATCACTTATTATATCAACATACCCCTTAAGTAGAACCGTACATTTACATTTCTTAGCATATCTAATTACTTGGCTTATTCTATCTCTTATGTTCTTATTCGGTTCTTCTCCAAAGAATATCTTGAATTCTCCTGCATGAGGTGTTATTACAGCATTTTCATACAAATCGAACCCACTTATTGCCTTAAGTGCATCAGCATCAATAACAGCTAGCTTATTCTTCTCTTTAACATAATTCACAATTAGTTTAGAAGCCTCAATAGTCTCCTCAGCTAGACCCATTCCCGGACCTATAACCACTACGTCTGCTCTATCTATCCATGATTTCAATTCTTCAAAATTGTCTGGAGAAAAGTTCTTTCCCCTTAATTTTATTGTAATTAAGTCTGGAGAGTATCCTGCTATAATTCTAGCCGTATCCTCTGGTGATGCTACATAAACTAGATCAGCTCCAGCTCTCAAAGCACCCATAGCGGCTAGAGTTGGAGCACCACTAAAAGTGTAACTTCCTCCAATTACTAGTACTCTTCCACTATCACCCTTCTTAGAGTAATAAGGTCTACTACGCACGTTAACTATCAAATCCCCTGGCCCAACATATATTTGGGCTTCTACTGGAATACCTATTTTCGTGACCACAGTATTGAAATTATACTTTAATAAGCCAGGTTTGATATCGTGAAACGTGACAACCAGATCCGGTTTAACATATTCGTCTTCATATGCTTCACCAGTATCAGCATTTATCCCGGAAGGAACGTCTATAGAAACCTTGAACCCTTTACTATTGTTGAACGCTTTTATCGCACTTCTAAACGGTTCTCTTGGCTTTCCAGAGAATCCCGTACCTAACATGGCATCGATTAAAATATCAGCAGAGATTGGCTTTAGTTCATCCATATCCTTTATCTCAACTAACGTTATTGAATAGTCCATCTCTTCTATGACATTAAGATTAAGGATTGCATCCTCGTGTTTATTTTCTCCCAATAAAATTACGGTTACCTTAGCACCTTCATCGGCTAAATGTCTCGCCGCAACCAACCCGTCACCACCTTTTCCACCATGTCCTACATAAACATATGCTACCTTATCCTTTACGTTAAATCTCTTTACTATTTCGTCTTTAACGGATCTACCTGCATTCTCCATGAGTATTAATGTAGACACGCCTAAAGCAGAACTATTTATTTCCAAAGCCCTCATTTCTTTTACCGAAATCATATACTTGAATATAAAAAAATGGGTATAAATGCAATTCAGTCGCGAGTTACTACATCATTGATCAGGATTGGAGTTATTCATCACGCTAAGCTTAAATAGGAGGAATATCCTTATAATTTTAATTAGTACTTCTTCATGTAAGCTTTCTAGTAACTTAGAACAGTATTATTATGTGTGATGGAATGATAACAATATTAAGTTAGACTATAATTAAAGTTTATAAACCTTGGATTAGTATATTAATGTAGGTGTTTGTTATGGCTCTCGGAAAAGAAACCGAAATGGGTCTAAAGGAGTTATTTAAAGCAAATGCAGAAGATTTTATGTCATTAATGCTAGTAGCTGAGAAATTAGAGCAATTAGGAAAAAAAGAAGAAGCTAAGGCATTAAGAGAGAAGGCATTAGTAGAATTAGGGCATGCTAAGGCAATCTTCGAGACCTTATTAAAGAACCAAGAATTAAGAGGAGTAGTAGGGGAAATGGCTAAAGAAGAGCAAGAACAACATATAAGTGAGTATAATAAGGTTGCAATGACAGCAAAACAAGAAGGACACGAAGACATTGAAAAAATGCTATGCAGTTTTGCGGATCAAGAGGCTAAGATTGCAGAAACGATAGCAAAGGTTTCTAAAGTCTTAAATGAAATGGCTAAAGAAGAGCAAGAACAACATATAAGTGAGTATAATAAGGTTGCAATGACAGCAAAACAAGAAGGACACGAAGACATTGAAAAAATGCTATGCACATTCGCTGAACAAGAAGCAAAAATCTCAGAAACAATCAAATCTGTCGCCAAAGCCTTATAAAGCTATTTTTGCTTTTTAAATTTTTCCCATTTCTAGGTATTACTCTTCTACAATGAGTAAACCATTTTAGGAAGCCAATAGTATTTTATCTATACATGATAATTGGTTATGTAATTGGTCAAGCTACAACACAAGAGGCTTTGATACTAGCTGAAAGGCCAGTTAGATTAGGAACTTATGTTGTTCTAGAATATGATAACGTTAAGGCCCTTGGACTAATAACAAACGTGACTAGAGGTAGCCCTATGCTAGATGATAATATGAATGATATAGAAATCGTTCAAAGATTAAAACAATTCAACAATAGCATACCCGTTTATACAAAGGCTAAAGTAAAAATGTTATGTGATATGAATAATCACTTTTTAATGCCCGATATACCCCCGTTCGCTGGAACCCCAGCTAGAGAGGCTGAAGATGAGGAGTTAAAAAGTATTTATTCGCAAGATGGCCAAATTAGAATAGGAAGCTTAATAGGTAAAAACGTGGAGGTTAAATTAAATATAAATTCCTTTGCAAGACATTTAGCTATTTTAGCAGCTACTGGTTCTGGGAAGTCAAATACAGTAGCAGTTCTTTCTCAAAGAATTTCTGAACTTGGGGGATCTGTTCTTATCTTTGATTATCATGGAGAGTACTATGATAGCGATATAAAGAATCTAAATCGTATTGAACCTAAACTTAACCCTCTTTATATGACCCCAAGGGAATTTTCTACGTTACTAGAAATAAGAGAGAATGCAATTATACAGTACAGAATTTTAAGAAGAGCTTTCATAAAGGTAACAAATGAGATAAGAAAAAAGCTAAAAGAAGGACAAATACCATTTTCTACTCTAAATAGCCAATTTTATGAACTAATGAGAGACGAATTGGAAACTCAAGGAAATAGTGATAAAAAGAGTAGTGCAAAGGATGAGGTACTGAATAAGTTCGAAGAATTCATGGATAGGTATTCAAACGTCATTGATCTTACATCTTCAGATATAATTGAAAAAGTAAAGAGAGGTAAGGTAAACGTTGTAAGCCTAACACAATTAGATGAAGACTCAATGGATGCAGTAGTCTCACATTATTTAAGAAGAATCCTTGATTCTAGGAAAGATTTTAAAAGAAGCAAAAATAGTGGCCTTAAATTCCCAATAATAGCCGTAATAGAAGAAGCTCACGTTTTCTTGTCTAAAAACGAGAATACATTAACCAAGTACTGGGCGTCCAGGATAGCAAGAGAGGGCAGAAAATTCGGAGTTGGATTAACAATAGTAAGTCAAAGGCCTAAAGGCCTAGATGAAAATATATTAAGTCAAATGACAAACAAGATCATTTTAAAGATAATTGAACCTACTGATAAAAAATACATCTTAGAGTCAAGTGATAATCTAAGCGAAGATTTAGCTGAACAACTGTCCTCCTTGGACGTTGGTGAGGCTATAATTATAGGTAAAATAGTAAAATTACCTGCAGTTGTGAAGATAGATATATTTGAAGGAAAATTGCTTGGATCAGACCCCGACATGATAGGGGAATGGAAGAGAGCAGAAGAAAATGAAAGAATAGCTAAAGGCTTTGCCGACTTTGGAACGGAAATTGGTGATTGATGATGGTACAAATTCTACATATTTCTGATACTCATTTAGGAAAAAGACAGCACTCCCTAGCAGAAAGGGAAAAGGATATTTACGATGTTTTCTCACAACTAATTGACATTGCTATTAAAGAACGTGTTGACGCAGTAATACATTCTGGAGACCTTTTCGATGTTTCGAATCCTACTACAAATGCATTAGTAATAGCTGTTAAAATCCTAAAAAAGTTAAAAGATGCGAATATACCATTTCTCTCAATACCAGGGGACCACGACACTCCAAAGAGGAAAGGTTACATCATTCCTCATAATATTCTAACTGAATTGGATTTAATCAAAATTTTGAATTATGATAAGCCATATATTATAAAAGACATAGAAATATACGGAATCCCCCATATTCCCACAGTTTCAAAAAACGTATTGGTTAGCACGTTATCCTCTTTAAAACCAAAGTCAAGTAGGAGTATCCTATTACTACATCAAGGTGTAAAACAGATATTGCCGTATGATGGTTCGTGGCAAATGGAATTAGGAAGTTTACCTAAAGGTTTTGGGTATTATGCTTTAGGACATTTGCATACTAGGTGGAGACTTATTCAAGATGACGGTTCAATAATCGCTATAGCTGGTTCTCCAGATATTATGAGAGAAGAGGAAATAGAAGGGTATGAAAAATTTGGAAAAGGAGCATACCTAATAGACTTTTCAAAGGACTTACCTACACTTACCACGATAAATACTACAGTAAGGCCACAAAAAGTTGTAACCATAAATACAAAAAATCTGAAGAATGACATATCGAAAATAAAAAGTGATTTATTAAAAAATAATAAAGGTGAAAACAATAAGCCAATATTACACATTATCGTAGAAGGTGAAAGAATGAGAAAGGATCTACTTTACAGAGAGTTACTTCCTTTAAATGATATTGCACTTTATTATAGAATATATAAAGATGAAACTATTCAAAGTGTAGACAACTTAACATATACCTTGCCGCAAGATAGGGGATTAGATAAGATAATAATCGAATACCTTACTAAATACGAGAAGTTCAACGAGGACGAGGCTAATTTAATTTTACAAATGATAAAGAACGTTGATTCTGAAGATATAGTAAATGAGATATTAAAAAGACTAACAGGTGTTAACTTATGAGAATTGACAAAATTACTTTGACTAATTTTTTAAGTCATGAACACAGTGAAATACACTTTCTAGGCGAAATAAATGTAATAGTGGGACAAAATGGAGCAGGTAAGAGTTCTATAATAGATGGCATAGTATTCAGCTTGTTTAGAACCCATAGTAGAGGAAATAACGACAACTTAATAAGAAAAGGTTCAAATAAGGCGAGCGTTACCTTACATCTTTCTAATGAAAAAGATAAAATAGAAATAATAAGGGATATAAGAAGCACTACAGAAGATAGGTTAATACGGAATCAAATACCAGTTGCACGTAGTGCAACGGTAGTCTCTAATGAAATAGAGAAAATTCTGGGTATTGATAAAGATATTGCCCTATCAACAATAATAGTTAGACAAGGAGAATTGGATAAAATTTTGGAGAATTTACAAGACATTATGGGGAAAATTCTAAAGTTGGAATCAATCGAGAAGCTTATTGATAGCAGAGGTCCAATAGTGGAATTTAAGAAGAATTTGGAAAACAAGTTAAGAGAGTTAGACAGGATAGAACAAGACTATAATGATTCTAAGAAGAACTTGGAGGAGAAGAGAAATAGAGTGTTGGAGTTAGAAAAAGATAGGAAAAAACTGGAGGATGAGATAAAGAACTTGGAAAATCAAATAACTGAGTTAAAGAAACAATTCGAAGATTATGAGAAGAAAAGAAATCAGTACTTAGAGTTGACCACTATCTTAAAGGTAAAAGAAACTAAATTAAATGAATTAAACAAGAGTATAGAAGAACTAAGAAGACAAACGGAAAACATGGATAAGCTTGAAAAGGAGGTAAACGAACTTGACAATTTAAAGAATTTTAGATTAAAATTTGAAAAATATGAAGTTTTATCGAGAAGTTATATAGAGATATCCAATAATATACTTAATTTAGAAAAGGAAATTGAGGAATATGAAAAAGCTATCAAAAGAAAGAAAGAACTTGAGCCACATTATCTAAGATACAAGGAATTGGAGAGAAAACTGGAAGAATTACAGCCAAAACATGAAGAATATCTCAAATCGAAATCCAATTTAGACTCCAAACTAAATTTAAAAGAACGTTTAGAGAAAGACGCAAGTGAGTTTTCTAAAGATATAGATAGAATTGGTAATCTTGAACAAATTATGGAAGAGAAAAGAAAAAGACAACTTGATCTTCGAGCTCAATTAGGTAAAGTTGAAAGCCTAATATCTGAGAAAAATGAGATAATAAATAATCTTAGTCAAGTTAAGGGGGAAACTTGTCCGGTATGTGGAAGACCCCTAGATGAGGAACACAAACAAAAAATAGTAGAAGAAGCAAAAAGTTACATTTCACGATTAGAATTAGATAAGAATGAACTGGAAGAAGAATTAAAGAAAACCACTGATGAATTAAATAAAATTGAAAAAGAATATAGAAAACTCTCAAATAATAAGGCAAATTACGATAATGTAATAAAGCAACTTAGAAAGTTAAACGAGGAAATAGAGAATCTTCATAATAGGATTGAAGCTTTAAAGGATATAGAGGAGGAAATTAAGAAAATAAATGTAGAAATAAAGGACCTAAAACAGTATTATGAAGAGTTTATGAGACTATTTAAGTATGACGAGAAGGAACTTGAAAGAAAAAAAAAAATAGGTTAGATGAAATGAACAAGAAAAAAGTAGAAATCGAAAAAGAAATGAGGGCTCTAGAAACCGAATTACAAGGGTTAGACCGTAAAGAGCTGGAGAATAAAATTTCAGATTTAGAGAGGAAGAAAAAAATCTTGGATGAAATGAAGAAGAAAAGAGGAGTACTAGAAGACTATATAGGACAAGTTGAGCTACTACAAGAAGATGTTAAGAAACTAAGGGAAAAATTAAATATCATACAGTTTGATGAAAATAAATATAATGAACTTAAAACGAGTTTAGATGTCCATAATGCCAGTCTTAAGGAGAAGGAAAACAGAAAAAGTAGAGTGGAGGGCGAATTGGATAGTTTAGGTAAAGACATAGAGGAAATAAGTAATCGAATTAAGAATTATGAATTGCAACTAAAAGATAAAGAAAAGATAATCAATGGTATTAATAAGCTGGAGAAAATTAGAGATGCATTAGGAGAACGAAAATTACAGAGTTATATAATCATGGCAACAAAACAATTAATTGAAAATAATCTAAATGATATAATATCGAAATTTGATCTATCTATTAAAAACGTAGAAATGGAGATAATGCCAAAAACTAGTAGAGGAAAGGGCAGTGGTGGGAATATAGTAATATACACTAATAACGGTGATACTTTGCCCATAGTATCGCTTAGTGGAGGTGAGAGAATTGCCTTATCTATAGCTTTAAGGTTAGCAATAGCTAAGGCACTGATGAGTAATACTAACTTCTTCATTCTTGACGAGCCAACAATTCATTTAGATGATCAAAGAAAAGCGTACTTAATAGAGATAATTAGGGCAGCAAAGGAAAGTGTACCTCAGATATTAGTGGTAACACATGACGAGGAGGTAGTCCAAGCAGCTGATTATGTTATTCGTGTTGAAAAGAGAGGAAATAAAAGTTTTGTGAGGGAGGAGACTTGATAAGAAAAATATATGATAAGTTAGCGGAAAGTCACAACGAGATAAAAAATCAGATTTACAATATTGCTAGCTACCTTAGGCAAGAAATACAAGAAAAGGTTAATGAGTTTTGGACTGAATACACTAGAGATAATGAGTTAAGCGAAATATGCAGATTTGTAGCTATTGATGGTGGTTCTTTCAGTAAACCTATGAGAATAGGGATAGTTTATGCTGTAGGAGCTGAATCCGTAATCGGAGATAATAAAGGAGTAAAGACATTGAGCGAGGATGGTCAAATAGGTATATTCAAGCCAGGGAACGATGCACAAGAAAGAATATCATTATTAATGGAGGCATTGGAATTATCAGTAGCTTTAAGGGATGGTAGTAAAGGAGATTACATTCTTATGGATGGAAGTTTAAACAAAAAGATTGGTAATAAAGTCGATATTCAACAAATCTCTGATGAAGAGCTAAAGCTAGTTAAGAATGTCGACATAAATAGTATTATTAGCATAAAAGATGAAAGGAAAATGAGGGATTTGCTAATGCTACTAAATCAATTTCTCGTTAGTAGAATAATAGAGCAATATGATGGCAAGGTTTTATGGATATCTAAAACCAGTAGGGGGAGAGATTTATTTGGTACAGACTATCCCGACATAACTGTTTTTGAACTGTTTACTGAAAAAAGAGGATTTTCAAAACTTATAATCAAAAATATAGACATCAGAAAAATTTCTGAGATACCCGAGCTTGAGATATTAAGAAAAATGGAATATACGACTTTCTATACTAGATTGGATAATGGTAAGAGGGTTGTTAGAATAGATATGGTTGGAAGAGTGGATGAGAAAATAGTAAAGGAGATAATGGATCATTTGAGTGGAGTAAGCATTAAGGGATATCCATTTCCACTCTTAAAAGCTCATATAGACGTTAGATTTTCAAGGATGGATAGGGAAAAAATAATAAAGTTAATGGGAAGTAAACTTCACAAAGATATTGAGTGGTGGCCCAGCCAGTTTTATTAATCGTCATCATTCGTCGTCTCAAACTGAACCGTTACATGAGAAATGCCATATTTTTCTCTAAGCAGACTACAGATTGAACCCCTTATCTTATCCGCCTCAGCTATAGTCAGATTTGGAGATGCTTTAACGTGAAGTGTTGCTACCTTTACATGATCACAAATTGACCACACATGTAAATGATGAATACCTGGAGAAATTTTTGTAAGTTCTCCCATGATATTATCAATTTTCACTGGAGAACCTTCCATAAATATTAAAAAAGATTCCTTTAATAATGGGATTGCAAGTGCAAAATTTAGTATTACAAGTATAATTGCTCCTACGGGATCCAATTCATGTATTCCGGAAATAAGGATAAGAATACCTATAACAAAGCCGATTATATATCCTAGAAAGTCTGATATTATATGCACATATAATCCCCTCTTACCCAAGTTGTCCTTTTCTTTAGGAGATGCAAAGAAAGTTAGAATTGATGCTAGGGCTGACGAGATAATCAAAGCAAAAGAACTGTTAGTAGTCTCTTTTAACAATGACGTTATGGAGGTATATACTACAATAAGTGAAAGGAGGATAATAGCAAAGATATTAATCATAGCAACAATAACTTCCAGTCTATGTAATCCATAAGAAAGCCTCCCCTCACTTACTTCATTCTCCCCTATAAATTTTAGGGCGATAATTGCTTTGTTGATTGTTCAATTTTTATCTGAGTTAACGTGGAACTTACTTTTAAATCAACGTTCGATTTTGAATTTAAGAAAAATTGACGAGATTGACATCTTAGAAAATTGAAGTGTTCAACAAAGCACTATTGTAAAAAACTAAATAAGGAGCATTTTGGAAGAAAGGATAGTCATTAGAAAAAAATATAAACTAAGGTTTTAAAGTTTAGAGATAGGGTCAGCAGGATCAGCCCCCGAGTGTCTATTAAGACTCAATGAAAGGGGCTCCGATTTCTTAGGGATAGCTTCAACACAGATGAATGACCCTCTATCATCATTATAAGTTTCATCAGTTTCCGTTTCGCTCATATCTTTTAGCGTAGATCTAATTCTTGAGATTTTCATGAAATCGTTTATAACTACGTAAAGCTCTCTCCTTGATATAAAGTGAGCATATGAATAATACTTATGGCCGCTTTTACCTAGCTTCTCATAATATTCGCCCCATGGAGAGTCCCTAGCAATAAAACAAATAACTGCCCTTTCTTTAGCTACCCTAGCTATTTCCTTTATAAACCCCTTTACATCTTCTATAAAACAAACGGTAACAGAACTAAATATACATTTAAATGAGTCATCTCTGAAGGGTAAATGTAAAGCGTCAGCTAGAACTTTCTCGTCACTTTTACTTTCTTTTAGCATAAGTAACGATATATCCAGAGATACAATCTTTCCCCTAATTTCCTCATGAAAAATATCTGGTCCTGATCCTAAATCTAAACAATCTTTAAGGTTAAAACTTCTAACTACCTTTCTCTCATTCTCGTATAACTTATTATGAAGTTCGTACCATTTCTTATAACTTTTTGGATCATTAAATATATCTTCCGTCCCCATGCTCTCTCTCACTTACCCTTATTATTTCCATGAGTATTTTAATTTTAGTTGAGATATCATCAAGGAAAGCTATTAAGTCCTCCCTCCTCCTCCTCAGAGCTATGGAAGTGGAAAACGAAAACTCTGAAAGTCTGCTCTCTATAAATTCTAATTCCCTTTCAATTTGTGTCTTTAAATTTTTATATGTTAAGTAAATATCGAAAAGATCAATAGTTACGGTTTTATCATCGTCTCTTAACGAGTAAAATGGACATAAATAGCAGAATAAGGGATGAGGAACAATCTTTCCATTAGATATCCAGCTAGCAAGAACTTTACTTTTTGACGAAATTTTTTTACAATAGCCATAAATGAAAAACGCGCACGAATCACGTTTTCTACTGCCCTCAAGAATTATTTGGTCATAGTTCCGTATCCTATGCGAAAGAACTATATCAATTGATATTTCCCTAAAGTTCTGCATTATTATATAATACTCACTTAACTTTATAAACCTAAATTTAAGGTGTAAGAGGGTTGCATATAGGAGAAATTTTAAATTACTCCAAAATAGAAATGAGTACAGTATGGAAGTTGATCTTGCAAACCTGTTGAGGCAAAGAAACCTTAAAGTAACGCCACAAAGAATAGCTATTCTAAAGCTAATAATGAGAGGGGGTCATTACAGTGGGGAACAAATTTACGAAGAACTTAAAAAAACAGAACCTAGTATTAGTCTATCCACAGTATATAATACACTAGAAACATTAAAGGAATCTGGAATACTAAATTCCTTTGAAGCAAACGGTATAACTTGGTTTGAAATTAATAGAAAGCCTCACGTTAATGTTTTTTGCACGGACTCTAATAGAATTATTGACTTAGATGTTGAAATGGATAACTTCATGGATAAGCTAGTTAAAAATGGTTTAGACGTAAAAAATGTAAACATTATAGTATACGCTGATTGTTCAAAACTCGGAAAGGGTTCTGAATAGAAGATTTTTGAACTTGTTACTATCTGCCTTTAATACAATTTCAGCATTAGGCTTATTTTTATGTAAACTGTACCAGTCTATTAACATTGCTCCTCTTGACTTTGAACATAATTCTAAATCAATATACTTTAGAGAAGACTCTGAGATAATAGATCTATCATAGGCTATAGAAACTGTTAAGGAATCTGGATGAGTACTACCAGATATACCTTGATTCTTAGTAGTATATTCCTTTAATGTCTTATTGACATTAATAAAGAATTTTGAGAGCTTAGTATTGAGTTTGGAGATAATTTCCCAATCTCTCTCGTTTAAAGAACCACTTGTTTCAGCGACTTCCCAAGGAACGACGGTAATATCAAATCCTGCATCTAAAACTATTTTAGCAGCCTCGGGATCTACCCAGAAATTGAACTCCGCTATAGGGGTAGTATTACCCTTTGAAAAAGCACCACTCATTATCCAAATCTTTCTTATTCGCTTGACAACTGACGGATCTTTAAGATAAGCCAAAGCAATATTTGTTAAAGGGGAAACTGCAAGTATTTCCAATTCCCCGTCGTATTCTTTCGACAATCTGAGTATAGCATCTATTGCATGCTCTTTCTCTGGCCTTTTAGTAGGTTCGGGATAGTCCCAATCACTCATTCCGTTACTTCCATGGACTTCCTCCACTGTTCTCCAATTTCCCAAAATAGGTCTTTGTGATCCTAAATAAACTGGTACGTCTTGCTTACCAATGTACTCTAAAGTGAAAAGTGCATTCTTAACCTCTTGATTATAATTTACATTTCCAGCAACTATTGTCACACCTAATAATTGGAAATATCTAGATGCAAGCAATATGGCTATAGTATCATCGCTAGCTGTATCTGAATCTAATACGACCTTCCTCATTAAACTCTATCACCTTGACAAATATAATAAACTGCGAGTATCTAAAGTCTTCTCTGTTTTAATAAATTATAAAAATTTGAAATTGATTGAATTTATACAAGGTTAAAGTTATTGAGAAAGAGTATTTATGACTTTTATTATTTCTATTGTACTAGAACTAGACAGTAGGAGAGAATTTTTATACTAGTTTATCTTTAATACCACTAGATGAAGGTTAGAGTATTTAATATAGGTGGCATAACGCAAGACTATAGTCTTGATTTAGAGAAAGGAGTAACATCATATGAGGCGCCAAATGCTTACGGTAAAACATCACTAGTAAGGGCATTGATATCTTTACTGACATCTAGTATTAAGGCAGAAGATCTACTTAATGTATTTGCAGATAGTGGTTATATAGAAGTAGAATTGGATAACAAACTATACTATAGAAGGATAAAAAGGATAAAGAATGGATTAAGTGAAGACAAAAATCTAATTATGGATGACGATAGAGCATTGCTACTGACGTATTTCTCTCCAGAGAACAAGTTAGTAACCCAAATATTATCTGGAGACGGTAATGTAGAGTGGTTTATATCTGCTACATCAAAAATAAATGAAATAAAGGCAAAAAAGGAAGAATTACAGAAACTCTTAACCGCTGAGATAAATGCTAGAGATGATTTACAGAAGAAGTATAATAATATTAGAGAGATACAAGCTAAAATAAGGGCGATAGACGAAGAGATAGACAAACTGGAGAAAGAAAGAGAAAGCAGTAGTAATATAGTAGCTAAAACCACATACACAATAACACTAACAAGACAGAATAAAATAAATGAAATAGTAAACAAAATAAAAGTTAAAAAAGATGAATTAGCAAACTTAGAATTTGCCTTAAAGAAGATTGAGGAAGAGATCCAAAACAAGGAGAGTAAAGTCTCTCCCGATATAAAGACTCAACTTCAGAAAGAGTTAGAAGAAATAAATGAGAAACTTAAACTGAAAACCTCTGATAGATCTGAGTTAGAAATAGAACTTAAGGTGCTTGAACGCGTATTAGAAGAAGTGGACGAAAGTGATAAACATCATTTAGATACGTGTAACGTCTGTGGGAGCAAAGTAGATCCTAGTATATGGAAAGAAAGAGCTGAAATAATATCAAGAGAATTAAGAGATAAGACCTCACTTCTAGATAGCTTGCGTAACGATATAATAGGATTACAGAAAAGAAAAGAAGAAATTGACCTTAGATTAAAGGAGTTTCAGACGCTAGAGAATGAAATCGCAAAACTAAAAGCTAAAAAGGAAGAATTGATCAACAGGATAGGTTCAGTTAAGTTCCAGATAGATGATTTGGAGAGACAGAAGAGAGAGACTGAAGAGAGATTCAATAAATCCGAATCATTATCAGGGGCAATAGCAACTAGTGATGATAGTACAAGCATTTTAAAGAGAATAGAAGAGCTAAGAAAGAAAAGAGAAGAATATGAGTATGAACTTCAGCTATTAGGAGTGCCATCCTCTGTCTTAGAGGAGTTGAAAGAAAAGGAGGAACATATAGAACAATTACAGAAGAAGGTAGATGAATTACAAGTAGAATATATAAGAAGATTAACTAAGGCAAGGGAAGAATTTAACAGAATATCTAACCAATTATTAAGGAAATTCGAATTTGATATGGAAGCTGAAATTGACGGTAATTATAGATTAATTATAAGGAGAAAAGGTGCTATAATTGATATAAAGAAGTTATCATCGTCGGAGAGAACTACGCTAGCTTTAATATTGGTATTAAGCGCGTTAAGAGCTTATTTCAAAACTCCTTACTTCATAATCGACGAGTCCGCAATGACATTTGATCAGAAAAGATTCAATAGACTATTAGAATATCTAACTGAAATTGCAGACTACGTAATTGTGACTAGAAGTAGTGAAAACACAGAAATAAAGACACTACCACCTAAGCAAATAGAGATTTCTAGTTAAATTACGGCGACCATGGAACTTCTAATTTTTTCACCAATATCTTGTTTAAATCAGTTCTTATCGCATCTTCAACTTGTGGAGGTATTTGATTTATAGGCTGGAACCATCCAACTGCAGATGTCATACCTAATTCTTCTGCACGTTGTTTTAGCCATAATGCCACAGCTAAACCTGCCATAGTTGGCTTAAATATAACTACAGAAGGACCAATCGAGGAACTTGCTATCTTTATGGCGTGCTTTGATATAGTCTTCCACCTTGTTTTTGTTATAATTCTAACCAATTCTTTTGCTCTATCCCTTTCACCAATTGCATAAAATATAATCATAAATAGAAGAAAGTGCGAACCTTAAAAAAAGTATTGGTCATCACTTAGATACAAATCCACATAATTTCTCCCAATTTCTAAAAGAGTTAGATACAACAACTTATGCGTTATTAGTTGAAAAGTTTTGATAGAGATCATTCACTTCCTTAGCTTTCTAATTCTTTCCTTTTGGCTTACCATTAGATAATTTTGATTGTTACAAGCTAGCTAATTAACCTAAGATAAATTGATGAGCCTTAATTGATTCTCCTTCTAGTATTACTAGAGCTGCGTGAAGAAGACCACTATTATATTCACTGCCTGGATTTATGACTATTGTGTTATTGACTTTATCAAAGCCTCTTGATTCGTGAATATGTCCGTGTAATCCTAATAGTGGATTGGTCTCCTCAATAATTCTCCTTATTGATTTAGAACCCACGTGCGTATATACAATCTCACCTCCTCTAACTATGGGCTTTAGATTCTCATCTAAAAGAGGAGCATTATCTAAATTGGTATTGTAAGGAGGAGCATGAAAGTTGTAAATAGCCTTTGAATAATTAGTTATTTTTGACACTATCTTACTTAGGTCATTATAGATCTCCTCTTCCTTCTTCTCCCTAAACGTATTCCAAGGTGTTGGATTAACGTAGCCGTATGATACGATTTCGTATCCATTAAAATCAAACACCTCACCCTCACCAACTTTAAATATCTCGCTCTCCTTCAATACTTCAAAGAGATATTCTGGGTCATCGTTCCCAAGGTTTATAAAGATAGGTATTTTATAATCCTTCAATCTCTCCTCAGCAATTTTCATCCATTCACGAATGGTCGCAATTATTGCCTTCTTAAATAATTCGTCTTGGGCTTTTTTATTTTGAGACGCTTCTTCATACTCATTTTTGCTTAATATAGCATAATAGATCCCTTCGCTCTTAAACCTCTCGATGAAGCTATTCAATTCACTTGATGTTACAATCTTATCTTGAATATTGTAATTATTATTTCCAAGATCAATAATAGGTATTAATGTTTTGCCAGCTATATCCCCACCTATTATCAACGCATTGACCTTGTAAATTTTCCCTGCATTTATAAACTTCTTGACGACTGTATACGATGCGTGAAGATCTGAGCTAAAGAGAATTCTCAAATCAGTAGTAGAATTTGTAGAATGTTTGTTCCTTTTAAATAATGAGACCACAATACTCCTATTCTTATGATGATATTTAAGTTTAAACTAATAAAGTGGGGAAATATAACAACTAAGTGATGACAATAATTATTTTCATTAGGCATGGGCAAAGTACCTCTAACGTTAGTAAAATACTTAGCCATGATATTAACACCTATCCTCTCACGGAAGAGGGTGTTACACAAGCAAAGGATGCTGGGAAGGAACTTATGAAATTAAAAGTTGAAAAAATATACACTAGTCCAGTTCTAAGAGCATATCAGACTGCGCTTATCATTGGTGAAACCTTAGGAATTTTTCCAATAGTAGATCAAAGATTAAGAGAAAGATCCTTAGGAGAATTGAATAACACCACTTTTGATCCAAATGACCACTGGAAGTTGAAGGTCTTTAAAAAACAAATGGAGATTAAAGGTCTGGAAAGTTGGGAAGATATGACAAAGAGAATGAAAAGCTTCCTCGAATCCGTTATAAATAAAGATAATAATGTAATAGCTGCTGTATCGCACTCCGATCCTATAAGAGCTATAGTTACGTACATACTTGATATGGACGATATTAGTGGATGGGGAGTGAGAATACCTAATGCTAGCTTGACTATCTTGAGATGTGAAAATAACATAGATAGTTGCAAAGTCCTTAGTATAGGTTCACCACTACTAACTCCACAAATACTATCTAAGCTGAATATGAATATCAAAGCTTTTTAGAGCCGCTATAATTCGTTCTCTCTGCTTTAAGTTTAAGCTATCGATAACGACTTTATTAATATTATTCACAGAATTGGCTATAGCTTGAATTATAACCTTGTCATCCAACTTATCAACATAATGCTTAGAAATCACATGGCCTATACAACTCTCGTCAGCTAACTTAGTAAAAAGCTTAGAATAGTGGGGTCCACCGAAACCTGAAATGTAATCTCTGCAATCTGTCTCGTCAACCTTATCAATACCTTTTAGAGTTGAATCAACTAAAGTTCTGACTATTCTCTCGTTAGTCCAATACGTCTTGTCACTACCAATCTCTACGAATATTACTGGAACGTTTTGATATGTAGGGCCATGATGAGTAGCCTCCATAGTTTTCTCTATATCTAGATCTATTTTTTTAATTTCTCTTAAAATCGAAGTAAGTAACCTAGGATAAGCTATTCCGAGTTTTTTAGGCTCTCCACCCATAACTTCTTCAGATGGATTACCAGGATAATGTACTGTTAGTGAGGGAATGCTTGCCTTACTTTCATGCCTAGAAAAAATTACTATAGCCTCACCATTCTTGTAGTGAAAATCTGTTACATCTTCATCAATCTCTTCGAAACTATATCCAAGTTTTTTTATCGTCAAACCCACTGGATCTGAAGTAGAGTAAACTAGCTTAATGTCCATATTTGATCATCTGTATGGCTTTCTCAGCAAGTACCGGAGCTAATGCAAAGCCGAACCTATAACCAGTTATTAGTATTGCATTTGAGTAGATCTTCTTTACAATTGGTTCCCTATCTTTACTTACGCTTCTAAATCCTACTCTGATCTCTAAATTTGTAGTGTCTATCTTTAGCACCCTACCTATTTCATTTATGGTCTTAGATATTTCATCATAATCTATTGTCATGGAGGAATTTTGCTTTGAGTCGCCATTAAGGTATAAGTTCTTTCCCTCCACTGCAATTCTATCATTCACAATTAATATCCCATTTAAACTAGTTTTTTTAGTAATAATTAAATGTCCTTTAAACAGATTTACCTCTATTCCTAATTTCGAGAATAATTTAGGAGTTAGGTAGCCAGTAGCAAAAATATAGAACTCTCCCTTTACCTCACCCTTTGATGTTAAGAGAGATTTTATTTCATTATCTTTAACTAATATATCCGTAACCTCTGAGTTCGATTTAATGTTAAATTCTGTTTCAAGAATGCTGAAGAGCTCGTCACCTTCTACGAATAGACCATTTTCAAAAAATTCTGCTTCTTCAATATTCAGTTGAGGTTCAAAACCTCTTATTTCCTTTCTATCAACAATCTTACCACCTATTTTTTTACTGGAAACTCTAAGAATGTGAGTCTTTTTACAATAGATACCATATTTTTCGCAAATCTCTTCATAGAATCTCATACCTTTTTCACAATCTTCTCTATGGTTGCTACATAAAGGTGGAATGATTGACCACAAACTAGCTTTTGAATTATTTGCAACAATTGTATTCTTTTCTAAAATTATCACATCTCCACTATATTTCAGTGCAGTAATTAACCCCGTTATCCCACTACCTACAATTATAAGTTTTGGCATGTCTAATCTCTTTATATGATAAAAACTTTTTAAATGAATACTATATATAATCTCTTATGAATGACGAACTAAATGACCCAGAATTACAAAAAATCCTCTCTAAAAAAGCAAATCAAATACTCAACAGCTTGAAGGAGAAGGTTGAAGAGCCAGTAAAACATCTCAATTCCAAAAACTTTGAAGAATTTATAACTAAAAACAAAATAGTAGTTGTTGACTTTTGGGCAGAATGGTGTGCACCATGCTTTATATTGGCTCCAATAATAGAAGAACTCGCCAATGATTATCCTCAAGTAGCTTTTGGAAAATTAAACACTGAAGAGAACCAAGATATTGTAATGAGATATGGAATAATGAGCCTTCCAACTGTAATGTTCTTTAAGAATGGAGAACCCGTAGACCAAATACTAGGAGCAGTACCCAGAGAGGAAATAGAGGTAAGAATAAAGGCATTATTAGAGTGACAAGTGAGAGGAATGAACCCTTTATTACTAGGAATAGATGGGTTAAGCTATACTAGTTTCATGAAATGTAATCCAAGGACATTATTTACACTATTTAGCAGCACTTATAGAGGAGTTGTTTTAAATAAAAAGCCACAATTTCCGCAAACCTCATGGATGTCAGTATTAGAGCTCAAGGATATAAAAGATATGTCAGCAGTTAATTTGAATAATGAAAAACCTAGGCTTCTTAAAGAAACTAATGCAGTAGCAATAAATTTGCCTATAACTAATCCGACTTATGGCAAACTTAGTCTTCCATATGATACTTCAGTAAATGCAGAAGAGGAAATTAATAAAGTAACACAAATAGTTCTAGAGCTAATAGAAGAAAGTCCCGTTATAGCATCTATAACTGCTATAGATAGGCTTCTACATAAAGATCCTACGGAAAAATGTAAAATTTATTCATTAGTAGATAGTGCGGTACGAAAGATTTTAAACAAGGTTGACGATTTTATAATATTTTCTTTATATGGCGAACCAAAGGGTGAGAATGAAGATGGAAATCACGAAGATTATGGAGTATTCCTAGCAACAATTCCAAGACCTTCAGAACACGATACTGTCAAACTGCAAGAGATAGGCGAGTTATTTATAAAACTAGTTAAAAAGGAGTATTATTAATCATCGTATTATAAATTGGATATAATGCGAGGACAATAGGTTGAACATAGAGCATTTTTCTATTAATTACATTGTTAGTTAATAATCCTATAGCACCTTCTTTAGTCTTACTATTATTAGTTTTAAAAATAATATCTGATGCTTCACCCAGTTCCTTTCCTTGAAGTATTAAAGAAACCATAGAACTAGGTAAGGTAAAAGATGAAGAAATTGCAAAATTCTCTAAACCTTCTTTAGTTATAACATATACCACAGCATTTGCTATAAATTTACCATAGACGTTACAAACTCCTCCTTCTATCCCTAACCCTATATCTGCATTCGTAACCCTTATTACGTTCAGTGCCCTATTTCTAGCACCCACATACGTCTGATCGCAAAAAGGTTGTTTATCTACCCCACTATCAACTTCAATTCCTATCAAATCCCAATTCAACTTTAAAACATCTAGTGCCTCCTTAGTAGCATTGATTTTTACAGGATTTTTACTACCCAAAGCAATTGTTACCATCTTTTAAAGTTTATATTAACAAGGATTTTATAAGTTGCTAATGGAAAACATTATAAACGTATTTTAAATCACACTTATATATCGTTATGTTAAATTATAGTTTATGGTAACAATAAGAGTAGGGGCACTTGCAGATTCTGGAGACCTTTATCCTTTTATACCATTAATGGAGGGAAAAGTTAGACCAGAAGGCTTCAACTTAGAGTTTGAAGTAATACCTACTGTTCAAGATATCAATGAAGCGGTATTAAAGAAAGAGGTGGATGTTTCAGTTCCATCTGCTGCAATGTATCCATACATACAAGATGACTATTACATTCTAAGTAATGCTGTGGCAACTGCAGTGGATGGTATAACTGGTATGCCAATTTTAGCAATAAAAGAAATGAGTGAGAACGAAATAAAGAGAAGCAGGCTAATAGTTCATGGACCGAACACTACCGCGTTTACATTATATAAGCTACTTATGGGAAAATATGGAAGGTTAGTCATAATTAGAAGAGTATTGGACGAAATAAAAGCCCTGGGAAAGGAGGGGGATGTGTTAGTGGCAGTTCATGAAATAAAGATGATGTACACTCTAAAGAAGTTGGGAATTAATGTAGTTAGAATAGGTAGCATGTGGGATATGTGGAAAGCTATTTCAAATAATACACCAATGCCAATGGGCATGGTGGTAATTTCTAAAGAAGTTGGAAAGGACTTTGCACTTAAATTTAAAGAGACCTACGAGAAAAGTAAGAAATATGCAGAGAAACACTTAGATGAAATAATACCAAGAGATGTTCAAATAATGAGAGAATCGCAAAAAGTGGACCTTGATGAAGAGATAGTAAGAAAGACGATCTGGGCTGATATACAAGAGTACAATGTTCCAGTTGATGAGGTAAGAAGAGGATTAGAGTTCTTCTTTAAGATAAGTGAGGAAAGAGGAATATTACCTAGAGTAAAGAGTATTGACTTGCTCTAATATTTTCTTTTTCTTAATTTCGGTTAAGGGTACGAGTATTACGTCAATGCAAGCTATATTATCGTATTTCTTGATTATCCTCTTAGTTTTTCTCTTAATTTTATAAGCTTTTTCTAGAGTTATATCTTTAGGTAAACCTATATAAGCATATACCGCATAGAAAGAGCCACACCTTTTTAAATACAAGTTTATTATAGGTATGTTCTTTGACCTAAGTTCATTAATTAGCTGAAACTTCATTGGAGAATCTATTGAAGCACCAAGTATCGATAGGATTGAATCCTTAATCTCTCTAATTACGTCGCTTAAGGTAAATGTAAGAATTGCTAACGTTACTACATCTATTAAAACCATATTTTGTACGATTAACGTTATGCCAGAGACTACTTCAGCTATACTATCTAAAAAGGAGTGAACCATGTCGTTTTTTACTATTTGTATCTCAGCATATCGCCTCTCTACGAAGTATAACGCGAGTGAGTAAATACTGCTTGCGAATAATATAATCGAATACCATGGTGAAATTGAAAAAGTTATAGAACTATCAAACATACTAAGTATTAAATTTGCTGATAAATAGACTATAAATATAGATGTAGCCAAAATTACAAGACTTTCAAGATTATAGAGACCCCAAGGAAATCTTCTAGATCTAGTATTTATTTTGACTAAAGTAAAATAAAAAAGAAGTGATATTAAAAAATCTATTAGCGTATGGTAAGAGTCTGCTATTAGTATATATGATTTAAATAGTATTCCAACGATAAATTCAAGCAGAAATATTGGAATAAGAAAAATGCTACTAAAAAGAAAAATGATAGAGAGTCTTCTTAGGACTTTAACTGAAATCAATCCTCATCACCACACCATAACTTATAGGAAAACAGAGTCTCTTATACAATATTTATTGAATAATATGGGTATTTATAACTTACCAGTAAAAATAGTCATGTTTCAATTAACTACACGTTATATCAAATTTTTCTCCTTGAAGGGGTAGCTTATCGGTTTGGAACTACAATATTATTAGGACATTTAAGAGCCTAAGATACTCTAATATCGTATCACAACCTACTCTAGAGATAAATCCAAGGAGCGAGTTGCAAAGGAATATGCTTTATTAACGAAATTCTTTCATAAAGAGTAGATCTTCATTGCAACTTTTACTACCACCTCTCGGCCAGAAGAATTCGCCCTCTTGATATCGTTAATAATGACTTAAGCCACGTTTAAAAGCTTTCAGCAGTCTTCAGTACCAAATCAGTGTTTAACGGGCAGTCATCATCGCACATGAGAATTAGATTCAATATATTTATTTCATAAATATCTAATACGTTAAATTAATAGTCTTATGTCTTATCTCCTAGTATATATGATTTATTTCATAAATAAATTTTCGCATATATATTAGAGCAAAAGTTATAAATGAGAAAACATAAATTAAGGTGGTGGATTTACTTGAGCCAAAAGAAAAGTGAAATAAAGAGTTGGGCTAATCTAATTAAGACATTATTTGCTGATAATAATTGGTATTTAGGAGTCTTTATAGTATTATTAATATTGTTCATAATTTTTGATTTAATTGCTTTCACACCTCATTCATAGTTTTTTAAAATAAGTTTAAACGATAGCACGACTAAATATAAATAGTCTTTTTACAAACTTTCTATAGACAGATTTATGCCAAGAGTTAATATAGCAGCTGAAGCTGACCTAATAGAGCAATTGGAAAGCGAGGCAAAAAAGAGGGGTTATACCATTTATTCTTTGACTAACGCTGCTCTTAAGGCCTTACTGAAACTTTTAAAGGAGGGTGAAGACGCAAATACATTAGAAAGTTTAGTGGATTATTATACAATATCAAAGGCATTAGATATAGTTCCGGTAACGAGTTGGTTCCTTGAGAATTTAACCAAATTAGCTTATGAAAAAGACAGTAAGCAGTATGAAAATATGTGTGAAGAAGTAGGAGAGCAAATAGGGTCATTCTTGAGATCAAAAGCCTCAACGCTAGATGAATTATTTGATTTTTATAATGCAATTAAAATTATCTTGCCCATAAGAAATGTAGCAATTAAAAATGCTGGTGATGTAATAGAATTTAGAATAACTGGAACCGGATTTAGTTTAATCTCTACCTTATGTGCAGGAAAGATATTCTCAAAAATCGCAGAGGCATATGATTTGTCAATACAAGATGTAGATGTGGTACCAGGTGGAATAGTTACTATCAAAGCTAAGGCCAACCTAAAATAGAGTTACAAGCAGAGAAGATTCGGCACAAAACTTGTTGTGTTTCTAGCTGAAATTCGCTTATAGAATAAATTTTCTTAGCTAAACTCAAAATTTTTTCAGAAAAGTCTCCATGAGGAAAAGTTCCTATTCCTAAAATCCATTTTTCATCTAACTTACAGAGTTCTTCTGGATTTATTTTTTCCCCCTTTTCTGATAGTAATATTAAATTATATCTAGCTGCAATTTCCTCTAGTGTAAGATTTGTAACTTCCATTAGACTCTCATCGCCATTAATAGGGATTCTTCCATATTTCAATAGTTGCTCCATTAAACCCATAAATCTCAAATAATTTTTAGGTGGCCTCATATTGGGATTTACCTTAATTATCTTAGATTGTATGGTATGTATAAATAGGTCACCTTTAATTACTGGATCGTTTAGAATTACAAGTAAGGCTTGGTGTAAAATATCAGGTCTGCCTCTTTTATGGCTGTTTTCTAAACTTTTCATTGCATGATAGTGTAAGGAAATGTCTAGTAAAGTCTCTTCAGGTTTTTTATCCCTTCTTTTAGCGTTCTTAATAACAGCTGGATGGTTAACTATTTCTTTTGGAACTAGTTCTAGACTAGCTTCCAGTAAGACAATATTTAAATGCATAGAATATTTTAACATAAAGGGGGTTTAGTAGTTATCGTGAGAATAAAAAACAAGATTAAGAAGAGAATTATTGAGCTTATTGAGCTGGCTTACATTACTGCAAGGAAGGGAGATTTGGAGTTAGCAAGAGAATATATAAAATTAGCCGAAATGTATTCGAGAAAAGGTAGAATTAAAATTCCTTTAAAGTACAAACGCATGTTTTGTAGAAAATGTTATACACCCCTTATTACTGGTGTGACCGAGAGAAGGAGAATTAGGTCAAAGATTTTAATTAGAACATGTCTTATTTGTAATTGGCAAAGGAGATATGTACTCTCAAGAAATAAAGGATCTAATAAAGAAAACTAGGGCTGAAAGGGCAGATATAAGAATAGGTAAATATGGTGTAACTGAAGGTATGCTAAATGAAATAAAAAGGAGATTAAATGAACATAAAGTGATAAAGATAAAAATAGGAATTAAGGAAATTGATGATCGAAAAGAATTCGCAAAAAGAGTTGCAGAGATGGTTGGAGCTAAACTTATAGAGGTAAGAGGATATACTTTTATACTAGCCAAAATTGATAGCAATAGACAAGATAAAGATCAAGGGGCATTATAACATTAGAGGATTACATAAGACCACATTAGAAATAACTAAGGATCATTATCTTACGACTAGAGGAGACTGTATAATAGGAATATTAGCCAATAAAGGTGCAAGAGATCTAAGTGAAAGCTTCAAAAAGATTGCTAGAAACGATGAAAGGTTTATTTACGCGGTGATTAGGGTGAAAGAGCTCTTTGACATAATTCACGGTAGAGGTTCATCTAAATTTACTTTTGAGAATCAAAATAAGATTATATTCAGAAAATCTACTTTTATAGAAGGATCAACAGTAATGATAAGATCAGATAAAGCATCAAGAGATATAAATAGAGAAATAATTAACTTGCTTAAAACTGAAGTTGAGGGAGAAGTTCATATTTTAGCATCTGACAACCCCCTTGAAGATAAAGAGATTCTTAGAATAGTCGTTGATCTTAACCCACTCAGTTTTACCTAAACTTGAATTTGCCTTATCTTTGGATTCGCACAAAATGTAAAATACGACATTTTCAGAAACTCTGCACAACTCTTCTTTGAAATCAATTATCAAAGTAGGATTATCTCCAAAAGATAACTTAAAGACCTTGTCCCTAAATGGCAGATAATGCGCATCATATTGAACGATATCTATCATACCTTTTATCTTATTCAGACTTAAAGACTTCTTGAGCATATACAATCCGTTGATATTAACATCCCCAGCAACAATATAAGCCCTTTTTTTATGAGCTATATTTAGTGCAATAGCACCATAACCAGTAAAAGCATCTAATATAATACTTCCTTCTTCAACAAGTTCCACATTTTTTAGTCTATCCCCAGAAAGAGAAGGATTAACATAAACCGTGACTATATCTACATAAAATAATACTCCGTTCTCCTTGTAGATTGTGCTGGATATTCTTTCTCCAGATAGAAATTCTAATTCGTTTGTTCTTAATTCGCCTTTTACCTTCTTTTTAAGATATACGGCCTTTATCTTAGGATGAGCTTGCATAATCTTCTGAGCAACTAAATTATAATCAACGTTAACTCGTTTAGGAGTTACTATAGCTATCTCGCCTATAATGTAATAACTTCTCACGCCAGGGAAATACGCGTTAAGCCTTTCAGTCTTCATCGCATTTAGAAAAAAGAATAATTACTTAGGTTTAAATTTGTCCATTTCCGAACTATGACCAGCAAATAAGGAGGCACTAGGTTCCACATATTTCTTCGCTACACTTATAGCAATAGCGGCATGGGCAAAACCCACAGCTATTAGCGCTAACTTGGGAGAACCTTCTAGCTGTACAATGTCTCCTCCAGCGTAAACACCAAGTAAGTTAGTTTCCATCTTACCGTTAACAACTATATCCCTTCCCTTCATGTTTACTCCCCATTTAGGAATGTTACCAAGATCACCTTTGTATCCTATACTTATAATTACACTATCTACATTAAGCACTTTCTCCTCCTTTGTCCTATTATCAAATATTATAGCTTGAGTTACCTTATTACCATCCCCTTTAATTTCTTTTAGTTCATGCCAGACGTAAACGTTAGCAACCCTAAAAAGCTCCTTTACACTTCTCTCATGAGCTCTAAATTGATCTCTTCTGTGTATTAATGTAACGGATTTAGCTACTGGGGCTAAATTTAATGCCCAATCAACTGCAGAGTCTCCACCACCTACTACTAATATCCTCTTACCCTCAAAGTCTTTCTTTCTCCTTACGGTATAATAAACCCCTTTATTCTCATACTCAATCTCTCCTTTAGCTCCTAACCTTGAAGGTACTATTTTCCCTATACCTGCTGCAATAAAAATAGTCTTAGTTTTATATGAACCTTTATCAGTTTTAACTATCCACATGTTATCGCTGGTTTTTTCTATCATATCTGCCCATTCATTAACTCTTATATCTGGACCAAACATTTTAGCTTGCTCAATTAGCCTTTGAGCTAATTCATAGGCTTGAATCCCTGCTAAACCACCAACATCATATACAATTTTCTCCGGATACAATGAAACCAATTGACCTCCCAACTCATCTTGAGCATCTATCAATAATGCTTTCATATCTCTTAATCCTGCATAAAAAGTTCCAAATAGACCTACTGGACCACCACCGATTATAACCATATCGTACTCATTCACTTACAAACCACCTATTAGGTTGTAGTATTTATACTATTTAAACCTTAGTGCAAATTTTTATTACCAAATAACGTAAAGTTATATATGACTGATCAGACACAACTTGGTATAGTAATTTTAGCATTACCATTGCCTATTCTGACTTATTTATGGTTTAGATATTATAATATCATTATAACTGAGGGGACAAAATACGTTGGGGAGAATTACAGAGAGGAGGAAATATTCTTGTTACCTTCAAGCACTAAAACTGTCAAAATAGATGGAAAAGTATCCATTTTAGTATATGGAGTTAATCCTTGGATAACAATAAGAGTTAATGGTGGACCAAAGCAGAAAATCTTTAAAATACGCCTATTGAACGAAAGCGGAAATCTGGAGTTGATCAATGAGAGTAAAGTATTTCAGGTAAGAGTTAAATTGAGATATTCTGCCTAACTAACATTATAAGTGAAAAGAGTACCAGCCCGATGATATTAACAACAATCCACATATAATAACCTGAATATGACGCTAGAGGTTCAAAATTCATTCCAATTAAAATATTTAATGAATTAACTACGGCTAATCCCATGGTTGCATTTGCGTCTCTTTGTAAACTAGCTATTATCGAGTACAGCACCGATATTGCTAGTTCATTAAAAATACCAGTTATTACTATACCTAGTAAATATACCTTAGTATAGAGAAGAAGAGAAGGGACTGATCCTAGAAGTGAGGAAATTATAAGGAGGTTGAACTTCTTGATCTTTCTATCTGCTAAAAATGTTAAACTTCCGCCTATAACTGACGAAATAAGCAAGAGCGATGTAAACAAACTTGAATCAACTAAATTTAGATGCAAGTAATAATATGCAAACGTCGGATATAATTCTCCTATAACATAATAAACTCCCCATATTCCAGCTATTGAAATCCCTAGAATTACGATTCTATTATCCCTAATTATTTTCCAGCCTGGTTTTAGGTTCGGGTTATTTAAATTAATAATAAGTGAGAGAAATGTCAAAATTGATAGGCCGTAAAATGATAAATAGTTCCCAAACATGGTATACCAATTTAAACCTATAAGTCCTCCAACTGCAAAAGATGCATTATATATACCTAAAGCTAGCCCAGGGGAGTCCCTATTCAATGAAGCCAAAATCCCACCCCCAGTGGAAAAGAACATTGAGGCACCAATACCATCTGTTAGGTAAAATATCAATAATTCAATAAAATTAGACGAGAATGATATTAATAATGGTGATATGCTCATTATAATAAGACCTAGGAGTAAAGTGTTCCTCAATCCTATTTTAGTTGAAAGATAGGCAGAAGGTACTTGCATAATACCAGAGCCCAAAAAGAAGGAAAAAGGAATTAAACCAACAATCTGTAATGATAAATTGAGTTTACTTGCGAGAAAAGGTATTAGAGGTGCGAGATAAAACCAATGTATAGCGTAAATAACCCTGGCGACTATGATTTTTATGCCTTTCATTGTTGTAATGGATGATTCAAAAATTACGATATTAAATTTTTCCTATACAGCCCCCGGGGAAAAGGAAAAGAATATTATAACTTTCAAGTATATATGTGGACAAAATGAGAGTTAAGATAGTGAGCAAACCTACTTCACAACTTAATAACATAATAGAAAAAATTAAGAATATTTCTACTAAATTGGGCTTTGAAGTAGTCGATAAGGATTTCGATTATGTTATTGCAGTAGGTGGAGATGGAACTCTATTAAGAGCCGTTAAGCAAAATAAACCAGTGATCGCTGTAAAGGCAGGGAGAAGAGGATTATTAATGGACGTTCCAGTAGATAAGTTTGAGGAGGCTCTTTTGAGATTAAAAAAGGGAGATTATGAAGAGGAAGAATATATGTTATTAGAAATGATATATAATGACAAGGTAGAATTAGGATTTAACGAGGTAGGAATCTTATACGATAGACCAGAGGCCATAAAGGTTGGAATAAGTTTTGATACAGAAAGAGTCTCAGTGGAAGGGGATGGGGTTTTAGTTTCCACACCACAAGGAAGTAGCGGTTGGGGTATGTCTGCAACCAACTCTCTATTATATAAAGACCTAAGTGCGATAGAGATAATATTTGTTAATCCAATTTTCTACTATCTAAGATCGGTTGTAATACCACCAAAGCCCCTAACCTTAAGATTAGAGGATAAGGGATATCCGCAAACAGCCAGAGCGGTAGTAGATGGCGAGGTTGTAACATTGATAAAAACTAACCAAGAAATTACGGTAAGGGTTTCCCAACGCAAGGCAAAAATCTTAAGATTTTTCAAACTAGACTTAATAGGAGAAGTATTACATGCATATCATATTTGATACCTCAGCGTTTCTAGCTGGACTACAATTGTCATTAGATAGAGTCTATACCACGCAGGAAGTCATAAATGAAATAAAGGATAAATATTCTAGATTTAACCTAGAAATTGCCATATCGTCCGGAAAGGTAATAATAATGAAGCCTTCTACAAGGAGTGTGGAAAAAGTAACTAAAGTACTAAATCTTACCAAAGAGAGAAAACTATCTAATACAGATATATCAGTGATTGCACTTGCACTAGATCTGCAACCGTCAATCGTATTTACTGATGACTTATCAGTACAAAATATACTTAAACATGTTGGAATACAATTCTCTTCAATCAAAATCAATAAAAAAGTAGAAAAATCTTTTAAATTCAAATATGTCTGCATTGACTGTAAAAAAGAATTTGACATAGACTATAGAGAGTGCCCATATTGTGGTGGAAAAGTGGTAAAAAGAAGAATAATGGAATAATAGCACTGTTTCTTCTAATCATAAAAACAAATTAAAAAGCTATAATAAGTAAAAGATATGGACTACTACACACTTTACGACCTTTCCTTAGAAAAACCAGAAACTTACTGGGAAACCTTTGCCAATAAACTATCATTCTTTAAGAAATGGGAAAAAGTCATAGAAAAAAATAAACAACTACCCATAGCTAAATGGTTCGTTAACGGTACTACAAATATTGCATATAACGCTCTTAATCACACTGGTAAGGCCCTTATATTTTATAAAGAGCATAAATACAAAGGAGATGAAATCACCTTCAATGAGTTAAACAATATGAGCTCAATGATTGCTGGATTATTATTAGATAAAGGGGTAAGAAGAGGAGATAGGATTGCAATTTACATGCCTAACTCAATATATACGATAGCTACAATATTAGCTGCAGCTAGAATAGGAGTAATTTATACACTCGTTTTTGCAGGATTAGGAATAAATGCTATAGTAAGTAGAATTTCAAATCTAGAACCTAAATTAGTAATCTCCACAGATAAGACATTCAGAAGGGGAAAGGAAATAAAATTGTATAATAACTTAGCCAACATAATATTTCCAAGGGATCCACAATTTGACTATCCAAGAGAATATAAAGAATTTGAGAAAATAGAAAGTAATGAACCATTAAAGATAATGTACACTTCTGGAACAACTGGAAAACCTAAAGGTATAATCTTACCACATGGAGCTTGGATGGTAGGGGATTACACAGTATTTGAGTTAATGTTCTCATTAAAAAGCAATGATATAGTTCTAACAACTGCAGATGTTGGATGGATAACGTTCTCGAGAATAATGTATGGAACTCTAATGCATGGTTCCACATTAGCATTTATAGAGGGAGCACCAGACTATCCAACAGATAGATTACCGAAAATAATTGACGAGTTACAGCCTAAAGTACTATTTACATCCCCAACACTTCTTAGAACTTTGCAGAAATTGGATGTAAAACTGCCAAGAGTGGAGTTCATAGCCACTGCTGGGGAGATAATGGATGAAACAGCATGGAAATACGCATTAAGATTCTCTGATAAAGTTGTAGATGTATATGGACAAACTGAATTGGGTTACGTAATAGGTTATCCATATGCGTTAGATAGTGTGGAACCAAAAATAGGGTATGCAGGATTACCATTCCCTGGTGCAGTTATAGATACAGTGGACGAATATGGGAAAAGTTTAAGAGGACATGTTGGCCACCTAATAGCAAGAGGACCATTCCCTACTCAATTTATTGGGATTTGGAAAGACGAAGCCAAATTTTTAAGCTATTTTGAAAAATTCAACGGCCATGATACTGGGGATCTAGCTATAATTAACGAAAAGGGTTATGTGAAAATAGTTGGTAGAGATGATGATATGATAAAGATAGCTGGGCATAGAATAACTAGTGGAGAAGTAGAAAGTGTAATAAATTCTTTGGAAGGAATAGTTGAATCAGCTGCTGTAGGAATACCGGATAAGATAAAGGGTGAAAAATTAGTAGTTTTTTACGTGGGAAACATAGACGAAAAAACAATAGTAACTAAAGTAAGGGAGATGTTAGGTCCCATATACGTTATTGACAAAATATACAAGGTTGAAAGACTACCCAAGTCTCGAAGCGGTAAAATAGTTAGGAGAGTTTTGAGGGATTTACTATTGGAAAAAGAAATAGATGAAACTATATTGGAAGACCCAGAAATATTAAAGGAGATCAAAAGTGAGATTAAGAGATCCGAGAGAATTTAGGGAAAACTTACCTGTTACGAGAAAATATGTTTATTTAAACCATGCAGCAGTATCACCGACACCTTTACCGTCATTATTTGAGGCTTACAGATATTTATATGAAGTTGCAAATAGAGGAAGTATAGCTGCTAATGAAGAGGAAGAGGACGAACTATATCACATAAGGTCTAAAATAGCCAATTTGATAGGAGCATATCCAGATGAGATTTCACTAATTCCAAATACTAGTTATGGTGTAAACTTAGTTGCACATGGTCTAGAATGGAAAAAAGATGATAATATAGTAACAGATAATCTCGAGTTCCCAACTGTAGTATATCCATTTTTGAAATTAGCAAAGAAAGGAGTCAAGGTAAATGTAGTAAAGACTAATCCTTATAACTTTGAGGAAGATATAATATCAAATATTAATAAAAATACTAGATTAGTTGCAATAAGCCATGTTAGTTTTAATACCGGCTTGAAAGTGGACGTTAGAAAAATTGTGAAAGCTGCAAGGGAGAATGACGCATTGGTCCTATTAGATATTATACAAAGTGCTGGTGCAGTCAGAATAAATGTAGAGGAACTTGATGTGGATTTCGCTATTGCAGGAGGGTATAAATGGTTAATGAGTCCACAAGGGTCCGGATTTATCTATGTTAAAAGAGGACTAATAGAAGATCCACCGTTTTACGGATGGAAAACTAGTGCTGATTACTTGGATTTTAATCCAAATAAGTTTACATTAGAGAAAGGTCCTAGAAGGTTTGAAATAGGTACAGTAGATATAGCTGCAAACTTATCGCTTGCTAAGTCTTGCGAAATAATAAGTGAAAATATGGAATTGATTGAGAGTTCAGTAACGTATCTTTCCCAATTTGCAATAAGACTAGCGAAGGACCATAACATGGAGGTAATCACTCCAGAGGAAAAGAGGGCTGGCATTGTCGTAGTAAAGGTTAAAAAACCGAAAGAAGTTGTAAAGGAACTATTAAGGGAAGACATAGTGGTGTCGCCGAGAGGAGAAGGAATAAGAATATCAACACACTTCTATAATACAGAGGAAGAGGTTCAAAAGACCATTGAGAAAATTTTAGAAATCGAGAGAAAACTTAACTAGAATTTTTAGCCCATATATTTATCTATACTATTTATTGCCTCTTCAATAACTTCCATAATTCTTACAAGCATACTGTGTAATATTTCGTCATCAACACTATCTAGATTATTTACAATTTTAAGAATGTCAAGAAGTTCTTGAGCCAAAGTAGCTGAAATTAATCCTAACTTCATCAATTGAAATATCAAATCGTCATTAGAGGTAAATTTAATTATCTTACCAGCTTCTTGAAAAAGTAACTTAACTAAACCTTTTATCCCATTCTTAACACTTTCCTTTAATTTCTGATTACTTTTGAATTCCTCGAGACTTACTAATGTTCCACTTTCAATCATTCTATAATACTCCCAGAAGCTCACAAATTTTTATATACGTGAAATTATTTATATGCACCGAAAATGATTAAGGAATATTATGGAGCAGAAACTTTTATCCTAAATAAAGACTTCGCCTACATATTGGTAATAGGAACTACTGACGTCAGTTTAATCCCAGGATTAACTATAGCTGGGGCAACTCCAGAGTTAACTCACTTTACCCCTGCCGCTGACGCCGAATACGTACTTCTAGGTAAATGTAAAAGTATAAATACTATTCCAGTTAGTCCTACTGGAATACCAACTCCTGCTTTGTTAACAAGAGCGTCACTATCCTTCATAAACCCTTTAAAAATTGTAGTAAATGCAGGCAGTAGAATACTACCCAAGATTCCATATATAGATCTTCAAGGTGAGCCTGGAAAAGATATCAGGAAACAAGCACTCTCCATGGAAAAAGTTAATAATATAATGGAGAACAGTATCAAATTAGGCGAAGAATTATCTAACGAATATGAACTTATTATGATAGGAGAATCGATACCAGCGGGTACAACCACGGCCATGGCTACTCTTTTGGCATTAGGTTATGATGCTATGGATAAAGTGAGTTCTGCGTCTCCTGATAATCCGAAGGAATTAAAAAGAAAAGTTGTTGAAGAAGCTTTAAGGAATTTGCCAACAGATTCCTTACAAAGATTAGCTAAAGTTTCGGATCCCGTCCTATTGGGCGTAGCTGGAACATCTTTAGGATTTAAAGGAAAGATTTTACTAGCTGGAGGAACTCAAATGACAGCTGCAGCTGCTATAATAAACGAATTCGATAAGAATAAGTTAAAGGATATTACAATTGGTACCACAAAGTGGATAGTGGAAGATAAGTTTGCAGATATGTTAAGTTTAGCAAAACAAGTAGGAGTTAAAGTATTAGCAAGCATGTTAGATCTTTCCATTTCCGCTTATGAAGGAATAAGAGCGTATGAAAAAGGTTATGTAAAGGAGGGAGTAGGAGCTGGGGGATCAGCAATAATGGCCCTCGTGAGAGGAGTTAGTAATAATACGTTAGTGAGAAAAATTGACGAGTTATATAGTGAATTAGTAGGAAGTAATAATTTGCATATCTAGAAAAGATTTTATTTTCATCCAGGAATTTTGTTTTTAAAAAGTATTAGTATTATAAAAATACTAAACAGTGCTCTGCTATCAATTACTGATATTATTACGTATTAGACATTAAGCTACTCTATGATATTATTAGCTTATTTTTAGTATAAGATTAACTAGCTGATCGGCGAGTTGTTTAGAGATTTCCATAACTACATGAACAGAAGGTTTATCCATTGAAAACTTAAGAGGTGCAGAAAATAAAATAGTTTTATCATCACAAGAAACAATTGAAAAGGAAACTTGACTATCGATTTCTATAATTTTCAACTTTTCTTTGATCTTATCTCTGATTTGACTGACCTCTTGTACGAAGTTCTGAACACTCTCCCTCAATATACTTATTTGAGATAAAGCTTCCCTCCTCTTTCTTATTCCATAGTAAATCAAAAACCCTATTGCAATTAAAGATAAAGGAACATCATAATAGATGAGGCTACCCATCATGAAATAAAGGATAATATCTATTATAGCAATGGCTATAGAAATGATTGAAGTAAAATAAATTATTTGCACGTAAATACTTTCATTTCTTCTCAGCTCCCTATATAATCTCTTCTCTTCATCTTTTTTATAAGCCTCAGACTGATTTTTCAACCATCGTGCCCAATCCTTATCAGCTGTTACTAGGACTGTATTAACTCCGCTCGCTGCTCTAGTCAGTATTTCGGAAGCGGCTTCTTGATCAATACTATATGTAACTATTAAAATAGAAGAAGTAGCAGAGGCTAGCATACTCTTTATAGTCTCTAACAATCTACTACTTTCCTCGAATTTAACACTCATATAATATATTGTGTGCAAAGAGTTTTTAAGGAATGATCTCAGTTGAATCAAGTAACGGATTATAATACAAATCGCTAAGTCTTATATTACCATCTCTGATAAGCTTTTCAATTTCTGGTATTATTGAGAGTACCGTACGAAGATATTCCTTGTTAACTTCGTCAACAACTTTAAATCCCTCCTCACCCCAGTATCTCTCCTTTTGCGCATATAAGCATCTCCCACCACAATATCGTTTAAACTCGCATCTCTTGCAATCATCTGGTAATGGATCCTCTAAGAGTCTATACCCTAAATTTACGTTACCCAATTCAGCCCATTTTTCCCTTACCGCTATTGGGCAAGAAAGTATTCTCCCATCTGGAGTGACAGTGACTGATGAATATCCTGCACCACACGGAGAACCCTTATACCCATCAAAGAAATGAGCACTAATTACACCTAATATGGGTATTATTTTAACAACCCTTCCCTTCCTTAGTTCTGAAAGGAAATACTCAGTCAGCCTTTTTATCCCATGCAAGTACGAAAAAGACCAACTTTTAAAATCCCATTCCTCACTCCATATTACATCTAATTGCCAATGTACCTTATCAAATAAACCTAAATCTATTAAATGCATGACATCAGCAAAGATGTCACTATCTTGTGTAACTGCCATTCTAGCTATAGTTTCAACGCCTAGATCCTTAAGGTATTTCGCTGATCGCAAAACCGCTTTATAAATACCCTTACCCCTATGCTTGTCAGTAGTTTCCTCTCTACCATCTATAGATAACAACGCAACATTAATTTTTCTCCAATATTTTTCAGGAAGAAGTCTTACTGCAATACCATTAGTTTGTATGCCATATCTCTTAGCTATTACGTTATCTAAAACGGTCATTATAAATTTGTAATTAAGCAATGGCTCTCCACCGTAGAATATTATTGTGGACTCCTTGTCATTCTCTACCAGTCTTTTAAGTAAATTGATATCATATTTAACACCATAAGGTACAACATTAGCTGGAAAAGAACCTCCACAATAATCACATTTAAGGTTACATTTTCCCGTAGTCATTACTAGCCATAGCATAGTATACCAAAAGTGGACACGTTTTTATATGCTTTTTATATAACTTAGAGTAACCTTAGATGCAATTTCCTCTTGTGCCTTTTTCACACTGTAGTATAATTTCAGCATATGATAAATCGCTCTAATATGGGAATCCAATAAAGTACGATTTAAGGGTCTAGATATGCGTATTTTAATAATCAAGGAGTTATCATCTAATTGTGCATATTGGAAGCCGAAGCTGGATATCAACGAGTTTATAATATCTATTCCGGTTAAATAATCTAATATTAATGAAGTGACTTCTATACTATTATCGTTTATTCTTAAATCTAACCTATCAATCCATTTTTCTGGAGTGTAGAGAATTTCTTTAAGTTTGCCAACTGATGGGAGCTGGATGGAAAATGAAGATAATATATCATCTTTAAGATCATAAACAGGATATATTAAAATACCGTAATCAGCAAACTCTTTTACAATATACTTTTCATTGGCTTTATCTTTTACGATTGACCACTCGTCCCTTTCCTCTTCTATGGTAAAGTGCTCTAGCTCATGCCTGAACGAATAAATGTTTAGGTAAATTTCCACTGAGGTACTCTGCATATATTATATTATCAGAAGTGGTCCTTATATCATCTATCTATAGCACTCGACCTCATCATCTCAGTGTCACACCTCCAATCATCAATCTTTAGGGGTAGAACATCAGCATCATCTTTGTATCTTTCACTTCTCCCTTAAAGGTTTTACTATATATCTTTTACCCCTCCAATAAACCTCTCTTCTATTCCAGTTAAACACCACAAGAAATAACGCATAAGGTATTGCTACTATAGTCATAAGTGACGCAATCAGCGCTTGTTTAGGATATTTCGCTCCTCTAATTACATTCTTAACTATCCATAGTAAATAGGGGGTAAAGGTAATTATATTGAGATAAACGAGAGAGTAAATCAGAATTAAAGTGAAAAACGTTCCTGCTACCAAATACGCCTTTGCTCCTCTAGGCGAGTAAGCTAAAATAGTAATTATCTGTCGAGATGACCATCTTATGAGACTATCCTCGTCATAAACATTAAGGGGAATTGCGCTCATAACGAAACCTATTTTACCACCTCTTCTCTTAATTATCCTAGTCAATGTGCAATCGTCACACCATTCTTTAGAAAGCTCGTCTAGAACTTCATTATCAAAGAATTCCCTTCTTAGCGCCATTGAGCCTCCCCATAAAAATCTAGAGCTCTGAAGTGATTGAGATTCAAAGCCTAAGGTCCAAAATCCAGCTCTTATAAGATTGCTTAAGGTGATTCTAGAAGGGGAAGGCCAAGAAAACGTAGTAGTTGCTTCATATCTATCTAATGGTGAAATTAAGTTTCTAAGCCAATATCTAGGATACCATGTATCTGAATCTGCGAAAACTATAACATCATTAGAGGCCCTTAAAAGACCTGAAATCTGGGCCCTAATTTTCCCACTACATGAATCACAATTGAAATCTGAGTAAACGATCTTGACGTTGTACTTTTTTAGAACATTTTCCACCTCATCCCCCTTTTCTACAACGTATATTACCTCATAAGGATATGGGTAATCTTGCGAAAGCAAAGACTCTATGTTCCTTTCTAATCCAGTATCTATGCCCTTTATTGGAACTATTATTGATACTTTACCTATGAAGCTTCCTTTAACTGTCTTCCGCATTTTGATTTCGTTATATGTCTGCAGAATTATTAACATATTAGCCCCAAATACAAGGAGGTAAAGTATTAGATCATAATATTCCATTAGTATCGAGTGATAAAGTAAGGTATTTAAGCATTGAGGATAAGTAATACTGTGTACTCGGTACTACTGAATCCTAGCAATACGGAAATTTATTCCTTCTTAACAGAGAGAATTTATAGAGAACTCGTAGTAATCTTCGCTACATGTAAGGTGAATTATAAGGGAAGAGCTGAATCAGTAGCCTCGGAATCTCCTAGGTTAATAATATTGAAACCGGATGGTACAGTGATAATACATGAAAGTGTGAAAAGGGAACCGTTAAACTGGCAACCACCAGGAACTAAAATAGAGATAATGAATGATTATCCATTGAAGATAGTAGCTCAAAGAAAAAGACCAAAAGAAGTAATAGAGATAGATTTGAAAGAAGTATTTTATATAACGTCAGCTGAAGTAAAGGATGGGGATTTCGTGATTAAAGGAAGGGAGATTGACATAGTAAATACTATTATTCAAAATCCCAGTATGATCGAAGAAGGGTTTGTCCCATTAACCAGAGAGTATAATACACCTTATGGGAAAATAGATCTGGTGGGGTTAGATAAAAAAGGTAATTTCGTAATAATTGAAGTAAAGAGAAGTAAAGCTCAATTAAGTGCAGTCTCACAATTATATAGATACTACTTACACATAAGAGAAACAAAAGAAGACAAGGTAAGAGGGATACTCGTAGCTCCGGATTTAACTACTCATGCAAGAGAACTATTACAAAAATTAGGGCTTGAGTTTATCAGATACGACATACAGAAGTATTCTAGTTACTGAGATAATCGTTGTTTAAGATAATCTATAACTTCCGTATATTTTGCATTGAGCGTCCTATAATCCATCAAGAATTTAGAGAATCCATTCACGTTAACCTGAAAACTTATACAATCATTAGAAAACAAAAAAGAATCCGATTCGTAGGTGTTAGATAAGGCTAAAATAGCCTTAATACATCCCTTTTCATTGGCTAGTATTAATTTCAACTTCTTTATTACATCAAATTGAGAAGACTGCTTTGCAAAGTCATTAGTCAAATGGATTAGAAAATAATCTAAACCGTAATCTAAACAGCTTAACAATGAGAAATTAAGATTAAATATTGCTTCTAGGTTATCATTTAGAATTTTCACTGGAATATTATACATTATAGCCAAGTTGTTTATCTCATTTGACATATTTCCCTTGATATTATTAATCATATTAGAAATGTGTACTCTGGCATCATGATCCTTCAAAACTCTTAAGTTATGCATATCAATTAGCCTATTACCATCATATGATATTCTAATATTATCTGATGAAAATAACGATAAATTATATTTTCCGTTAAGGAGATTAAAGGACATGGAATAATTAGAAACATTAATTTCAATCTTTATGCTCCCATTCTTGACACACTCCATAAGAAAACTGGTATCTCTTATCCAGCTCATTTTTAGTACACCATAGGGTCTTTTCTTAAAGAGGCCTCCCAGAAGCCTATCTCGAACCTTACAGAATCTACAAATATACTTAGAAGACCTTCAGTAATATTTACCTCATTTAAGGCATGAAGAATAGCTTCAACTCTCTTTTTATATTCATTTGAAGCATAAAATGAGGCCCACGTTTTATAGAGTTGGTGAGGGGACTCAACTACATAATCACCAATTATACTGTATCCAAACATACATGGAGTCCATGCAACCAAAAATTTATTCCAATCTAGATTAGCATAGAAGTATAAATGTCTCGTATAAGCGTAATTTATTAGATTGTATCTAGTTTTAACTATCTCATCTTTAGAAATACTCAACTCAGAATAAAGTTTACTATGAATTTCTAACCCCTTATTCAGAGTGGAAAAAACTAAATTAAGTATCTTAGTAACTTTATCAATAGGACCTTTACTTGAGGCAATAAGCAATGCCATTAGCATGTCCTCTACGTATTTTCCATCCTGTATTAGGTAATATCTAAAGATATCTAATGGAAGAGATCCATCTCTCATCTTAAGTACGAATTCGTGTTTAACATACCTATTCCATAATTCTCCTACGCTTTCAATCAAATTTTCAACATTACTCACTATAGACACCTATTTTAGCCTTGCACCACCGTGAGCTGGTATTACCACACCATCTACCCAATCTGATTCGTCAGTTAAAAGCCAAATAATGATCCTAGCGAAATCCTCTGGAGGTGCCATATCATCACCCAATTTTCTAAGCTTTTTCCAATTTCTTTCAGGTTCAAATTCTCCGCTTATGGTAGTTGGAGCAATACCGTTAACCCTAATTCCCCTCCCTAATAATTCAGAGGCTAAAATCTCGACCTCCTTAGCCAAGCCAGCTTTAGCTACTGCATAAGATAATTGGTCAGGAGAAGCTTTGCCAATACCACTCATTGATGATACTAAGACTACACTAGAGCCTTCCTTAAGAAACCTTATGGATGAATTGATAACATAAAGAGGAATCTTTATGTGATTAGTTAACATCTCTTCTAATCCGCTAAAATTATCTATTGTGTCCTCAACATACCCACCAACAGTAACCACTAAATGGTCTATTCCGTTAAGGAGAGATGCGCACTTATCTATGACATTCCTAGCACTGTCAGTACTAGAGACGTCACCAACTACATAATGGATATTACCATATTTACTTAGAGTCTTTTTCATTCTCTTTAGCTTGTTCTCATTCCTCGAATTTATGCAAACTTGCGCACCCTCTTTTAATGCGAAATAGGCAGTGGCGTAACCTAAACCCTCGCTTACACCTATAATAGCTACTTTCTTATTGTCTAACCTTCCCATACATAAAAATGTTAAAGCTTAGTTTTAAGTAATTGTTTAATCTTTTCCTCTTCACTTACTGGCATACTACACGTATTGCCTATACAAACATATGCTCTACTCTTTCCCGCATTATATTTTATCATAGCCCTTATTACTGAACTAACGTAATCAGTTCTACTGTCATCTACCCTTTCAATTAATTTAAAGGGATAATAGGTAAGTAACGCAGTTCTATGCAGTCTTTCAGCTAGTCCGTCCTTTTCATCAACCACTACGATATGAGCCATACCATTAATGTAACTCGAGATAGTATTAACTATCCCAGCAATAAATTGAGAATTTTCAGCGGTTAGAGAGGGAATTAGAGGTTTAATTTTCCCTTCATCAACTTTAAACTCATCAGATAATAGAGATAATTTGAATAACGCCCTAATATACATTGAATTTGCAGACTCATTAGGCATGTCAGTGAAATTATTAGGCCTAATACCTCCAATGTTTCTACCGAGTTCAATTGCCAAATCATAATACTTTTCTTCACTTAATACCTCGTATGCGGAGATACTTGCTAAAAGTGCTGCAGCATAATCTTCTGGTAATCCAGCTTTTCCACCATCTAACCTCCTGCTAACACTTTTTCCTAACTTACTCAGAACAAGCTTAGCCTCCTCAATACCCTTGTTTAAAATTAATGAGGAAAACAGTATAGATTCAGTAAGCTTTGCGTTAGGATAAGTGTATGTACTATCATCTCTATATGGCATTTTCCTATTTTGCTCTCTATACGTCAATAGTTTGGCCCTTATCTCACTTACCTTCTCTATTATCTCATTTGCCTGTAAACCTGTTACCTTAGATAGCTCCCTAAGTTCAGTTGTTCTCAATAGAACTTTCCTGCCCTCAACTTCTACAGTATTCTTTAGGTCGAATACCCTTATCGCAATACCATAATCATTTCCTAAAGCACCTTTAAGCTCATCCTCAGTCCACGTATAGTACTTACCCTCCATACCTTCACTATCTGCATCTAAGCTATTAGCAAAACCTTTCCCATCCATGTATAGTTCTCTTAAAACAAAATCTACTGAATTTCTTAAGGCATCAAGAATTTCTATGTCATTAGTTGCAGTATAATAAGTAAAATAATCGTAAATCAATTCGGCATTATCTATAAGTAGTTTCTCAAAATGAGGTAACTTCCATTCTCTATCAACAGTATATCTATGAAATCCTCCACCAACCTGATCAAAAATCCCGCCATAATACATTTTCCTTAAGGTGAATAGACCAAGTTTTTTACCTAAGTCATCTCCTCTAGTAGCACTGTAGTTGAGGAATAGTAAATCCACAAAAGGATGGGGAAATTTAGCGCCAAATCCTAATCCACCATACTCAATGTCAAAATAGGATGTTATATAGGAAAACGTGTCATCTAGAACACTTGAACTTAGAACTCCACCAGTATTCCTAGCAATTAGCATATTAGGGTCTATTGAAGATGAGAATATTTGATTTCTGTCTTCTCTCCATATTCTCAAAATCTCTAACAATAATTTCTTAAAGCCTATTCTTCCATACTTATCTTCTGGAGGAAAGTAAGTTCCACCAAAGAAGACCTTTCCCTCGGGTGTCATGAATATGGTTAAAGGCCACCCAGACTCACCTGTTATGGCCATGGCTGCGTTTTGTAGAAGTCTATCCAGATCGGGCATTTCATCTCGATCAACCTTAACTGGAATGAAATTTTCATTAACTATCTTAACTATTTCTGGGTTTGAATAGGTATCTTCATCCATAACGTTACACCAATGGCACCAAGCAGCACCTACATCAATAAGTATCGGCTTATCCTCCCTTTTCGCAATTTCAAATATTTCGTTAGACCAGGTATACCAATTTATTGGATGATTTACCGCTTTCCTCAAATAACCACTTTGAGAATTCCTTAATCTCTCATTCATTCTAATATTTTTAGTAACGAGTTCACATTTAAAATTTGTTATCAAACATTAGTATCTTGGTCTTTTCTAGAATATATTTTATATAATACGAAAAATCCTATCGCAAACAAACTAAGTCCTACTTCTGTGTAATTTACTATAGGTTTAACAGTACCAGACTTTAGAAGAATACTAGAATTACCAAAAAACGCTGTAATTGTTGAGTTACCATTAACCGTGTACCAAATAGTCATGGTATTACCACCATTTGACCAATTAAGAAGATCTCCACTAGCCTCAAGAAGAACGTTAGACCCATTATATAATTTAACCACAGAAGAGTTCCTAACTGCAATAATAGTACCATTATTTAATTCAATATAAACTGTACCCTTTCCAACTACATCAACTTTCAAAAAGGCATAACTAGGAATAACGATTACTGTGAGGTTGAATTCAGAGTAATTGGACAGATTAACGTTTAATTCATTAGTATTATTGCCATTAATAAGTATAGAATAGGAATAGGGGGCTAAAACAAAAGCCTGAATCCTTAAATTTGAACTATTGACGTTTAGAGTTTGATTGGAAGAAACTAATTTGACACCATGGGAGTCAGAAAACAGTAATGTAACCGGAAAGGGACTTAAAATTTTTACATTAACTACGTATGCGTTACTAATAATATTTAGCGTAAATACAAATACTGTAAACAATATAAGGATTTCTGCTCCTTTAGACACAATAACCCGGTGTTTAATATCTAACAGTCACTGAAGCGTAACTGATAATAGTAACTAAAAATAATGATTATTATGTATGAGGAAACCAACCTTAACTGAAACGTGATGATGGGTTGTTTCCCTGATATACTATAATATAAATGTGATATTTTCGTTAACTAAAATGTAGAAAAATGAACTTCCCAATAAGGTATTATTATAAATGAAGATATAACCCGATAGTAATACCAATACCATGAAAAATGAAGATAATACTAGGTATACCTGACTTGAAAATCCCAGTTTGGACGTTTAAACAACCATTAATGGTTAACCAACTAAACTGGAATAATCTATCCTGGGAAAATGAGACATGGGTAGACTCTGGAGGATATCAAATAATGGTAAAAGGGATAAAGGTTGAAATAGAAAAAGTGGTTGAGAAATATAAAATTTTAGATGCTACACAATACATGAGCCTCGATATACCGTCAAACCCTTGTCATAAACCTTCAGAATTAAATTACAAATACTTCGAGTATCTGTACGCGGTTTTTGATAAGAAAATAGTACCAGTTATACACGCTTATGATGTAGAATCAATAAAGAAGTCCATAGACTTCTACTCCCAATATACTGATCTAGTGGCATTCGGTGGAATTATACCTCCTACCCTCAATAAAAGTGGAAACAAAAAACTCGCAGTTACAATATATCATCTAGTGAGAAAATTATGGAAAGGAAAAATTCACGTATTGGGAGCTGGATCACCATTCATGAGAAAAGTCTACTTTAACGCTAATAGTGTAGATACCTCAACCTACAGAATCAAGGGAATACATGGCATGGTAATTATACCCGGCAAAGGAGAAAGATATGTTGGTGAAAGAAAAATAGTTTGGGGCACTAGGAGAGCGAGTGAAGAGGAATTAGAGACTTTATTATCATTCTTAGATAGAACAAACTATCCGTTTCCAATCAGACTTGATAATTGGGTAGATAGAAGTCTAATTAATGCTTGGGTACTCTTAAATTCAGAATATGAGATTAACAATCCATTAATAGAGTATTCTAAAAAGCTAGATAGTTTCCCAGAAGATGAGATAGAGGAAGAGGTAAATGAGCTCTGCATGCGAGCGACTATATGAATATCTAAAGCCTGATTTTACTAGAATATCTAAAAAAGATAATACGGATGATTTATTCAGACACCCAGTAGTAATGAGATGGCATCACTATTTCCTGGAAAATTGGAATTCGGACAAGGAAATTGGATTGCTATTGCCTTGTACAGTAGTTAAGCCTTATTCATTATCGCCAACCCACAAAATAGCCTATGCTACATTAAACAAATATAATTTAGAAGAAAAAGTACAAGTCTATTCAGTATCGGAACCAATGCTTTTAGTGCCTAAAGAATTAGAGGAATGCTATCCTTTTAATAATTATGATTACCCGCCGAGACTTATGAGTAAAGAGGAGAAAGAAGAGTTTATAATGTTATTAACGAAACCCCTCATAAAAGTAAGTATGTTACACAATAGGTTAATAGGTATACTACCTAGGCATCACTACGAAATAGTCAAAAGGGCAGCTGAAATCTCAAATTTAAAAATAACAATTTACCCATATGGTAGATTAGCCTTTAAAACCATAGCTAATGTGATAACAAGCATTTCATCATAATTCCAGTAGCTTAATCGTTTAAAAACGTTCTTAAATAATGTTAAATGTTGATGGAAAAGGGAGAGATCATAGGAATAGTACTGCAGAAAAGCGAAGCAAATGAATTGCAAGGGCTAATTAGAGCTGACGAAGAAATAAACATAGGGCAATTGTTATTAATTGATGATTCTGAGAAACTTTCGCTAGTCAGGGTTGAGAATTATGAATTTCTGAACGAGTTCTTTGACGAAAGGGGGGATATAGCTAAGTCAATACTAAAAGAACCATCGATATACGAGATTCTAGATATGAATACAATAATAAAGGCTACTTTGCACTTAATAAAAAAATATGATCATAGCACTACTCCTAAACCGGGTTCTTTCGTAAGAAAACTACCAGAAATAAAGAGTGAAAAAGACCTACTTTCGTTTTATGGTATAAAAAGCAAGAAAGGATTAATTGAGTACGGTGCTTTAGCGGGTTCTGAAATACCATTATTATTAGACCTTAATGCGATAACGATGCATATAGGAGTTTTTGGGGAGACAGGAAGTGGAAAAAGCTATAATATGAGATATTTAATCAAGCTTCTATCCAACATAAAAATAGGAGATAATATCACAGCCTTACCGATGATTGTAATTGATGCGAATGGAGACTACATAGATTTAGCTTCGACAAATCTAGACATCGTATCTACGGGAAGGGGCTGGATAAAAAGGTATATACTAAAGGATCCTAAGGAACAAAATGACATTAAACTCACAATAGATTTGTCCATATTCACTCCTAGAGAATTATCAGAATTCATTATGTCTCTAAAATACGGAGAAGCTTCCTATAACACCTTGCAACTAAATTTCCTAGAGCAAGTACTAGCAAATCACGATAGTAAGGAGTACAATACCCTTCTAGGAACTGCAATAGGAATTGAGAACCTAAGAAATGAGATCCTTACTATGGCTCAAAATAAAGATATAGGAATAACAACAAGCACGGCTAGAGGAATTGCGAGTGCACTAGAAATATTCAAAAACAAGGTGATTAACAGACTACAACTGGTCAACTCTTCTGCATCTTTAACTGAAAATACACTAGAAGTGATTTGGAGGAATAGAGGTTTAGCAATAATAGACTTCTCTGCTGAGGGTTCACCAGGTATAGACGTCCTTACAAAACAGCTTATCGTGAGTTACATAACCAGATTGATCTTCAATTATCTCACAAAATCCAAATATAACGGCAATCAAAGGTTCTTGGGATTTGTAATAGAAGAGGCACAAAACTACATACCTTCTGTTGATTATCCAGTAAACGCCAACTTGACAAAAGACGTATTGGTAACATTGGCAACCCAAGGAAGAAAATTTGGAGCTTCTTTAATTCTCGTAAGTCAAAGACCGGCATTTATAGATAAATACGTATTGTCGATGATTAACACCTTCTTCTTTCATAGAATATATCACGAGGATGTAAGGTATGTGATGTCTGCTTCGGGAGGTTTACCAGAATCGTTGACTAGGAATTTGACATCACTAGAGACTGGACACGTAATAGTAAGTGGGCTTATGTCAATAATGAAAAGTCCAGCATTGATAAGAATACCGTGGGATGCTAGGTTGGGATCATACGCTGGAAACGTGGAAAGAATTGATTTAATTTTAAGCGAAGGGTGAAAATGTGAGTTGTTACAAGAGAATAAGTGAGACTGCCTCTGACTCGTCTTACATCTATCAAATTTTCTCTTGCATTAGCGAGAACCCATTATACATTAATAGACTGAGATTTTTCAAGCAGGTTAAGGATGAGATAGACAGGATATCTAAGACTAAACAGTCCCCAGAAATAATATCCCTTGTAGCCGATTGGGGTCAAGGAAAAAGCACATTCCTTGACATTATTGAGGAATACGCCAAAAGCAAAAATATTAGCGTAATAAAAGTACCTTTTGTAGAACTTTTAAGTAAAACTGAGGACTTGTTAACGTTCAGAAATAACATATATCTTATTGATGAGGTAGAGAGTTCTGTAGATTACTTTGCAGAATATCAAAACGAGATAAAGGATTTTTGGAGTAAGGTAAAGGAATTAGCCAACTCAACCGGAAATTCAATAGTATATCTTTCCATGACTCCTAGTGCATATTCTAAAATATTTGGAACTGGAGGATTAATTTATAACCTATTTTCAGAGACATACCCTTCACTCTTAGAAAGAATAAGGAAAGTTAGTATAGAAAATCCATCTAAATTAGAGTTTCTATTGATGTTAAAATGCATGCTAAAGATGGCTAACGTAAAGGACTTCAAAATACTCCAATACATGGATTTGCCGTACTGGGTAATAGACCAAGAAAGAAGAAAATACGTAAGGTTCTTCAACGATATATTGTGCGACAATCTTCCTAATATAGATAGAATTTTCAACGAACTAGCCAGATCAGAGAAAGGAATTAGCCTAAATTCAGAAGGGGAGACCATCAAGCTAGATACATTGACGAAAATGGAGAACGAATTGGACTCTCAAGAATCAAGTAATTTATATAGAGTGCTAATGAGTAGAATATTCACTGACGAAAAACTAATCATAAAACAATTAGAAGGTCATGTAGTGAAGGGAGTACTACTACCATACCTAAAATGGATTGAGATATTCCCTAAAGGACAAGAATACGTAGAGGACTTCCTTTTAACATACTATCAAGATGACTTTCACGTATTTATATCTGATAATATAGAAAGTGTAGTGTACGAAAGTATAGATACAAGCAAATTAAAGGAGAATATTAAAAAACTAACGCTATTCAGTAAAACTGAAGCCTATGCATTATCTTGGAACTTCTTTGAGAGTGTAGCGAATACGAATATAGGAGGACTAGTAGTAGAGTTCAAGTCTAGGGAAATACGAGATAAAGCTCTACAGTTCGTAAATACATATATTACAGATAGAGAGAAGGAACTTGAATCACTAGAATATTTTATGGAGGTTCTAGGAATAAAAATAGATAGTGCTAACAGAACCAGAGACTACATAAGGTTTTTAAAAATTGTCGATAGAAATGACAAAATTACAATTATTTTAGCAAAACCATCTAACGAGGATGAAATTAAGAGTCTAATAAAAGAGATTAAAGAAAGCGATGATATAATTCACGGAATTATTCTAATAGAGCCTCAAATAGGAAAGGAAGAATTGTCTAAAACTTTAGACGAACTATCAATACCTTTGATCGAACTAAAAATCACCACACCAAAGAAAAGACAGTTATTATATCTACTATTCTCTAAGATCTATGGGCAAAGTAGAATTAGACTGGATTCCATAGAACTAAGACTAGGTGACTTGAAAAATTCGATATCCTCTCTACTGCTAAAAATAAAAGATAACCTTAATTTGAAACAACTTCCAATACCTAAAAATAAGAGATTAATACAATCGTTCAATTGGATAATATTCTACCCTTCAATTAAGATGGCAAACGCTGATGAAGTGTTCGACAAAGTAAATGACATCATTAATGAGAAATTCAGAATGTATGGAAGTAAGCAATTCCATTTAGAGGATATAGAAACATCAAACACATTTATTGAAGACGTTATTACTTACTTCTATAATAATTATATAATAAAGATAAGAACTAATTACATAGATTTCGAAGACTTAGCTGGAGACTCGTTATCCTCATTTTCTAAGCTATTTGCGGGACTTATTAGACAAAAATACAAACAAGAAGCGGAGGATGTTGTATTTAATTATATAATGTACTATGTAAACCCACAAGATACAAGAAGAAAGGATAATAAAAATAATCCTTTAGCCTTCGCTTACCAAATTTTTAATCCTGATAAAAAAATTGGACAAAATCCCACTTTAGATTTCCTAGTTTACTCTTCAATAGTTAGTGGTGAAGTCGCCAAATATTTAAATAAAGATTCAATTTATATGAAAATAAATGACCAGATACGAAAAATAAAGGAAAAACTAGATAATCCATACTCAGCTTATGGATACTTCATAACTGCTAAAAAGAGGGGAGCTGCAGTAAGGAGTCTTGAAGAAATGAGAGAAGCCATAGAAACATATGAGAAATCTTGCACTGAAAATAAGGATATAAGGCTATGTTATGATTATCTCTACCTATCGAATATTTATCTGGAATTATTAAGAGAGACCGAGAAATCAGTAATTGAAACGGACAAGATCGTGGAGGAAATCTCTAAGAAATTAGAAGTTGTGGAAAAGGCTAAAAGATATATTAAGATAAACGAGAAAATAGAGGAAATAGAGAAAGTACGTGAGATAGTTCGAGAACTTAAAGACAATTTCAAAATACACATGGATAAGTTGGCGAAAAGAATTCAGGAGATAAATGAAAGGGGAGAAACGGAGTCTTTCAAAAGATACCTCGATTACTTACTTACTACAATTCATGTCGAAGACAACTCGAATCTTTATTTCATATTATTCAAATTACTGAAAGAGGCACTAAATGGCATAGCAATCGTTGGTGAAGAGTTAAAAGGAACAATAGTAGATGAAATTACATCATTAAGTAAGGTCGGTATTCAATTAAATAATATTGAGACGATTGTAAATGAGTTAGAAAAGATAAGTCCAGAATTACCTAAGTTGAGGGAGAACGTGGAGAGAAACACGCAAAAGATAACGCAATTGATTCAAGAAATAAAGGAGGTTCTAGAAGAACATGGATTTGGATGAGTTTATAGAAAAATTGACCCAATATAAGCAGAATTTAGACGTAGAAAAGCTTAGAGAAGAAGATAGAAAAATTACTGAGATGATAGAGGAATTAGAGGTATCTAAACAAAGTCTGAAGGAGTCTCTAAAGAAATTAAGGAGCTTAGAGAAGAAGATAAACGAATTAAATAAATATGAAGATAATCTTGAGGAAATTAAAGCAGATATAGAGAGGCTAGGCAAGCTCAATTCCGCAGAAGAAATAATTAGATACGTAGAGAAGATAAAAGGAAAAATTGACAGCTTAGAAAAGGATGTAGAACAAGATCTGAATAAGATAATAGACGATAAGATTAAGAACATCGAGGAAATAAATGATAGACTAAAATTGTATGCGAAAATTTTGTATCATTTTCTTAAAATTCAGAAAGATGTAAAAACTTTTAGTATACCTAAGGAGAAATCACTTTCTAAGCTAAATGAAGTCGAAATACAAGCTAAACAACACCTTAATGAACTATATGAGATTATCGTTAACGAGTTAGGAAAATTAAATCTAAACGAGAATGAGATTAACATACTGATAATACTAATAGACAAAGGCGAAATAAAGATTAGTAAAGATAATTTAGAAGAGGCTATTAAGGTTATGAAAATGCTTGTAGAGAGAAATATTTCGATAAAGGTGAAAGTTTGAATATTAATGAGATAATCAAAAAGGTAAATGAGTTAGCTACCAAGGATGTTGATGAGAGAGGAAAGATAAACATGGCAACTAACTTGATTTTTGACGATATTACATCAAATAATTCGGAATTAAAAATAGGAATACTTGAAGAGATTATAGATCCTGACCACATAGCATGTGCAGTAGATGGAAGTAAATATGAAATAGAGCTAAGTGATGTAACTCTTATCCTAGCTAGAGCTGTGAAGATCTTAGGGAAAAAGAAGGATAAAAAGAGTGTTCCGTCTGAGATAGCTGAAGATTTCAAAATAATAGAGAATTACTATGATAAGAACGTAATATCCAATAAATCCATTCTATTTATGCTTAGTTTAGAAACTGGTTTAATTGAGAAGTGCGAGGATTGTGACGTGATATTTGTCGATGGACCTATAGTGGATCCTCCCACATATTATGAAGAGGACGTTGAGATAGAAAATATCTTATCGCTGGATAAGTTAGCACTATATCGTTCTACAGTACTCAGAAGATTAAAGGGTAAGAACAAATTAATCATGGGAATAGTAAAGAACTTCTCCCATAGAATATTGATCAAGGAATTTTTAAATAGCTATCCGGCGCTGATTAAGGCAAGGGAGAATTACATAATATCTAATATTATGTATAAATATAGACTCGAAAAGTCTGAGTTTAATAAACCAATCTTTCTAGGATGGATAAATTGGGATTCGTTAATAAATAATCAGATAATACTAGATGATCTAAAGGGAATCTCAAAGGCTTATAACCAATATAAAAAGGCATTTAACTACTCACTCTCAATATACTCTCTCTATTACCAGTATAATATAACATCACCAATAGTCAGAATAGATATGTTAAGTGAAAAGGAACCTGACTTTACACCAATTAAATATTTGAACACATGGGCTATGCAAGGTATTAGAGAAGTTACGTTATTGAATAAACTAGCTGACGAACTTTCGGAAATAAATTCACAAGATGCAAAAAAATATGCATTACTATTTAACTTAGCTAGAGAAAACTATTTAGATATGAACGATAAGCTGGCAGAACTAATGATGAGAAAGACGTAAATGATGGATGAAGACTCCTAGTCCAGCTGACTATTTGGTTTCAGTTTGTAACTTTTTTGAGAGAGTTGATAATGCAGCACTAGTACCTAGAGTAGGGTATATTTCATTTCCTGCCGGAACTACTATTATTAAACCTCCTCTTTGTGAAATATCTGATAATGTTTCCAAAAACCTTAACTGTAATGCTGATGGATTATCCTTGTAATAAGTAGATGCGTCAGCTAAAATACTTGCAGCTTGTCTCTCACCTTCACTTAGTATTACCTTCGCTCTTCTTAATCTCTCTGCCTCAGCTTGCTTTGCCATAGCAGATAACAAATCTTGAGATAATCTAATATCTCTTATAGTTACAGCGGTGACTTTAATTCCCCACCCTTCAGTTGTAACATCTAATATTTCTTGTATCCTCTTATTGATTTCTTCCCTTTTACTTAATAGCTCATCTAATTCCATTTGTCCAACAATATCCCTTAATGAGGTTTGAGCTAAATTTAGTACTGCTACATTATAGTTGTAAACACTTAATACTGCTTTTTGTGGGTCAACCACTTTATAGTACACTACAGCGTCTACACTTACAGTAACGTTATCTCTAGTTAAGATAGTTTGAGGTGGAACCTCAACAGTATTTACTCTTAGATCTACTATTAATGGTCTATCAACAAAGGGTATAAGGAATATGATTCCAGGGCCTTTTATTCTTAAAAATCTCCCTAATCTCAACACAACGGCTCTCTCCCATTCTCTGACTACTCTAAATGACATGGCAATAAAGATGATTATTATAATGATTAGAAATACTATGCCTACTATGTCTCCTACATTAATTGCCAAATCCTACTACCTCCAAATATATAACTATAATTTGAACCTTATTAATATTGCTGAAATAACCATACCTATTACAAAAGCTAAGATGTAAAGTATAATATACAAGTTGACCCCAAATTGGGGAGAGCTTGAAGTAGTGGAAGTTAACGTGGTAGTAGTTATGGAAGTCTCCTGCTTTGACAATATAGACTTTATACCCTTCTTAAAGGAATTTTGGGCAGAGTTAAGGAAATTCAATAAATCTTGGTAGTATGAATGAAACTTGCTAGAAAGCGAATTAAGGATTGGCGAGGAAAAATAATATGCCGAAGATAGCGTAAAGTTACCCGGAAAATAAACTACGTAAAACGAGTAATTGTTATTAGGAAATACCGCAATTCCAGAAGAGTTTGTTAGTGTAGAAGATACTACTGAAGGAGGGAATCCAGTTTCCAAATAAACCGCTTGCCCAGACAATGACTTATTACTTATTGACAATTTCACAGTGATTCTATCACTAGTCTGATTAACCAAAACGTGGGGAGGGATTGGCCATAATACTGAAGGAACGTTAAGCCCACTTGTCTCAATTGCTATAGGCGAGAATAGACTAGGAAAAGTGGAGTATATCTTAACCCCAAATGCCGCCTCTGCGGTATCAAATCCAATAGAGTAAGCGTTGGGTACAATACTTAAACCATTGCCATTGAAATAATACAAATTGGCTACACTACTCACGTTCATAAAAACCACACTTCCACCACCTGGTCCTCCCCAAACTAACTCTAGATCATTTGGCAACCCTAGTAATGAAAGACCACCTAACTGGAATAAGCCTATTAGGGGATATCTGAAGTAAATCCCCCTTTCTTCATTTATATTATATCCAAAGTCTAATGTAGAATTAACTATTTCCATAAATAGACTTATGGAAAGGGGTAAATTTACCTTGAACGTTGGACCTTGATAACAAATTACACCAAGGCCTTGATATACTAACGAATTTCCTGTTGTATTACTAAAGGGACCGGAAAGATTCCAAAGATTTACTATTGGTGTGGCATAAAAGGTATTATTTGATATTTGATGAAATAGGATTACATTTTGTGCCCAATACTTTCCTAATACCATAGCATTTAACTGAAGAGATGCATTCCCAGTAGTGAAATATTCTCCTCCAGGTAAATATGAGCTACCTATATTTAAATATGAAATATTGATCTTACCCATAACGAAATCTGTATAGATTACTGTATTCAAAGGATAACTGGTTACTCCAGAAGGAAAAGCCAGCGAAGAAGGTTGTGAAATGGTATGTATTGTTAAGGGCATTGATAATGGCAACAATAGAATTATTATGAGCAGAACCTTATACATCACAAATATATACCAATTAAGCTAATAAAAAATCTGTGGCACACCCAGTAGCAATCACCTTGATAATTATCGCAGTTTTAATCGCAATTTTAGTCATTACTGGTTACATATCCGACCCTATAATAGATATTCCCACGTTGGCCCTACTAGGTTTCTTAACATATCGAGTTATTAATGTTGTTATAAAAACTAGAGGAAGAAACTTATACTCCTATGAGGGAAAAATTGGAAAAGCAGTTGATGATATAAAATCTGGACAAGAAGGGTATGTAATAGTAGAGGGTGAGTATTGGCGAGCCTTAGCTCTAGAGGATATAAAGAAAAACGAAGATATAGTAGTAGTGAAAAGAGAGGGGATGAAACTGATGGTAAGAAAGAAGGTGAGTGATATTGAAACCAGCAGAGTATAAAAAATTGATAGATATGCTTACTAGAAGAGGTTTTGACGTTAGGGAAAACGGAGAAGAATTGCTAGCAATATTTTACCCACCAACGATAGAAGAAGCAGGAGGAGAAGGAGAGATTCCAAATCAACGATACTATGTTATAAAGTTTAAGATAAGAAATGGATTAGCATACTACGATTCTACAACGCTCATGGAAAACGATAAACCCATAAAAGTTTTAAACATAGATGAAGTTGAACTTTGGTTAGAGTCATTTTTAGGTGAATAGTTATGTACCTATTCGTATATGGAAGTTTAAGATATGGTTTCGAGCTAAATCATCTAGTAGCTAAATCAAGGTTTATAGGCTTAGGTTATATAGAAGGTTATGAAATGTACGATTTAGGAAATTACCCAGGTATAATTAAAGGTGATGGTATAGTTTGGGGAGAAGTTTATGAGATAGATGAAAATTTAATTAAATTACTTGATGAAGTAGAGGATTATAAAGGATCCCCAGATGACTTATATGTAAGAGAAAAAGCTAGGGTATATTTTGATCAGAAAAGAAAATATTACTTAGATAATGTATATTTTTACAGATACAACAGAGAAATAGCAAACGATATGGAGAAAATAGAAGACGGTGATTACTCAGCGTGGAGCGGAATGCCCATAATTGTGAACTATTTTGCGTATGCTGAAAATACTAATGAGAAGATTTTACGTCAGCGTGGAGTTGACATAATGTTAAGTGAAATTCCAGCCTATATGAAAGGCTATAGGCTGATATTTAACGTACCTTGCAAATACGGTTATTGCGCAAACCTACTAGAAGACGAAAACGGCATAATATGTGGATATTTGCAAAAGGTGTTTCTTCATACTTTAAACTCCTTAGATAAAGCCGAACAACACCTAATAAAGTATATTAGAGAAGTTGTGAAAGTTTACGATAGAAATGGTAAGGAGTATTTTGCATATGCCTACGTCTCAAGCCACAAAGATGATAGAGAGAAACCAAGCGAAGAGTACCTAAAAATGATTAGAGAAGGGCTAATGAGAGGATGGGGAAATGAGTGCGTTAGCACTGGATTATATGATGAAGCTGGCATATCTTGACTGATGAAGAACGAACTCGGTTCTGATGATTACTTTCAAGCTAAAGAATCTCTCCTATCGACTCACATCACAGTTGACAAGAGTAGATGCCCATAAAACATAACATGCTAAAATACTTTTCTTCGAAATCTTATATGAATATACAGACATGTTATACATGAATAATCTTATTGCTTCGTTTAATGCATGTCGTGAAAGAATACGTGAATTCAAAAACATTTTCATGTGCCGGTTAATGTTGAATTCAATACAGAAATCTACGATATTGGACTAATTATAACGTCCCTAAAACTCCTTCTACAAATCACTAATGATTTGTTGTCTTTTTAATTTAACTTCTTAAGTACAATACGTATCTAAATAGAGAATATTCTTAATACTTCTGATTCTCATTCTGACGTAACCTAAAAGTAAATTCAATTTTAGGTTAAGAACGTATCAAACCTTTGCCTCATTACACGATTTTTGTATTTGTAACTGTTTAACCGTAATGAAGTGTGCAAGATCGTATAAAATGCTTATTTTACCAAAAAGATTAATTGATATATTAAGTGAGAGTATGAGCCTAAAGGAAGCTTATACCCAATATAAAAACAGGAACTTAAATTACGCATTAAAATTATTAGATGAGTTAATCACCCAGGATCCAGATCTAAAGGAAGCCTACTCCCTAAAAGGGAAAATACTCTTTGAACTAGGGAAACTACAAGAAGCTTACGAGAATTTTCAGAAGGCTGAAGATAAAATTGGAATGGCAAAAGTACTTATAGCTCAAGGACTTTATAGAGATGCACTAACATATTTAGATGATAACTCGAAGGAGTCTAGTAAACTAAGAGGACTAATTTATTTAAAATTGGAAAACTATGAAAAAGCCCTAGATGAGACTAAGACTATAGAAGATGAGGATCCTTTAATATATAAGATAAGGGGAATCTCGGAACTTAAATTAGGCAGATATAATGATGCTATAATTGACTTAAGTTTTGCAATTGAGAAATATCCTACTGACGCTGAATTGTACTTTTATAGGGCTTTGGCTCAAAGAGGATTAGGAAACTATAAGGAGGCTGAAAGTGATTTGGAAATGGCAATTAATCTAAACCCATACTATGCAGAAGTATACTTTAGTTTAGGAGAATTAAAGGAAAGTAGGGGATTATTACAAGAAGCAGTGGATATGTACTCGAAAACGATCAATATCAATCCATTATATAGAAGTGCGTACGTAAGGAGAGCTAAATCTCTAATGAAATTAGGAAGAGAAGATGAAGCATATGCTGATATTCGAAAAGCTAACGAACTGGATAGCTCTTAAAGTTAAATACCTTAATAGTGTATAATATACACGATGAAGTGTTCAACGAAGTCGATAAGAGAAATAAGAGGTTTCTCATTTCTTGTACCTAACTGTGATTCTACCCTCCTTCGAGAGAAATTTGAAAGTTTTAGAAAGTTATCTAATGAAGAAAACAAAACCTATATTATAAGAATAGCTGATTCAAATTATTTTAAATTCGAAGTACTCATGCTTCCTAAATCAATTACATTACTCACAATATCCACTGTAAGAGGGACAAATAACATAAATCTAAGAGATTTCGAAATGGTGGATGAATTACAAACTCTGGCATGTTGTGCATATCAAAAAGAGGAATTGAAAACTGCTACATCAAACTTCTTATCACCCACAGCACAGATTGCAGAGGCAGAGGTTGTAGACTTAATTAGTACAGATGAGGAATTTGAATGTCAAACTGAGTGCAATAACATTTCTTGGAATGAAATAAAATTACCAGAATCCACTGAGGGAAAATGGACAACTACGGAATTAGCTTCTACGGGAAAACTCTACTTAAAGGCATTATCTGGACAAGCCAAATTCTTAACAATATCCACTGAGAGACCACAGAACTCGATAAAGTTTACAAGTATGGAGAGATTAGGAGCGCTATGCTGTTTCCTAACTGAGTTAAAACGAAAGTTAAATGAATGTCCAGCACTAAAAGAAGTTTTACAGCCCTATTTGCAAGTAGAGATAGGGCGGAAAAGGAGGAAAAGATGAGCGAAAAAATAACTCCGATATTCAGCTTAGGAAATTTCGTTATGGATAAGTTAGGTAACGTAACGCAATACACTTTTTTCTACTATTACGATCCTGAAAATTATTACGCAAGTCTAACAAGGGAAATGCTGGATAAAGAGATAGAGGTAGTTAAGGGAAACATGCAGAGTTTTTTAGATGTCGAAAAAATAATAATAAACGATAGATCAACAAGGGCTAAAGTAGTTAGTACAGACATTTTCCTTTTAGATATAACCCATCCCGTTATTGAGTTTATAATAACATTTAGGGGAAAATTAAGGAAAGGATTAAACGTGTACGAAAACTTCTATGAGGAGGAGATCACGGAATATCCATATGAGGCAATATGGAGATTTCCTGGAAAAATACTAAACGTTAAAATGAAAGGTCAAATAAGTATATTAGAAAACTTCCTAAAGATAAAAGTAAATAAAGGAGTTAAAGTTGGTGGAAGAGAACGTATTGAGTTCTTTCTAACTTCTTAAAATTTTGATAAATAGTGCAAGGATTAATGTACAAAAACACTATTGTCATTTTACACGTCAATTCTTACTATAAATTACTAGTTTTCATTTTATAAAGTTCATCAATTTTTATAGCCAATTTATAGTCAAGATCTGTTAATCCTCCCATATCATGGGTTGTTAACTCCACTATTACTCTATTATAATAGATACAAACATCAGGATGATGATCTAAAGCATCAGCTGATGGTTGTATATCTTTCAAGAAATCTATTGATTGCTTAAAATCCTTAAACTTAAATTCCTTCTTAATCTTCTTCCCATCCTCTAATATTAACCAACCGTTATTTTTAAGTTCCTCTAGTCCCTTCGAGAAAATTCCACTCATAAAAAATATAAGTAAACGAGAGTTAAAAAATAGCTTGTTATAAAGAATCACTTAATTTCTGCTAAGAATTTCTTTACTAAAGCTATAACTAGAGGAATTAATGCTATGGCAAAAGCTATCGCCAGACCCCATGATAAAGCGTATATTATCGATGTAACGTTTCCGAAGGGTTCAACTATTATAGCAATTGCAATTAGTAGTACAATTATATACAATATCAGTCTACCATAATTTGCTACATAGGCTAGGTCTGGATTAGAGTTCGCAAAGGGAACTAGCACTTTATCAATCAAAGCATATGCTGCGTATAATATTACTGCACCTAATATTACTGCATAAAATACATAAGGATCGACATACGGTATAACACTAAAAATTGCTAAGGCTGCAGCAACAGTTATTATTGCAGCATATAGACCAAACCTCAGAACGTTAAATATCGCAGTTATTAAATCATCTTGAGATCTAGCTCCTATTTGCCTCTGCATGTAATCAACTAAAATATTAACTAGAGTTAAGCCTATGGTAAGGAGTACTATAGCCCCAGCTAACTTAGGCAAATAATTAGCTATCTGTTGAACATATCCAGAAGCTGCTCCTAGCTGTAGAAAAGAAAGAGCTATTGATAGTGCAATTAATATGATTAACGCCTTTATCGTACCTGCTATAATGTCAACACTAGCTCTAACGTGTTCTTCTCTGAAGATCCTACCTAAAAATGCCCTAATGGAATACGATACTATATTAGCTATTATATAACCTATTATTAGTATTATTATAAACACTATTATAGAAGGTATTGCGTCAATAATACTAGTCGCTATCCCAGATAACGCTTGGGAAACCGATGTCTGAGCTGATGCTATTATCACAGGTATCACTATTCTATATATATATATAGAGAACAGTTTATTTAAGATTATCTTAAAGTAAAACGTACATAAAAGGACATATTTAATAATCAGTAATAATCTTTTCTATTTTGTCAATAATATTGGATAACTTCTTTTCTTCCTCTTTTAATTGTGTTAATCTTCTTCTTAATTGCTCGCTCTTTAAAAGTTTTTCCTTAATATCACTAGCGAACTTGCCAATATATTTGCTTCTTAGTCTACCATCCTCCCAATACCTTAAGTAATAGTAGACATTTCCGTTAATCGTCTTTACCTCAAGATGTCCGCTTGGTAATTCTTCTAATTCTTTTTCAACTTCCTCAATTTCCTTTCTTAGTTCATACAATCTTTCTTCTAGCCTCTTAATTTTCTCCCACATCATCAACAAAATCACCAATACCAATACTATCTTCAAAAGTCTCATTAAGTGCCCTTAACACCTTCTCCTTATCTTCCACTAAAGCATACTTCTTAACTCCACCAGCTCTACCCCTATTAACTATCCTTATCTTAACTATCCCAAACATATCCAACTCCGATATTATGTCTGAAAATCTTCTATACGATAAAGGCTTTTGTTTGAACTTATTACAAAGATCAGTATACATTTTGTGAGCAGACATCACATCTTCTGACTCTATTAGACTTCTTAAAGCTAATTTATAGTGAAAAGGAAGGGCTTTTACGGCCTCTATAAGCCTCTCTTGTTCATAATCTACGATCGCCTTATCTACGTGCTCCTTTTTAATCATCCCCCCACCAGAAGCTAGCTGAGCTGCTCTGAAAAGCAAATTGACTGCCTTTCTTGCATCACCATGTTCTTTAGCAGAGATAGCTGCAATATAACCCAGTATATCACCATCATAGGTACCTTTTATTAAACCGTATTCTGCGTACTTTGAAAGGATAAATTTCAGTTGTTCTGCGTCGTAAGGTTTAAAGATAACTGAAGGACCTAAGGATGATAAAACTCTAGGCTCCATATAGTCACGAACATTTATGTCATTACTAATCATAATAACTGATATATTAGCATCTGACCTTAGCAGTTGATAAAGTACTATATCTCCCCCTCTCCTCTTAACTAATGTGTCAACCTCGTCAAGATATATTATGGCCTTTATGTTCCTAGTACCATTCTTTATCTTATCAATGTACTCACCTAGATTAATACCATGCTTAGGCACTGAAAAACCAGTCAGCTTACCAGCTAAGGATGATAATACTGCTTGTGGTGTTCCACCAACTTCTCTACAATTAACATAAGCTTGTTTTACATCCTTATATTCCTCATCCTCATTCTTAACCTCCTCAATCTCGTTATAGATGTATTTACTTACGAAAGTCTTCCCAGTACCAGTTAATCCAAGAAACAAGTTCGAAAACTTGACCTCATTCTTAACAAAATACCTAATAGCTATTGCAGCATCCCTTAGTATATCCTCTCTGAACGGAATCTCCTTAAATACAGATAACGGATCAATAAAGACCTTAGGGTTTTTTATAACTTCACCTTTACCACCTTTCAATGTTTCCCTTATCACATTCATTTCTAATGTTTCTACTGTTAAACCTGTTTCCTATGACTGTATTGGTAATATCTAGACCACAGGTTATATCAATATTACTTCAAAATTGAAGTTTTTACCATTTTGTATAATTTGTAGAATAAAAATAACATGTAAGTAATCAATAAAATGAAAATAGCGAAAAGAAGTAATAAAAGAGATTGGAAGAACAACGAAACAACTTGTACTGTAGGCAAATAATCGATTAGGAAATAAGGATATAATTGTAACAATGCTATAATAAAGGCGAGTTTACCAGATCCGAAAGATATCTTAGCAATAATATACAATAAATACGATATTGAAAAAGAGACGGCTAAGGTAGACTTTATAAACATACGTCTGATTACCATTGACACATATTTAAGCTAAAAAAGTTACTTATTAATCTTTTTCAAAACTGTTAGAATCTTAACAGTATAGACTCTAAAAATAATTTGCCATTATCAGTAGGTGACGTGACCGTATAGAAATGATTTAGTATAGTCATATGGTCATTTTTCAGGAAAATTTTAATTATAGGTAATAATTAACTCCCCAGTTATACAGTAAATTTCTAATGTTTTTCTACTTAAAATACCCTATATTCCACCCAAAGTAATACGCTTGCATAAAGTAATACTAGTTTTAAAGTGACACACTGCTAATTTCATCTGAAAAATTAGTTTAGGCCATAAAGAAAGAAAAACGTTTGTATAATTTAGATAAAACGTAAAATGGAATGATTGTCATTGGAAACGTAGGAAATTCACAGAGAGACAAATTAAAGGAGGGGAATTAGGGTATAATAATGATGCAGAAACGTAGGAAATTTACTGT